>JAZRSB010000050.1:0-1638 GCA_045651325.1 Candidatus Spyradenecus sp.
AATGATTATACGAGCACGCGCGCGTGGACGGAGCTCGAGAACGGCAATTTCGTCGTGACGGAAACGGTGGGCAGCGGTGTGGATTCGAGCACGACGGAGGAACTCATTTCGCCGACGAACGGCAATCGCTATGTCGGTAAAAGCGTCGATGGCATTGCGGAATACACGGCGACGCGCGTCGTGAGCGGGAATGGGATCGGGAAAGTCGCGACGGAGACGGATCGCTCGGGCGCAACGCGCGCCTATGAATACGACGCGCACGGTCGCGTGATTAAGGAAACACTTTCGAGCGGCTTCGGCGGTTTGGAGGAAACGACGGAATACGTTTACGCCGAGCACGTTGCGGGAACGAGCGTCGATCTGCGTCCGCGGACAATCGTCCTCAAAATCGCCGGAGCGCTTTTCAAAACGGAAACGTATATTTACAACGACGACACGAGTGCGGGCAAAACGGAATCGCGTTCGGTGACGGCTAACGGTACGACGCTTACGAGCGAGACGCATTACTATCCCGCCAACACCGGAAAAGTCTCCGCCGGTCGCGTAAAATACGAGATTCGCGCCGACGGCACGGCGACGCATTACGCGTATTCGGACACGCGCTTTGAGCAGGCGATGAGCGGCGGCTACACGCAAACGGAGACCGAAGGCGTTTGGAACAGCGGCGCATTCGCTCCCGTGCCCGCGAAATCGACCCGCGTCGTTCGTGTCTTCGACAAGCTCGGCAACGAAGTCCGCACGGAGAATCACGTCCACACGGGCGCCGCTTTCGAGCTCGTTTCTTGGGAAAACAAAAGCTATTCGCCGACGCACAAAGTCATTGCAACGGAACGTTCCGACGGGAAAACCTCCTCTGCCGATTACATTTGCACGGGTCCGGTTTGGACGATCGACGAAAATGGCGTGCGCACGGACAATACTTTCGATTCCGCCAAGCGTCTGAAAACTTCCACGCGCCACGGCTCGCGCGGCGATGTCGTCACGCGCTACACTTACGATGCCGAAGGCCGCGTGATTGCCGAAACGCAGACGGCGGGAACGCTTTCGAAAACGACGTCGCGGAGCTACGATGCGTTCGGTGAACTTGCTTCCGAGACGGACGCGCTCGGCAACACGACGCGCTACGAGCGCAGCGCGGACGGCCTGAGCGAAACCGTGACTTTCCCCGACGGCGGCACGCGCGTTACGGTTCGCAACGCCAACGGCGAAATGCTTTCCGTCACGGGCACGGCAGTTGTCGCGCAATACTACGCGTACGGCTTTGAAAACGGCTTGAAGACGACGGCGGTTTACACGGGTGCGCAAAACTCGGTGCGTTGGGAAAAGACCTACGTCGATGCGCACGGCCGCACGGTGAAGACGGAACGTCCCGGCTTCGGCTTGAACGCCGTTTTGACAACGGAAAACACTTACGCGGGAACGCGCTTAGTCGCGACCGCTTCCACCGGGAGCCCGCTTGTTGCTTACACGCACGACGCGCTGGGCAATGTCGTTGCTCAAGTCTCAAGCGTCGAGCCTCAAGCATCAAGCGAAGTTTCCGCTTGGAGAAAGACAGAGACCGAAACCATTTACGAGAAGGACGCGGGCGGTATTATTTGGCAAAAAACGACGAATACCGTCTCGTGTTCGGATGAGTCG
>JAZRSB010000051.1:0-51365 GCA_045651325.1 Candidatus Spyradenecus sp.
TCCGGCAATTTTGACGATGTTTGGACCGGAGGTGGTCCACCGAACAAAATCATGTATACAGACGAGAAAGGATGCTTCGAAATTCATGAAATAGGCGGTAGCTTATTTGTTGCTTGTGAGCATCAGGATTACTACGGCACCCATGATCATGCGGAGAAATCCCAGCGCAAATTTGGCTATGGTTTCCAAGTGGGCGATGATCCTGCTTGGGATCCACAAAATCCGGCAATTTTTCGTTTGAGGAAAAAAGGGATTCGCGAGCCACTGTATTATTCGTGTGGTAAAGTAATTGCGAAAGGGAAGCGATGGATTCAAATTGCGGAAGAGCCTTATGCAATCAATCTTGCTAACGGAGAGGCAGAAGAGTCTCCGACGAGCCTTTATATTTCGTATAAAACCGATAGGCAGGAAGGCGTGCGACGTGGTTTTTCTTGGGAATATAGTCTGCGTATTCCGGATGGCGGATTTATAGAAAGGAATCACGATTCTGACTTCATTGCACCGGAGGGTGGTTACAAAGAAGAAATTAAGCTCGGGCATTTGTGTGAATCCGAGGATTGGAGTAATTGGAAGAAGGGCTTTTATTTTGTAAGATTTTCCAATGGGTTGTATGGTTTTTTTGAAATCCATACCGACGCTTTTGGGTGGATAATGTTTCAGGCTCTCATAAATCCCAATCCGGCTTCCCGGAACTTGGAGTATGAGTACGAAAAGCAAATTAATAAAAACCAACGTAGTGGTTCCTATCGGGGGCAATTGTAAAGTTGTACTATGGAGACCAAGAGACCGTTCTCTTCTTCTGCGGGCGCAGAGAACTGCGGCTTGCCAAGGAGCAGTGTTTTCCGTAGATTCGACATACTTTCTGCTCGAGTGGTGAAATTGGCAGACACGTCGGATTTAGGTTCCGATGCCGAAAGGCGTATGGGTTCAAGTCCCTTCTCGAGTACCAAAAAAATCCCTTACGGTTTTCGTAAGGGATTTTTTGTTTGAGGGAAGGGATTTGTTACATATTGGCGATGACGGCGTCGGCGAATTCCGAACACTTCAGCTCGGTCGAGCCGGGAATCATTGCCGCAAGGTCAAAGGTCACCGTCTTGGCGGAAATTGCGCCTTCGACGCCTTTGACGATTAAGTCTGCCGCTTCATTCCAGCCCATGTGGCGGAACATCATTTCTGCGGAAAGCAAAAGCGAGGACGGATTGGCTTTGTCCAAGCCGGCGAGTTTCGGAGCCGTGCCGTGCGTGGCTTCAAAAATCGCGTGGCCGGATTTCGTGTTAATGTTTCCGCCGGGAGAAATGCCGATACCGCCGACCTGTGCCGCAAGTGCGTCGGAGACGTAGTCGCCGTTCAGATTTAGCGTCGCGATGACATCGAAGTCTGCCGGGTGGAGCAAAATTTCCTGCAGGAAGGCGTCGCAGATGCAGTCTTTGATGACGAGGCCTGCGCCGGGTTTGCCTTCGGGAATCTTGAGCCACGGGCCGCCGTCGATTGCTTCCGCGCCGAATTCTTCTTTAGCCACGGCATAGCCCCAATCGCGGAACGCGCCTTCGGTAAATTTCATGATATTGCCCTTGTGAACAATCGTTACCGATTTGCGGTTTTGTGCAATCGCGTATTCGAGGGCTGCGCGTACGAGGCGTTGCGTTCCCGTTTTGGAAACGGGTTTTACGCCGAAACCGATTTCGTCCGGAGTTTCCCCTCCGAAACGGATTTTTTTGAAATCGTCCGGAAACTCCGTTTTGAGAAATTCAATCATGCGGAGCGCTTTTGGCGTTCCTGCAGTCCAATCAATGCCCGCGTAAATATCTTCCGTGTTTTCGCGGAATACGACCATATCGACTTGCGACGGATCTTTCACCGGCGTTTCGATGCCGCGGAAATATTTCACCGGACGCAGGCAGACGAACAGGTCGAGCGTCTGGCGGAGTGTCACGTTAATCGAGCGTACGCCTTTGCCGACGGGCGTTGTCAGCGGGCCTTTGATGCCGACGAGGTATTCGCGGAAAATATCGACGGTTTCGTCGGGCAACCAAGTGCCGAGTTTTTTAAATGCGTTTTCGCCGGCGAAAACTTCGCGCCATTCGACTTTACGGGCGCCGGCGTAGGCTTTTTCAACGGCGGCGTCCATCACGCGTACGGCGGCGGACCAAATGTCCGGGCCGCTACCGTCGCCGCGGATGAAGGGGATAATCGGGTTGGCGGGAACGGCGAGTGAGCCGTCCGCGGTCAGCGCAATTTTTTCTGCCATCGATTAAACCTTAAAGGTGATTTTAAATTGCGCTTCGGCCTGGTCGCGGGCCGGACGTCCGTTTTCGATGACGAAGTGGACGACGAGCTTGGCGGATTGTCCGTTCAGGACGTCTTCGAACATCGGCAGAACGCAGTTCGGAAGGAAGAAGCAGAAGCGGCCGTAATCGTAATACGATTTTTCGAGCGGAGCGCCGGTTTGGACAAAATTGATCATCGCGGAACGACCGTTTTCCGGCTTGAAGAACTCGCCTTCGACGAAGACTTCATAGCTGCAAACGTAGTTGTTGTTTGCGGGAAATTTCGTGGAGACGCGGATTTGTGCGCGCTCGGTTTGGACGCCGGATTTCGGGAGAAAATTATTGTCTGCCATGATGCCTGAGAGCATGAAATCTTCCCGCGAGCCTTTCAAATAGAAAAGCTTCCGCGAAGTGCTTTTGCGAATCAGCTTTCGGCGTCCTGCCAGTCTGCGGGGGTGAGGGCGTAGATTTCTGCGAGGGCCGCGTAGGCTTCCGGATGGGCGCGTCGGAGTGCTCGCGGGGTCCCGAAGAAGGCTTCCGTACATACGGCGAAAAACTCTGCGGGGTCTTCTGCGCCGTATTCGTCCAAGATTGTATCGCTTGCGCCGGAACGCAGGCGTGCCATTTCTTTTTTGAAAAGCGTTTCCCAGCGGGCGAGGCGCTCCTGCGGAAAGTACAGCGGCTCGGTGTCGGCAAATTGGTGCGCGAATTCGTGGATAATGACATTTTGCGCATTTCCGGAAAAAGCGGCATCGCGCAAAATCCGTTCCTGAGACAGGATCACGCTTCCGAAAGCCCGTGATTCGCCGTCGTTTTCCGGCGGCTCCTCTTCGGTCGGCAGAGGCATCGCTTCGCCGTCAGCGCTTGCCGCAAGCGTTTCCTGCGGGTCGTGCAAACGAAATGCCCGCGGATAAACGAGCACGGAATGCAGGGCACGCCAAGCCGGCGTTTCCCGCCCCAGCGCGAGCAACGACGCGTTGGCGGCGACGATGACGGCAATTTTATCGGATACTTCGACGAGCCCGCCGCAGGGTTCAAAGGTTTTTTCCATTAAAAACTCTTTAATGTGCCGGGCGTAACGGGCGCGCAACGGGCGGGGAATTTTTGCGGCGTGCGGGACGTTGACCCGGATGATTTTGGCCCAGTTTTTCGGAAAGGGAGCTGCCAAGAAACGCTCGCGGCGGCGTCGGGCGCGCCATGCGGGAAGGACCGCGACAAGCAGTCCCGTCAGCAAAAGCACCCCCGCAACACATCCGAAAATCATGCCCGAAGCGTAAATGAATTTGCGGGAAGAAACGATGTTCATTTTTCGAAAACTATGCTAAAACGGAGGCATGAAGTCTCCGAAACCAAGTGCCGAGCCCCGTGCGTTCAACGTGATGACCAAGCCGATCGGCTCTGTCTGTAATCTGAATTGCACTTATTGCTACTATCTCGAAAAGCAGGCACTTTTCCCGCAAAAAAAGGACTGGCGAATGAACGATGCCGTCCTCGAAACCTTCATTCGCGACTACATCGAAGCGCAGGAGATCCCGGAGGTCAGCTTCGTTTGGCAGGGCGGTGAGCCGTCGTTGCTCGGCATTGATTTTTTCAGGAAAGTCATCGAGCTCGAAAAAAAATATGCCGGCGGAAAACGTATCGAAAATGCGTTTCAGACGAACGGCACGCTCATCAACGAAGACTGGGCGGCCTTTTTCGCGGACAACGGATTCCTTGTCGGCATCAGTATCGACGGCCCTCGGGAATGTCACGATGCCAATCGCGTCACGCGTGCGGGCGCACCGTCTTTCGAGCTCGTGTCGGAAGGCATCCGTCAGCTCAAGCGTTTCGGCGCGGAATTCAACACGCTGACGGTGGTCGGGGAACACAATGTTCATCGCGGTGTTGAAGTTTATGAGTTTCTGCGGGAAATCGGTTCGGGTTTTATCCAGTTCATTCCGCTTGTCGAACGCCCGGCGACGCCGGCCGATGCGCCGATGCGCTTTGCTTCTGCGCCGGATTTGCCGAGCGGACGTCTCGGCGGAAGTGAGGTTTTGCCTTGGTCCGTAAAGCCGGAAGACTACGGCAAATTCCTCTGCGATATTTACGATGTCTGGGTGCGGCGGGATGTCGGCAAAACGTTCGTCCAGCTCTTCGATGTCGCTCTTTGTGCGTGGGCGGGTGTACCTGCGCCGCTTTGTGTTTTCCGGGAAAAATGCGGAAAAGCTCTCGCCCTCGAGCACAACGGCGATGTTTTTTCCTGCGACCACTTCGTCTATCCGCGCTTCAAACTCGGCAATCTTTTGGAAAAGAAGCTCGGGGCCCTCGCCGATTCCGAAGCCCAAAAACGTTTCGGCGAAATGAAGCTGAAATCGCTTCCGCGCGTCTGCCGCAAGTGTGGTGTGCGCTTTGTCTGCAACGGCGAATGCCCGAAACACCGCTTCTGCATTTCGCCCGACGGCGAACCCGGATTGAACTATTTCTGTGCCGCGTACAAAAAGTTCTTCACGCACGTCGCGCCCACGATGACGCGCATGAAAAAGCTCCTCGAAGAAGGGCGCGCTCCCGCAGAAATTATGAATGAAGCTTGAACGCGTAGGGCTACCTATAGAAATTCCTTTTTAGAGATTTATCTACGAAAAGAGCACGTAGCTCGTTCTATGGTGCCGCAGGAATCTGCGTCGCTTAGCGGTGCATAAGGCCAGGGGCTTGTCCGCAGACTTCGGCTCTTACACCTACACCCGCGGTTATCCAATGTAGTGCACCTCCGACGCACATGCCTAATCTTGAGACAGCTTTAAAAAAACGAATTTTAGAGGTTGCCGTAAGCTTTCTGTAGCGTAGTGCGGGTCGGAAGCGAAAGCCGAAAGCGACGACAATCAAAGTCTACGCAAAATTCATTTGACAATTCTCACCAATAAAATATCTATTGCGTCCTCAAATGTATAAAAACTAAATAAAATGAAATCCATTACCCCCGTTGAAAAACATCGCGGACGCTACTTGCCGTGGGCGGTGGGAAGCGCCGCATTCCTCGGACTCGCCGGAACACTCTGGGCGCTCTCCGAAGTCTTAGAAGACGACTCCGACGGCGACGGATGGACCGACGCCGAAGAAATTGTCGCGGAAACCAATCCCGCAGACGAAACCGATCCTTGGGATTCCGACGGCGACGGCATCGCCGATTATCTCGAGTTTATCGAGGGAACCGACCCGCTCAACCCGAACGATCCGCCGCAGGCTCGCGGCGCAAGCACGGCATACAGTGTCGCTGCAACGGTAAACGAAGCAACAGAAAGCGGCGACGACTCGGCAACACCCATCCTGAGCTTGCCTGCTCCGACTTGGTCTTCGCAACAGAACATGTGGCATAACACGGCTTGGTTCGGAGAACGCTTGAATTATTCTTTCTACACGCCGGCGGAAAGCTCAAAATGGCAAGCACTCACAGGATCTGAAATCGAATATTGGTCGCCGGGCTATTACGACTTGCTCGCACGTAACGGAAGCAAAGGAATTGCAGTTACGTTGGAAAATCTTTCTGCCGGAAAATATGCATTGAAGTGGAAACATCTGCAGCGTCCGGACGGTGGAGAACCTGCTTACACGGTTTCCGTTAGCGGCACAGCAGCAGTCTCGAAGAGTTTTACGGCTCCGGCGTGCAACTCCGAAGACGAAGCCAAAGAAGTTTATTTGACGTTTGAAGTGAGCGAACGTGGAAATGTCACGCTTTCATTTTCGCCGACAGGAACGGGTACAAGCGGTCCATTAATCGGAAACATTAAGTTCAGAAGCGTTGCCCGCATCTTGAGCATTAACATTGACGCTGAAACGTCCGGATGTAGAGTTGCCGTAAAGCAAGACAATGGGAATCCTTTTACCGGAGATGATTGGGAAGCTTCTCGTGAACGAAAATCAAATCCGATTGCATTTTACGGAGGAACAAATTTGATTCTAAAGCCCAATTTTGAATCGCCGCTTAAAGGTTTCCCTGAGAGCATTCGTGCGCGGGTTAGAATCAATAAAAGGACAATTATTTTAGAGAAAGCATGGGAAACGATTAACGAGGGAATTGTCGTTAGCGCTCCTGTCGGCAACGGAGTCGTTTGCCATTTTGAGAAGAATTTTTCTGTTACGTGGTTCGTGAAATATGAAGGGGAGGAAGAATGGTTTCCCCTAGGACGAAGTCGCCATGAATTATATTTTCTTCATGACAAACCGTCAGCAGATTGTCCGCACCGACAGGAAAGTCTTTTCGGAATCGCATGTATTTCACTCGATTATATCGCAACAGAAAGAGAGATTTTTGATAAAATCTGGGAAAAGTTCACTGCCCACGACATGTACAAGCGCAATGGAGATTTACTCGGCTACTGGGGACGCAAAGTATTCGAGAGTAATTTGGAAGGAAATCCTGAAGATACCGTTACGCTTGAATATTTGCTTGATATCGGAAGTGGTCGTTGTGGAGCATGGGCGGAATTGATGTACCATGCACTAAAGCTGCATGGACTCGAAGATATTAAATTTAAGATATACGGAATTGTCCCTATGTACAGAAACCGATTTCTGATAAACAACTACGAATACAATCCGGAGTTTCGCGATTCTCTCCTCTTAGAAATGCGCAACATTCCTTATGAAGACGCCCGCCAAGAGGGCATTGATTATTCAAAGAGTGTTTTGCTGACATATCCTACAGGGAATTATGTTTTAGATACGGATTACAACTCCGGGAAGGAGATTGAAAATCGAATACGAGATCTCGTTGGTCTGCAGGCAAAAGGAGAACGTGATCCAATTTCTATTTTTTCTGATCATGCAATAGTAATGCATAATGCAAAAATTTATGATCCATCCTATGGTGTAGTTTACGACAATCTACACGAATGGCAGAAAAATGTAGTAGCAGGGTTTCTTTTGGAAGACTTCAAGCTTGGTGTCTCCGAAATAAAGTGTCGCGCTCCCGTAAAAAATGAGGAAGGTGAGGATATTTTGGAGTTTGAACTTATCGACCCTATCGCGTTCCAATAAACAAGAAATATCCATGAAAAGACATTTTCTAGTCATACCTTTTGCCTTGGTGTCGATTAGCACGCACGGAAAAGATGCAGGCAGTATTGTAACGATTTCGGCATCGCATGCGGAAATTATTGAGTTTAGGGATTCTTATTTCGTTTACCCGCGTAGCATTAGAGTGCATTCCGGCCCTTCAGAAGAAAGGATTTATCCTAGCTCAAGGGCTTATTTTATCCCCAAATCGGAATTTCAAAGCGTGGACACTATCAAGAACGCGTTAAAAAAAGGTATCCGAGAAGATCTTTTACAGCGTTGCAAACCTTTTGAAGTTCCGAATTTTGACCTTGTTTTTTGGGGAATAGACCTCCCTCAAGACTGGCATATCTGCTACAAACCGGAAATTTACGGAGAATGCCTTATTGTCCAAGGCAATTATGCTTGGAAGGCCGGAATTTTCGAAGAGGGAGACGCGACGAAAAAGTTCTCGCCGTTCTATTTTTTGTACGATCGGCAGAGACAACAGTGGTATCATGTTTCGGACGGCCTGCGGGAGAAATTAGATTGGCCGCACACGCGTTTTCACGGGAGAGCATGGCTAAGCGAAGCTTTTGTCGCACGTAACCGGATTCGTGCCGAAAAAGGTTTGCCCCTTTTAGAAAGAAACGGGTGGTCGCTGATTTCCAGGGAGCAGGCAGACGCCCTTTACGCGGAACATATAGAACTCAATAGAAAGTACGGCAACCCGAACATCGTAGCGAAGAAACCTGTTCCCGCCAAAACGCCGCAAGCGCCTGCAAATCCTCTAGAAACTCCGGAGAAAATGCAGTGCACCCCGACACTTTCGGGGCTTTGGGTGTGGCTTGCTTTCGGAAGTATTTTCTGCGCGACCGGACTTTTCCTTTGGTTGAAAATCCGCTCCCGCAGGAAGAAAGACTAAGTAAAAAACTCCACGTATTTCAAAATGCATTTTGTGACAATTTTATGACATTGGTCGCAGGGGTGTTGGGACACTTATTCCCGTAACAACTACGCCTCAAAACAAAAGAAAAGTTTATTTGACAAGTCCTACTAATTAAATATCTATTGTGTCTCCAAATGTATAAAATAAGGAGATAAAAAAATGAAAGGACTGTTTATTTTACTGGCAGCTCTCTGCCTGCCTTTCCCGCAGTTTGCATCAGCCGAAGCGCCAACTGTGCGCCGTCATGTTCCTTTTGATCTTTCGTTAGAAGAAATTGCGTCCGACGGAGATCGGCATGTTACCGTGGATAGCACAACTTGCGGAAATACCAAAATCTCTATCGTAGAGATTTTCAAACCGGGACAAACTCCGGAAGATGCAAAACAGCGTATTCGCGGTCCGGTATATACGTACACTGGCTTTTTCTACTTTGAAACGAACACACACGGGAATATTTCGAGAAGCAATATTACCGGTGCGACAAAATTAGAAATTGTCGCCTCAAGCGATAAAAAATGTTGGGTAACGTCTGATTCGATTTTCCAGCGCGACGTAATTCGAATCTATGAAATCGATCTTCGAGAGCCCTTACCGAAAAAGCCGAAAGCACTCCCCCGAGAGCCGCTTCGAGACTTTCTTAACGTGTGCGGGATTCGTTTTTCCCATCCCGGGAACCGGGTTTCTTATTCGGTTTCGGACGACGGAGAAACGCTGATTCTTACTCCGCACAAGCCCGGAAAGAAACCGGAAGATTTTCCCGTAAAAGAATTCGTTTACAAAGATTCTTCTGAAGAGACTGAGAGCAAAGCACGTTCAGACTCATCGAACAATCATGAAAGCACGGATGCTCCCGCGTCCGAACCGGAAGCAAGTGCTTATAACATTGCTGGAGGAGTTTTGGGACTAATCGCAATCCTCGGTGCACTTTTTATTTGGAAGCGATGTTGCTCCTGTAAGGCCAAGAAAACGAAATAGGAGTTCTCCGCGAACTACACGAATTTGGCCTGCAACGGAAAGTTACTTCATTAGCCGGATTCGCCTTAACACCGCCAATAGGGCTTGGAGTTGATGAGGTTTCGTGCAGGCAAAAACCCCATCAAAAAAGACAAACTTCTTTTGAATATACAGAATAGACACCAAAAAGATCGTTGCAGTACTTACTGCTCTACACTCTCGCGACAGGTTATTCCCGTAAAATCTAGCCTTTAAAGAGATGCTCGCCCGTGAGGTTTTCTGCGGAATCGCCCTTGAAATAAAGCTCCCCGTGACAAAGAAATCCGTACAGACATACGTGCTGTACGGATTTCTTTTTTTGCGGTTAAAGCCGCTTGTAGGCCTGACGAATCAATCTTTATTTTTCGATTTCGTGGAGAAAGAGTCCGCTGCGGAGTTTCGGCTCAAACCAGGTCGATTTGGGCGGCATGATTTCTCCGGCGTCGGCAACCTTGAAGAGATCCGCCATCGTGACCGGGTAGAGGGCGAAGGCGACAGCGTTGCCGTCTTCGCGGCAACGGCGCTCCAGCTCGGAAATGCCGCGGATACCGCCGACGAAGTCGATGCGGGCATCCGTACGCGGGTCGGCGATGCCGAGAACCGGCGCGAGCAGATTTGCCTGCAGGATGGCGCAGTCGAGCGATTCGATCGGGTGTTCGGCGTCAAAGCTTCCCGCTTTGGCGATTAGCGAATACCAGTTTCCGCCGAGGTACATGCCGAATTCGTGCTTTTGCTTCGGGGCGTATCCGTTTCCGGAAACAGCTACGGGTGCGACATCGAATTTTTCCGAAATCTTCGCGAGAAAATCCGCTTCGCTCAAACCGTTCAAATCCCGGACGACGCGATTGTAATCCATGATGAACAGATCTTCGTCGCAGAAAATGACGGCCATGAGGAAGTTGAATTCCTCTTCGCCGCTAAAGTCCGGATGCGCGGCGCGACGGCGTGCGGAAACGGCGGCGGACGATGCCGTGCGGTGGTGTCCGTCGGCAATATAAAGCGCGGGGACTTCCGTGAAGCCTTGGCGGATAGCGGCAATGGCGGCATCGTCATCGACTTTCCAGAGGATGTGCGAAACGCCGTCGTCGGTCTTAAAATCGTAGTCCGGCTTGTGGAACTTAATCCATTCGCGCATGATACAGGCGATGCCTTCGTGCTTGCGGTAGGCGAGGAAGACCGGTTCCGTCTGCGTAGAGCAGGTGTCGAAGTGGCAGATACGGTCGAGCTCCTTTTCCTTGCGCGTGAGCTCGTGCTTTTTAATCGTATTGTCGAGGTATTCATCCACGCTGGCGCAGGCGACGATCCCGGTTTGGACGCGGCCCCACATCATCTGGCGGTAGATGTAGTAGCAGGGCTTTTCATCGCGGACGAGCGTGCCGTCGGCGATGAAAGCTTGCAGATTTTCCGACGATTTCGCGTAGGTGACTTCATCGTGAATCTGCGCTTCGGAGGTGTCGATGTCCGCGCGGCAGATGTGGAGAAACGACTGGGCGTTCCCGCGTGCCATGGCGGCGGCTTCCGCATGATTCATGACGTCATACGGAAGCGAAGAAACTTTTTCGACGAGGCTTTTCGGCGGGCGGAGAGCCGCGAAAGGACGGACGGTTGCCATGGTTGTGCCTTCCGTTACTGGGCGAGTGCCTGGGCGAGGTCGGCAATGATATCGTCCGCGTTCTCAAGTCCGACAGAAATGCGGACGAGGCCCTGCGGAATCCCCGCGGCCGCGAGTTGCTCGTCGGTGAGCTGGCGGTGAGTGGAGCTTGCCGGGTGAAGAGCACAGGTACGGATGTCGGCGACGTGGACGCACTGAGTGGCGAGCTTGAGGGAATCGAGGAACTTCGCGGCTCCTTCGCGTCCGCCCTTGACGACGACGCTCATGACGCCCGCGCATCCGTTCGGCAGGTATTTCTGCGCGAGGGCGTGATACTTGTCGTTCGGGAGGCCCGGATAGGCGACGGATTCAATCTGCGGGTGAGCCGCGAGGAATTCGGCGACTTTTTGGGCGTTGCGGCAATACTGCGGCATACGGACGGCGAGGGTTTCGAGTCCGATGTTCAGCAAAAATGCCGAGTTGGCAGCGGGCGTCATGCCGAGGTCGCGCATCAGCTGAACACGGGCTTTGACGATGAATGCAGCCTTCCCGAAGGTCTCCGCGTAAACGATTCCGTGATACGAATCGTCCGGTTCGGTGAATTCCGGGAACTTGCCGTTGGCCCAATTAAATTTGCCGGAATCGACGATGACGCCGCCGACGCAGAGCGCGTGACCGTCCATGTATTTCGTAGTCGAATGCGTAACAATGTCGGCGCCGAAATCAATCGGGCGGCAGAGGACGGGTGTTGGGAAGGTGTTATCGATGATGAGCGGAATGCCGTTGTCGTGGGCGATTTTGGCGAGCTTTTCAATGTCGCAGACAGCGAGGGCCGGGTTGGCGAGGGTTTCGCCGAAAACAGCCTTGGTGTTTGGGCGAATGGCTTTTTGAATTTCCTCTGCGGGAGCTTCGGCGTCCACGAAGGTGCAGTCGATACCGAAGCGCTTAAGCGTAACGGCGAAGAGGTTGACGGTTCCGCCGTAGATAGCGGCAGCGGAGACGAAGTGGTCGCCTGCCTTGAGAATGGTCATCAGAGCGATGAAGGAGGCGGCCTGACCGGACGAAGTGCACATAGCGGCGACACCGCCTTCGAGTGCGGCAATTTTCTGTTCGACGGCATCGACGGTCGGGTTGGAAAGTCGGGAATAGAAGTGCCCGGAAGCGGTGAGGTCGAAGAGATCGCCGATGTGTTTCGTGGAGTCGTATTTAAACGTGGTGCTTTGATAAATCGGAAGAGCGCGCGGTTCGCCGTTTTTCGGTGCGTATCCGGCGTGGAGGCATAGAGTTTCTTTTTGCATAGGTGGCTGATATTTTCGCGGGAACATAGGGCAGTTTCAAGCCATTGTTTCCGCATCGTTCGAGTTTGCGGGATAACAAAAAAGCGCGCCGGGGAACTTTGTCCGCTGTACGCGCTTTGTCTGCGTAGGTGAAAGCTTACGCCTGTTCGGTTTTGAGGGCCCGCTTTTCGCCGGTGGCGTAGCGTTCGAGGTCGCTGACCATATTGCTCCAGTCGAATTCGCGGGACATTTTTTCGATGTTTGCGCGTAATTCGCCGAGAAGTGCATTGTCGTTAATCAGCGAGAGGGCGATATCCGTCAGGGTGTCGATCTCGGTTTGCGGAATCATGAGCCCGGCCCCTTTTTCGCGGAAGAATTTTGCGTTGGCTTCCTGGTGGTTATCGGCGGCAAACGGATAGGGGACGAGGATGGCGGGAACGCCGCAGGCGACGAATTCCGCGAGCGAGCCGGCTCCGGATCGGGAGACGACGAGATCGGAGGCGGAAAGGGCGGCGGCCATGTCGTCGCAGAACGACGTGAAGCGGACGAAGACGGGCGCGCCGTCGCGGGAGCGGTATTCCGTCGTGCCGGCATCGGCGGCATTTTTGTTGGGTCCGGTGACGCAGAAAACGGAGACCCCGCTGTCGATGAAGCGTTGGAGGTCGCGCACAATCCAGTCGTTGAGGGGCTTAGCGCCCTGGCTTCCGCCGAAGATGGCGAGAACCTTGCCGTTGCTCGGTACGCCGATTTGTTTGCGGGAGGCGGCCTTGTCGTGCGGGAAGATTTCCCGGCGGACGGGGAAGCCGGTCGAGCGGACGGCCAGCGGCGTGATGCCTTTGAGGCGGACTCCCGGCGGGAGATAGACGCGTGTGGCGATGCGGCTCATCCAGCGGACGGCTTTGCCGGGAATGCGATTAGCCTCGTGGAGGACGACGGGGATGAAAAGCAGGCGGCTGGCGATGGCGAGTCCGACGGTCAAAAATCCGCCGAAGCTGATAAACGCGACGGGACGTTTTTTCAGGAAAAGCGAAAAGCCGAAGAGGAGCGAGCGGGCGAGATTCAGCAGAAACGCAAGGAAGCCCTTGGGCGAAAGCGAGAACGCGCATCCCGGAGCTTGCCGGAATTCAAGATCGGTGTATTTCCCGGCAAGGCGCGAGTCGATCTTCTTTTTACTGACAAGGAGTATGCAATGAAACCCCTTTTCCGTGAGACGTTCTGCGAGGGCAATGCCCGGCGAAAGGTGTCCGCCGGTTCCGCCGCAGGCGATGATGAAGCTTTTCTTTTTCATTTAAAATTCGGAGGGTTTCGGGAGTACGGAGGCAGGCCAATTGCGAATCGCGTTGCAGATTAGTCCGATGAAGGCGAACATGATGACGATATTACTGCCGCCGTAGCTGATGAAGGGGAGCGACATGCCTTTGGTCGGGAGCAATCCGAGATTGACGAATACGTTGATGAGGGCCTGCAGGAAGATAAAAAGCATCGAACCCAGGCAAATGTTGAAGTAAAAGACATCGGCGATTTTTCGCAACTGCGAGAGGATAATCCCGAAGAGGAGGAGGAAAAGCATGATGATGAAGGCCGTCCCGCAGAAGCCGAGCTCTTCGGCGACGACGGCGAAGACGCAGTCCGTATGGGCTTCGGGGAGGAAGCCGCGGTAAATCATCCCGTTGCCGAGGCCTTCGCCGTAAATTCTGCCGCTGGCGATACCGGTAAGCGCCTGCCAGAGCTGGTAGCTCTCGTCGCCTTTAAAGCGTTCCGGGTCGAGAAAGGAACGGACGCGGTTGAGGCGGTTGCCCCACTGCCAAACCACCACGGAAAAGACTGCCGCCCCGCTCAATACCGTCGGCACGATGTACAGGAGGCGTCCGCCCGCGAGAAAGAGCATGGCAAGACCGACCGTTGCACAGAGTGCCGTCGTGCCGAGGTCCGGCTCGATGGCGACGCCCGCGCAGATTATGCCGAAAATTCCGCAAGGGAGAGTGAAGCCGCGGAAGAGGTCCGTGAGGGCTTCTCGGGTCGGAAGGAAGAGGTAGTTACCGCTGCGTTTAAACCACTTGAATTGTGTCGGCAGAAAGTAGCGCCGGGACACGGCGAGGTAGTGGGCGAGGACGAAAACGAGAATCAGTTTTGCGGGGTCGCTGACCTGCAGATTGGTGATTCCGAGGTCAACCCAGCGGCGGGAGCCGTTGACGTATTTCCCGAATCCGGGAATGTAGATTGAAAGGAGGAGTACGATGGCTATGAGGAGTGCCAACCAGGCGAACCTGCGGAAATACTCAAGATTGATACGGGAGGCGACGAAATAGACAATCAGGGCGGGGATGAGGTAGAGCGCCTGCATGTAGGCCGTGTAAAGCGGGTCGGTGCTGTTGTGGTATTGACCCGCGCTTGTCTGGATAATCAGCCCGATAACCGAAAGTAGTAGGGCGATAAAAAAGATTAACCCCGCTTCAAACGTGAGGCGGGGAAATCTTGTATCGTGTGTTTCGCCAAGCGGCTCGGACATATATCCGAATTATTCGAGCGGTTCTTCGGAGAGGCCGAGTTCGGGTTCTTCCGTTTCCTCGGCGGAGACTTCCGGTTCCGCGCTGACGGCCGGTTGTTCTTCCGTTTTCGGAGCGACCGGATCCGGAGTCGGTGCCGTCGCGGGAGCCGTTTTCTGCTTGGCCGGTGCAGCCTTGCCGGGGATGACCAGCTTTTGGCCGACGCGGATGTTGTCGCTCGTCAGGTTGTTCGCCTGCTTGAGTGCCTTAACGGTGACGCCGTGGCGGCGGGCAATGAGGCTGAGTGCGTCGCCCTTTTGTACCGTGTAGTTCGTTCCGTTTACGCTTTCGGTACCGGCCGGCTTAGCGGACGATTCCGTCGCCTTTCCGGCGGGAATTTTCAGCTTCATACCGACGCGGAGGATGGCGTTTTTCTTGATGCCGTTTGCCTCGCAAATTGCGTTCACCGTCGTCTTGTGCTTCTTGGCGATGAGCCAGAGGCTATCGTTTTTCTTAACAACGTAAACCGTGCTTTCGGAATCAGCTGCGGGTTCCTGTTTTTCGACTTCCTCCGGCTGCGTCGGGACGACCGGTTCCGGTTCTACCTCGGTGACGGACTGACCGACGGCGGGTACTCCGTCGTCTCCCTCCTGAGATTGACCGACGGTCGGTGCGCCGCTTGCAGGGGGCGGATTATGCTGACCGCGGAATGCGCGGGGCGTACAACCGTTCACAAGAACGACAAATGCCAAAACGTGCAGGAAGACAACGCTGGATACGATGGTTAAGGCTTTCATTTAACTTTATTTTTCTTTCTGATTTTAAGGAAAAAATTGAAATTAGTTTGCGAAAATTTTGCTCTATTTTTTGCGTTTGTCGAAACTTTTTCCTCGAAATCACCCTTTTTGTTTCAGGGCATCGACAAGGGCTTCAAATGTTCTCCCGCGGTCGGCGTAGCTTTTGAACATGTCGAAGCTGGCAAAACCCGGGCTGAAGAGGACGACGGCGCGCGGTTTTTTCGCCGCCGCCGCCGCATCCGATGAGGCGCGGACGGCTTCCGCGAGCGTCCCGAAACGCTGTGCGGGAGTGCCGAGAGCGGCAAAGTGCGCGGCCAGCTCCGGGGCCGTTTCGCCGATCAGCGCCGCGTTACGGATTCCGGGGGCGATCCGCCGGCAAAATGCTCCGAGGTCGCCGCCTTTCCCGAGGCCGCCGCCGATCCAATAGACGGGAAGTTGCGGGAAGGTTGCCAACGCTGCGTAAACGGCGTGAAAATTGGTTCCCTTCGAATCGTTCCAGAATTCGATTTGCGTGCCCGCCGTTTCGATGACGGCGTAGCGGGCGAGGCGGTGGGCCTTGGGCGCAAACTGTTTAGCCGCCGTTTCCAGTTCTTCGAGCGGATAGCCGCAGGCAAGCCAGTAGCGACGGGCAATCGCGTAGTTTTCCGATTGCGGGAAACTGTTGAAAATGCAGCCTTCGGGGATTTTATTCCGGACTTCTTCGCGCGTTGCGACCTGCGTGTATTCCGGAAAGCGGATTCCGAAGCGGCGGGCGGCTTCGGCGACGGATTCGCCGATGATACAGATGCCGTCGGCCCGTTCGGCGATTTGGCGTTCGATGAGGCGGTACTTCGCCCGAAAATAGTTTTCCGCCGAGCCGTGGCGGTCGAGATGGTCTTCGTCGAAATTTGTCCACAGCACACTCGCCGGGGTCAGGCATTGCAGGCATTCCGCCTGAAACGAACTGATTTCGCAAATCGGAAAATCCGTCTTCGGGGCGGTGTCCGAGAGCAGTGTCGTTACGGGGATGCCGTTGTTGCCGACAGCGCTTGCACGGCGTCCGGACCGGCGGTGGGCGAACGCGAGAAATTCCGTCAGCGTGGTCTTTCCGTTGGTTCCCGTGACGGCGACGGCGCGGGTAAAAGCGTCCGGGCGGATGCCGGCGGCGAAATCGGCTTCCGTCAGGCAGGGAAGGTTTGCCGTGCGTGCGGCGCTCAACCACGGATGGTTCGGCGGAAAGCCCGGGCTGTAAACGACGGCGGCGTGCCCTGCGGCGGCCTCCGGCGTGAAATCGGTCTGCGCGCCTTCCGTGCCGGAGCGGTCGTAAAGCACGGCGGGGATTTTCTGTTCCGCGGCCCATTGCATTACGGATTTCCCGCTGACACCCGCGCCGAGGACGGCGAGCGGGGACGAGGCGGTTTTCAGGTCTTTAAAAAGCATAGGCGAACTCTAATTACGCGGCGTTTCCCGGGCGTTGCCTTGCCGGTTGCTCGGCGCTTCGCCGGGGTTTTCGCGTTTCGGGTTGAGATTGCTGAAGGGCTTCGGCGTCCACTTGATATCGTCAAATTTCCCCGAAAGGTCGATCGGAATGAGCGTGGTTGTTTCCGAAGCCCAATCGATAACTTTCCCGAGGATGGGAATTTGCGTGAAGCGTTTGTTTTTGAAAACGGCATCGCCCTGCAGTTCCTGCGTTGTGATGTCGGCGTTGAGGCGGATGGAGAGTTCGCCGCTCTCGCCTCTGACTTCGAGGTCGGGGAGGTAAATTTTCCCGTTTTCGATGGTGAAATCCGCATCCGCGTTCGTGAACGCGAAGGAGGTGAACGGGATTTTCAGTGTTTCCAGGAAGCGTGAGAAGCCGCCGAGAAGGCGCAGATTGAACAGCTCCGGATCGTAGAGCGAGAAGGTGCCTGTCGCGTTCAGGTTGTTGAGCTCGGGTAATATAATGGTTCCCTTGAAGCGGGCGGAAACTTTCGAGAGGCTCGGAGTTTGTTCGGCGGGACTTTCCGTCGCCGGCGTTTCGGGCGTTTCTTCTCCGAATGTCTTGAAACGTTCGAAGCTTGCGGTGAGTGTCGTGAGCGGAATGTTTTCGAGGGTGAGGTCTGTTGCGACCTGCGTGCCGTCAACACCGCCTTCGGGCGGGAAGCAGACGAGGACGGAGCCGCTGACGCTGCCGCCGTCGCAACGGGCGGAGAAGGGCGCGATGCGCACGTTGCCGCTGTCGTAATTGATTTTCCCGGAGAAGTCCGCCGCGTCGATTCCGAGGAAACTGAAGGGCCCCGGCGCCGAGGAGACGTCAACTTCGACGAGGATGCGCTCGTCCGGATAAAAACATTCGTCGCCGCTGATAAAGCCGCGGGCAAGGGCGGTTCCCGAAGCCTCGCGTTCTAAGACGCCGTCAAAAATTTCGGGCAGGCCTTCGCCGACGATTTTGAAAACGGGGGCCGGCGGCATAGATCCGGAAAACTCGAAGCGGAAGTCCCGGAAATGGTATTCGGGTTCAAGGGCATAGTGCCACTGGAGACTTCCCGTGACGCGGTCGTCGCCGTAGCGGAAATGCATGTCAAAGGCCGAGATGACTGTCGGTTCTTCGGCGATACGGAGGCTGACCTTGTCGACAAGGACGCCGCCGCTGACCGCATTTTCGCCTGCGATGGCGCCGTAGATGTACTCCCAGCGGGAATTCTCGTCGAGGGTGCCGTGGACGTCGATGTCTATGCGCGGTGCCGGACCGCTTGCGGGAACGGAAAGATTGTTCCAGATGCGCCACCAGAACCAGCCGAAATAGTCGTCGAGGACTTCCGGATTGGCGGCCGAGCCGAACACCTGCACCCGGTAGTTGCCGCCGGGGCTGAAGTTGAAGAAGATGCGGGCTTGGGTGCAGTAGCGTTCACCGGAAGCGCGGGCGAGGCGGATGTTGAGGGCGTCCGGAGTGACGGTGCCGCGGCTGCAAAGCGCGGCGATTTTTACGCCGTCCCAGACCGCATTTTCCGTGTCCAGCGCATAGTCGGCGCGAACGAAATTAAAATCGGGGGTGACGGCGATGTCGCTGCGGAGCTCAAGCTTGCCGTTGAGGGCGAGTTTGCGGCGGACTGCTTCGGGGACGGCTCCGCCGATTTGCGGGACTTTGAGCAGTTGCGGGAAGTCGATTTCCGTATCGAGTGCCAAACGTATGCCCGCTGCGGCGTCGTAGTCGATTCGGGCGGCGGCGAGCGAACCGAAGGCCGCGGCGTTGAGCGTTACGCTTCCGCGGGCGGCGGCGAGGTCGAGGTCGTTGAGCTCTGCAACCGGCATGGCAATCGGAAAACTGCCTTGAAGGAAATTGTCGGCGCGGACGCCGAGGGCGGAAACGGCGAGGGCTTGCGGCTGCAGTTCAAAGTCTTCCGAGAACGAAAGGCGGGCGGCCATATCGAGTTTTTCTGCCGTAAAGTGCCAGGCGTCAAAGAGGGACGACGTTTCGACTGCGGCGCCGAGCGTTCTTGCCGAGGCGCGCAGGGGAGTCGCGAAAGCTGTTTTTCGGGTGAGCGGATCGAAGACCAGAATGCCGTGCACGTGTACTTCGTTTAGTGCGATGTCCGGGACGGTTACTTTCAGATCGCCGCACAAAAAGTCGATTTGCGCAGTCAGGCGGTCGTCTTCATCGGCTTCGATCAGGGTTTGCAGCGAGCAGTTTTTGAGAGTGCCGAATGCGGTGAGCTTGTGTTTGAGCCCGGAGAGCGTGCCCGCGAATTTGAAGAGCGGGGTGAGGGCACCGTCCCGCTTTGCCGGGGCGGGCGGCGGAGGAGTTTCGCCGGACGGAGCATCGGCCTCGCCGTTGTCGGCCTGCGGGGCGTCCAAGAGAGAAAGGTTGAGGCTGCCGGCGGCGTATAGCGGGATGTCGCCGACGCGTGCGACGGCGTCTTTCAGGTAAATTTCCCCGAAGGAATAGGCGGCGTTGATGCGCCCGTCGGCGAGTACGATTTCCGGTTTTCCCGTTTGCGAGAGGCTTGCGGGGCAACACAGTTCAATCCCGTCAAAAAAGAAAGTCTGTACGTTTTTGTTGGGGTTGACGATGTTCTTCCAGTTGAAATATGCGCCGGCCGTGTGCAGGGTGAGCGTGGGGGCGTTACTGCTGGCGTGGGCGAGCGAGATGTCCCGGAGTTCGAGGAAGGCGAGATGCTTCAGGCTGCCGCCGCCGATTTTGAGGCGCGTGCCTTCCGGCGCCAATTTCTCCGCCGCCCAGTTACAGACGAACTCCGGCAACTCGACGCTCCGTTGCGCCAAATAGAGCAGCGCCGCCTGCACGCCGAAGAGAGCCACTAAAATCACGCGAAAAGCCTTAAACAGCTTGGCGCAAAAAGAAGACTTTTTTCGGTGATTCATCGTGGAACTTATCATGGTTTTTTATTTCGACATTTTCGACGTTTATTTTTGCGGCCGCTTGCGGAAAAAAATCATTTAAAAAACGGCGGAAATAGGAAATACTCGCAGAGAATAAGCAATGGTGAATAAATCAGAGATTAAGGTTACTTTCGGAAATCGCGGGTATATTGCTCCGGTCATTGTCGGTACGGAAGGCGAACACGCGGTTGACATCCGGAAACTGCGTGCGGAGACCGGCTTTATCACTTACGACGAAGGCTACGGAAATACCGGCTCCTGCGAGAGCGCAATCACGTTTATCGACGGAGAAAAAGGCATTTTGCGCTACCGCGGCTATCCGATTGAGGAATTGGCCGAGCGCTCCAACTTTATCGAAAGCGCCTACCTCGTCATTTACGGCGAATTGCCCACCGCGCGCCAACTCGAAGATTTCCGTAACAGCATTCTCTTGAACGCCGGGATTCACGAAGCCCTGAGAACCATGGTGGCCGGCTTCCCGATGACCGCTCATCCCATGGCCGGCCTCTCCGCGATGCTCAATGCCCTCGGCTGTTACTACCCCGAGCTGTCCTCCAACAACCGCAAACAGGACTTGGAAAACTTCGACCGCACGACCACCGTGCTCATTTCCAAGGTGCGCGCACTCGCCGCGATGGGCTACCGCTACCGCAACGGCCTCCCCGTGACCTACCCCAAACGCGGATACAGCTACTGCGAAAACTTCCTGCACATGATGTTCTCCTACCCGGGAGAAGATTCGCCGATTCACCCGGACGTCGCAAAAGCCCTCGACACCCTGTTGCTTTTGCACATTGACCACGAACAGAATTGCTCCACCTCAACGGTGCGCATGGTCGGCTCCGGCGGCGCCAATCTCTTTGCTTCCGTCTCCGCCGGCGTCTGCGCACTCTGGGGGCCCATGCACGGCGGCGCCAATCAGGCCGTCATCGAAATGCTTACCGAAATCAGCGCCTGCGGGGACGACGGCTCCAAGTTCGTCCAACGCGCCAAGTCCGGCGAAGTCCGCCTCATGGGCTTCGGCCACCGCGTCTATAAAAATTACGACCCGCGCGCAAAAATTCTCCACAAGCAATGCATGAAGATTTTTGACGCCCTCGGAACGGACGATCCGCTTCTGAAAATCGCTCACCGCCTCGAGGATATCGCGCTCAATGACGAGTACTTCAAGTCACGCAACCTCTATCCGAACGTGGACTTCTATAGCGGCATTATCCTGCGCGCACTCGGCATCCCCGTGAACATGTTCCCCGTCATCTTCGCGATGGGGCGTATGCCCGGCTGGATTGCCCAGTGGAAGGAAATGGCGGAACGCCCGGGAGGAAAAATTTATCGCCCGCGTCAGGTCTATATCGGCGAAAACGAACGCCACTTCGTTCCGCTCATGGAACGCGTGTAAATTCAATTCATCGGGCGAATTGCGGCTTGCGGATTAAAACGACGCAAGCCGCTTTTTGTTTGTTGCTTACGGCTTTGCTTAGGCAAGTTTTTTGCCGGTGCAGGTGAGCTCGTCGTGAAAACGGATAATTGCGCTTCCCGAAAAGTCGTTGCCGTAAGTTTTAACGAGCCTGCAGACGGAAAAATCGCGGGATCGTGCTTCGTAGCCTTCGACCCATGCTTGATTTTTACGATAAGTGTCTTCCGTTTGCGGCCAAGTGTAGCGGCAGACGGGAATGCGCATGCGATACGGCTTGGGCGTCAGGCGCGCGCGGAAACAGCGCTGGCGCCTGCAAAGCGAGGCGTAAAGCGGGTCGGCGCGAAGCCCGCGGGAAAATGCAAGGAATGCATCGCTCGCAGGATCCAAATGCGACGTGTTCAGGATGACACGAAAGCCCGCTCGCGTTTCGTAAACACGCGCGTCGAGAGTTTGCGCGCTTAGAACGGAGTCGATATGCAACAACGTTGTTTCCTTGGGCGTTTGTACGATGGGGATTTTCTTCCCGAAAATGCGCTTGAAGCAATTGGCAATGAGCGAGGAAAGCGATTGTTGAAACACATCGACGTCCAGAATCGCGACATCGCACGTATTTAAAACGCGTGCGCCGTAGCGGTTGCGGGTGACGATGCTCCGCTCAGAAATTTTTTCGACAAGCTCTTCGATGATGTCGGCTTCGTAATGGTCGTGCGCCGGGGCGCCCTGCATTTTTCGGATAATGCGATCGGCTCGCTTTCGCGCATCGCATAGGGCGTCTTCATTGCTGAGATTGGAAACACCCCAGCAACAAAATTCTTTGTGAGGAGGGGTCGGATTTGTAAATCTCCCGAGTTGCCAATATTTTCCGATTCGCATAGCCGTATTCTGCAAAATGCGGGAAAGGATTCAATTTTTTTAGAAAATAAAAAAGTGCTTGCATTAAAAACGGAAAAAGTCCTTAATAAGGGCTCTTTCATTTTATTGCAGGGTGGAGCAGCTCGGTAGCTCGTCAGGCTCATAACCTGAAGGTCTTAGGTTCAAATCCTAACCCTGCACCCAATTTCAAAAGCCCGCAAATCCGCATAAACAAAGGGATTGCGGGCTTTTTCGTGTCTTTTAAACTTCTCTCAAGGTCGCCAGAAAGCGTCCGAAAACGCCTGTTTCTTGCAGAAGTTTTTCCACTTTTTCTCCACCACGCCAAAGCGCCATCTATTCCGCTTACTTATTATCAAAATCGGCTTTAGAGGAGCATAAAACCGGAAGCCGGATTTTAATAGAAAATGGGGTGGAGCAAAATTTCTCCACTTGGTAAGAATTTCTCTCGTGTTTGCGTAAAGGTAGCGCAAAACATGGCAAGGTGCCTTTTCTTTTTTCGCAAGGTGGTGAGTTGGTGGAGTTTTTGAACGAATTCTTTTTACCTAAGCGGGATAGAGCACCATTTTTCACCGTAAAAGGATAAAGAGCCTGTCTTCTTCCTTACAGGGATGAATGTTTTTTCTGAGAGCGACAGAGAGTGAGAACGTTTACTACCCCATGCAAAAAACTTTCTTTCGGTGCACCATGTTTATCAGGCTTCGTTAAAATCTCTCCTGTTTAATCCACTCTATATTTACAGTCTTTCATGCTATAGGCGCAAAGAACTGTGCCAAGACTGCTCTTATTCGATACTATTTTCGCTGTAGTGCGATACTCTTTGTTCTCTTTAGAGCAGAGATTAAGGGTTCTGATTTAAGTCGCCCCGTAATCGCACAAAACAGTCTCTAAGATTTATCCCTGGAAGCGCCTTGACAACTTTTGAGGGGGGGTAGAATGGACCATTTAAATTAAAATCTAACTTAGAACACTAATGAAAAGATACATTGCGAGTGCTACGCTCCTCGCCGCAGGAAGCATTTTCGTAAACGCGGAGACGTGGGAAATTGGAGATTTGGCGGGTCTACTTATGACTGGTGAATCCTATGGATATGTTCTTCCGGAGGCGATTGATGGTAGTAAAGATTGGTCGATTTCTTTCGAATTTTCCACGGGGGATTTGACTGCGGAGGGTGTGAACGAGACTAGAAATGAGTGGGGTATGGCTATTCTTACTTTTCAACCAAACGCTTTTTCGGCGGATTTTTACGGTACATTTCAAATTTTTCTAAGATATGGTACTGTTGATCATTGGGTTGGTATGACGGATGGTGATATTGTAACGAAATTCAATGGAGGCAAAGCCACAGAAAAGGTTCTTGATACTAATCTGACGGTTGAGTCGCTTCTGGAGAACCCCGTAAGCGTAAAGGTGACCCATGAGGTGGCAAAGAACAGCTTAACGATTTCTGTTGGAGGGGTATCGTGTGTGTATGATACGAAAGACGTGGAAATGAAGGATCTCGTTCTTTTGTCAAATTGTGGGTCTGATGGTTATGGTTCAGGGTTGTCTGGAGAACCCGTATACAAGGCACCACGCAGTGTCACCTACAAAAACGTCGTCATTACGGGAACTGCAATCCCCGAACCGTCCACCTTCGGCTTGCTCGCAGGCTTGGGTGCTTTGACACTTGTCGGTACGCGCCGTCGCCGCCGCTAAGCTTTAATTTAGCTTAAATAAAACGCCTCACCGGGGAAACCTAGTGGGGCGTTTTTTTATTGTCGCGTTGGGGCTTACGCTTTGGGGACGAAAGGACCCCAAGCGGCGCTTTAGTGCTTCGTTTTAGCGAGTTTTTGCGCGATAGCGAAGCGGGCAACGGCCTCGAGGCGTTCGAGCTCGGCGGGATCGATTTCCTTCTGGTGGCGAGCCGCTTCAAGGGCGGCTTCAGCACGGCGCTGCGCGTCTTCCACGGCAGAAAGATCAATCGCTTTGACGTCGATGGCGGCTTCGGCGAGCACACTCACTCGGTCGGCGAGGACGCGCGCGTAGCCTTTGTCGACCGCGAGCTTTGTCGTTCCCGCAGAGGTTTCGACATCAATTTCTCCCGGTTCAATCTCCGCCGTCAGCGGAATGTGTCCGGGAAGAATCCCGAGTTCGCCCGACGTCGTCGGAAGCGTCACGGAACTCACGTTTTCCGCCTGATAGACGATGCCCGTAGGAGTGATAATTTCAAATGTCAGCATAACTATTAACTCTTAACTTTTATTTGTTAGGTTTCTTTGAGCTTTTTTCAGACTCAATTTTTCGGCGTACGGTTTTCAAAGATGCGTTTAAAAGCTTCGCTATCTCACATGCTTCCGGGTAAATGGAATTAAACTGTGCATCTGTCATAATCCCGCCATGATAAAGCAATTCCAACCAATATTGTGTTTCATTTGCTTCCTTAAGCGCTATATTCAGTTTCAGAGCAAAATCCTTTGTCCCCTGTGCATTCCATGCTTCCCGAACATTTGCACCAATACTCGTCGCACTGCGTAAACACTGTTTGGACAAAACCGTTTCGTGCTTCTTTTCCCGAAGAAAACGATAAAGTTTTACGGCCCGAATAGCAAAATTCGTTGTCCTTTCTCTTAACAAGCTCATCAGACTTAATAGTTAAGAGTTAACAGCTTTTACTTGCGACGAAGTGATTGCATCAGCCTTTCGCTGATGCAATCACTTCGTCGATGGATCCTTTCATGTAGAAATGCTGTTCGGCGATGTCGTCCACTTCGCCCTTGAGGATGGTGTCGAGCGAGCGCACGGTGTCGGCGATAGAACAGTACGCGCCGTTCATGCCCGTAAACTGTTCCGCGACGTGGAACGGCTGGGAAAGGAACTTCTGAATCTTACGCGCACGGGAAACGGTGAGCTTGTCTTCGTCGGAAAGTTCGTCCATCCCGAGAATCGCGATGATGTCCTGCAAATCTTTGTATTTTTGCAAAACGGCTTGGACGGCGCGGGCGACGCGGAAGTGATCTTCGCCGACGATTTGCGGCGTGAGCGCCTGCGAAGTCGAAGCGAGCGGATCGACCGCCGGATAAATCGCGAGCTCGGCGATTTTTCGGTCGAGCACGATCGTCGAATCCAAGTGTGCGAAGGTGTTCGCGGGAGCGGGGTCGGTCAAGTCGTCCGCGGGAACGTAAACAGCCTGGAACGAGGTGATGGAGCCTTTTTTCGTCGAAGTAATACGTTCCTGCAAGTTGCCCATTTCGGTTGCGAGTGTCGGTTGATAACCGACGGCGGACGACGAACGACCGAGCAATGCGGAAACTTCCGAGCCTGCCTGAGAGAAACGGAAAATGTTGTCGATGAACAAAAGCACGTCCTGCCCTTTTTCGTCGCGGAAATATTCCGTCATGGCAAGTGCGGTCAGCGCGACGCGCATACGGGCTCCCGGCGGTTCGTTCATCTGGCCGTAAACGAGTGCGACCTTCGATTTCGAAATGTCATTCGTGTCGATAACGCCGGACTCGCACATTTCGCGGTAAAGGTCGTTGCCTTCGCGGGAACGTTCGCCGACCCCCGCGAACACGGAGTAACCGCCGTGCGCCTTCGCGATATTGTTGATGAGCTCCATGATGAGAACGGTTTTTCCGACGCCGGCGCCGCCGAACGCGCCGACTTTCCCGCCCTTGACGAACGGACAAATCAGGTCGATGACCTTGATCCCCGTTTCGAGGAGTTCTGCGCCCGTGCTTTGTTCGACGAGCGGCGGAGGATTACGGTGAATCGGGTATTTTTTCGTGAAATTCACGTCGCCTTTGCCGTCCACGGGATCGCCGGTGACATTGAAAATACGCCCGAGCACGCCTTCTCCGACGGGTGCCTGAATGGGCGCGCCCGTATCGACAGCTTCCATGCCGCGCACGAGTCCGTCCGTCGTGCTCATCGCGACCGCACGCACGACACCCGCGCCGAGGTGCTGTTGGACTTCGAGCACGAGACGCGTCGGAGCGCCGTTGAGCACATAATTCACTTCCAACGCGTTGTAAATCGCGGGAATATTTTTTTCGTCAAACTGCGCGTCCACAACCGCGCCGATAATCTGAGTAACTGTTCCTTTGTTCATAAATTTTTTGTTTTGTCCTGTTTATAAAAACGACGAATCCTCGCTCATCCCTTTAAGCTTTAAGCATTAATCACTCAACTTTCATCACCCTGCATTCGAGGCGGCGAGTTCGTTGATTTCGTTGGTGATGGCGGCTTGGCGCGCCTTGTTGTATTCGAGCGAAAGGGATTCGACGAGGTTTTTCGCGTTGTCCGTCGCGGCCTTCATCGCGACCATGCGTGCGGATTGCTCAGAGGCTTTCGCTTCCAAAATCGCCTGATGCAAACTTTGTTTGAAAAACAGCGCGGGGAGCCCTTCGAGAATCGTTTTCGCGTCGGGAGCAAACGACATTTCGCGATCGTCTTCGAGGAGTTTGAACGCTTCTTTTTTGCCCTGCACGGCAAACTGTGCCTGCATGCGTTCTTCCAAATTTACAAGCGGGACGAGCGTCGAAATCGTCGGCACCTGCACAATCGTATTTTTGAACTGCGAGAGAACGATTTCAATCGTATCAATCGTTCCCGCGAGGTATTCCTTAATCAAAAATTCACCGATCGGGCGCACCTCGGAAAAGTTCACGCGGTCGCTCACGGAAAAATCCGCGACGAGTTCGCGCTTCGAACGCGCCACAAACTGCGTCGCCTTTTTCCCGACGGTGAAAAACTTCGCCGGCGTTCCCGCGGGAACATTTTTGTTCAGGAAGCGGAACAGGTTGGAGTTGAGTCCGCCGCACAAGCCTTTGTCCGTCGCGATGACGACGATCCCGCGCGTTTTTACGGGGCGTTCCTGCATGAGCGGATGCGAAAAATCGCCCGACAAATCGAGCCCGCGCAACGCCGTCGCCAAAATCCGCGAAAGCAGGATCGCATACGGGCGACCGGAAGTCGCGGCGTCCTGCGCGCGGCGCATTTTCGACGATGCGACCAGCTGCATCGCGCGCGTGATTTGCCCGGTATTCGTCACCGAACGAATACGATTTCGAATTTCTCGTAAGCCTTTAGCCATTTGAAAAAGAGATTAAAGCTTAATGCTTAAAGCTTAAAGAAGTTGTAAGTTTTAAGAAAAAGCAGATTAAGATTGAACAGATTGTTTGTTTCGACGGAGCCCGCTAAGCATCCGTGCAATTTCCTGAGTGAGAGCCCCTAAGTCCTCAAAGCGTTCCCGTGAAATGTACCCCAAATCCTCCGCCAATTGAAGTTGGCAAAAAACTTCCATCAACGAGCCATAGGCAATTTCGATGAAACGGATTTGGTCTTTCGGAGATTCCTTTGCACTTCCTTCGGCGATGTTTGAAGGGACGGAAATCGCGGATCGCCGCAATTGATCCGCAAGCGAAAAGCGCTCCGCTTGCGGGAACGATTCCAACACAGAGTAAACACGTTTCACCAGCTCGCGCGACTTCTGCCACACGAGCAACTTTTGAAACGAGAAAAATGTGTCGGGAGTCTCCACCTTCAAACTCTCTTTAAGCTTTAAGCATTAAACTCTAAGCTTTTATCCCGCGTACGCGGCTTTCCACTGCGAGCAGGCGGCTTTGATCTTGCCTTCGAGCTCGTCGTCGAGTTTCGCTTTGGTGCGGATTTCCGTGAGAACATCCTTCGCGGAGGTTTCGAGGAATTCCTGAAGCGAAAGCGAGGCGGCAAGCGTTTTTTCGCGCGGGATGTCCGCGAAGAAATCGTGCTGCATCGCCCAAATCAACGCGATTTGCGAGGCGACGGGCTTCGGCTCGCCGGGGCCTTGTTTGAAGAGCTCGACGAAGCGATCACCCTTGTCGAGAATCGTCTTTGTCGCCGCGTCAAGGTCGCTCCCGAACTGTGCGAACGCCGCCATTTCGCGGTACTGTGCGAGCTCGCCCTTAACCTTACCGGCGACTTGCTTAAACGCCTTAATCTGAGCGGAAGAGCCGACGCGGGAAACCGACAAACCGACCGAAATCGCCGGACGCACGCCTTGGTTGAACAGGTCCGTTTGCAGGAAGATTTGTCCGTCCGTAATCGAAATAACGTTGGTCGGAATGTATGCGGAGACGTCGCCGGCCTGCGTTTCGATAATCGGGAGCGCCGTAAGCGAGCCTTTTCCCGTCAAACGCGCCGCGCGTTCGAGCAGGCGGGAGTGCAGGTAGAAAACGTCGCCCGGATAAGCTTCGCGCCCGGAAGGACGTTTCAGAATCAAAGAAATTTGGCGATACGCGGCGGCATGCTTCGACAAGTCGTCGTAAACGACGAGCGCGTCCATGCCGTTTTCCATAAACCATTCGCCGATAGCCGCCCCCGCGAACGGTGCATACATCTGATTTGCGGCATTTTCCGACGCTCCTGCAACGACGATTACGCAGTATTCGAGCGCTCCCGCCTTTTCGAGCGTCGCGATCAAACGCGCCACGCTGGAATTTTTCTGCCCGACGGCAACGTAAATCGAGTAAACCGGGCGGAAATTCGGATCGCCCGACGCCAGGCCTTCGCGATTGATGCGCGCCTGGTTGATAATCGTGTCGGTCGCAATCGTCGTCTTGCCCGTCGAGCGGTCGCCGATGATGAGCTCGCGTTGTCCGCGCCCGATCGGAATCATCGCGTCGATCGGCATAATGCCGGTTTGAAGCGCCTGATTGACGGGTTCGCGCGGCATAATCCCCGGAGCGATTTTTTCAATCGGAGCGCGCTCGGCGGCGTTGATCGGACCTTTGCCGTCCACCGGATTCCCGAGCGTATCGACGACGCGTCCGAGCAATTCCTTGCCCACGGGAACGCTGAGCAGGCGGCCCGTCGTTTTGCAGGTCATGCCTTCTTTGAGGGTCGAAGTGTCGCCCATGACAACAACACCGACGATGTCCTGCTCCAAGTTGAACGCAATGCCTTCGAGCCCGTTTTCAAACGCGAGCATTTCCGTCATTTGCGTTTTGGAAAGCCCGTCCACTTTCGCCACGCCGTCGGCAAGCTCAACGATCGTACCGACGTTTGCCTTCTCGGGTTTAGCGTCGAGCGAGGCAATCGCCGACCGGATATCTTCAAGAATCTGACTCATAGTTGTTATTTAGTTTTAAGTTTTTGTTTTATTAAATGGATTTATGGCAGGAGAAATCAGAAAGCGAAACTTCTCCTTTGGAGGCAAGATGAGGGAGCGAAGCAATCAAAAGCATCCTGGCCATGTTCGCTTCACGTTCCCGCAAAATATTTTCCGCGACCGAAATTCTGTTTTGTTCGTCTCTCACTTTTCCGTCTCCTGTTTCGGGCGTTTCCTCCAGCAGATGAACTGCTTTCCGTCGGGGTCGCCGAGGTATTTTTTGAGGACAATATCTCCGGATTCGTCGGAAACGAAAATCTCAAAAACGCTACCGTTGCCGCGAAATTCCAGAATCGCGTTTTCGTGTGCCGGAAAATCGCTGATTAATTTCCACCTATTTGCTTTCGCCTTGGCGTTGTCTTCACGAAGTTCCGGGAGCCACGTATTGTATTTAGCCAAATCAAGCTCCGTGACGTTTGCCGTTCCGTCTGTGTTCAACGTAAACGCATCCGTTCCCGGATAAATCACTCCATCGTCCGTTTCTACCGAAGCGAGAAACCAAGTTCCGACAAAGTCTTCCCGCGAAACTTTTTCAAGCGGCATCGGTTCGTAGCCGCGCATCACTCGTCCTGCAACAAAAGCACAAACAACCAACGCAACCAACCCGCCGACGCAAAGCGTAAACATCGTAAACGCACCCATCGTAAAACCGAACGTAAACGTAGACATCCGTTTCCACCAAGATTGCTTTGGCGGGAGCGGCGGCGGAACTGTCGGTGTTTCGGGCATTGTTTTCTTGAAAACCCTTACGCGGAAGCGAGGGAGGCGCGGAGGCGGGCGAGCGTTCCCGCAAGCGAGGCGTCGTAAACGTCGTCACCGACTTGGACACGGAGCCCGCCGAGAAGTGCAGGATTTTCCGTCGTGACGGGAGAAATCGGGCGGTTGTAGAGCGCGGAAAAATGTGCGGCGACGGCATTTGCCGTTCCCGTAGCGAGCGTTCCCGCGTATTCGATACGCGCTTCGGAGAAACGCAGTTCGCGGGCGACGGCGGCGTAAAACGCTTCGAGCATCGGACGCAACTGCGCCGCCGAAAACGCTTTGGGGAGTTCCGCGAGCACGGCTTTGACCCGCGCGGCATCAATTTGCCCGTTTTCCCCGCGCGAGAGCTCCGTGAGCCGCGCCGTTACTTTCTGCAAATTTTTATCTTTCTTGGCCATTTCGTTTTGAAAATTTATTTTTTAGAAGAACCGTGGATTGTTCCCGTTTCACGCATTATTTTCTTCGCATCAGAAAATCCACGATGTTCCAAGCCAGCGAAGATTTCTGTTTATAAAACTCGGTATAGCCGCATTGCGTGCAGGAGACGGCGGTGAATTTCTTATTTTGCACGTCGAATATCTTGGAAAAGTTGCCGCCCGTCGTCTGGACCGTATCGTGCTCAAACGACGTGCAACCGCATTTCGGACAAATATACCCTCCGTTCATCATCGCTTTCTCCTCAAGCTCTAATCCTTAACCTTTAATCTCTTTCGCGGCTGCTTCCGAGAGGCGGGATTTTTCCGCGGCGGGAAGATCGCGTGCGAGGAGCTTCGACGTCGTTTCGACGACGAGTGCGGCTACTTCGCCCTTTAGTTCGGCGAGCATTTTTTCGCGTTCCCGCGCGATATTTTCCGTTGCGCGCTTTTCGGTTTCTTCGGCACGGGCGATGGCGTCCTGTGCGGCCTTTTCGACGGTTTCCTTGGCGGACTTGCGGGCGGCTTCGATGACGGCGGCGGCATCCACGGCGGCTTGTTGCATTTTCGCTTTGTAGTCGGCTTCGGACTGCGCGAGCTTCGCCTTCATGTCCTCGGAAAACTGCAAGCCTTCCGCGATTTTTGTCTGACGCTCCGCGATGGTTTTCATCAGCGGACGAAATCCGAAGTACCACACGACGAGCGCGAGCACGGCGAAGCTGACGATTTGAACGACGAGCGGACCGGCTTCGATGCCGAATTTCGTCGTCACCTGAGTGAATTTGTTTCCGCCTTCAACGGCAGCACTGGCAAGGATTTGAGCAAACATTTTTTACGTTGGGGAAAATTTGGATAAATAACCGGTGGGGGTAGCGAATAATGAATAGGGAATAACGAATAATTCATTGTTTCCTATTCATTATTCGCTAACTTTCTTATGCCAGGAAGAGCACGTAGAACGCGATAGCTTCGGCAAGAGCCATGCCGAGAATCGCGAGAACGAGAATCTTCCCGAACGCGCCCGGATTGCGACCGACGGCTTCGACAGCCTTGCTGCCGACCCATCCGACGCCGATAGCTGCCGCAGCGCAACCGAGTGCAATGTGGAGGCTTCCGTCAACGGCTGCAGCCGCTTGTGCGAGGAGTGTTGTAATCATGTTATTGTACCTTTGATTTGTATTGTTATTGCGGATTCCGGCGTGGACACTCTTGGCATCCTCCCGCGCGGAAAAAGGGATTAAAATAAGACGAAAGTGATGGTTGATAACTGATAGGGCTCTTATCCGTTTTCAGCTTTAACTTCTTCGTGCTCGTGGCTGTCGTCGTGGTTCGTAATCAGGCCGATGTAAACCGCCGAAAGCAGGGTGAACACCAGGGCTTGGACGACGCCGACGAGGATTTCCAGGAAATAGAATGCCGTAAAGTAGCCGGTGGAGTGCATCAGCGTTTCACCGCCGAAAACGTTTCCGAAGAGACGGAACGAAAGCGAGACCGGGCGGAAGACAATCGAGATAATTTCGATAAAGCCGACCGCGAAAAACACGAGCGAGAGGAAATAGTAAACGGCGGCGGGAACGTCACGCTTGTCCGCCTTGTTCCCGAACCAGTCAAAAAACACGGCTTTCGGTCCCGCGTACTTGAAAATTAAAATTGCCCATGCGCCGAAAGAGACGAGCGCCAGCCCGAGCGTGCCGTTCATGTCCGCACCGAGTGCACGGAACAGCGGACGGAAATGCTCCGTCGTCGTGCCGTCGGCGGCGACTGCGGTTTCGTGCCAGCCGATCGTTCCGACGCCCGGAATCAGCCCTGCCCAATTCTGTGCGAGGATAAAGAAGAAGAGGCAAATCAGCAGCGGGAACGCCGCCGGAAAAGCTTTTTTCCCGAGGATCGGCTCCAAAATATCTTTGAACATTCCGATGACGGTTTCGATGGCATACTGCCCTTTCGAGGGAATCAGTTTCGGATTCCCGCAGGCGAGGCGGATCAGTACGACAAGCAGAATTCCTACGATCCAAGCCGTGACGATACTATTCGTAATCGGTAGCGAAAACCCGTCCCAAAGCGGGATTTCAAAGAGTTTTTCTGCGGCTTCCGTTGCGGCGGAAGCGGCGGGCGTCGCCATCAGCAACGCCGCGATGCAGGGGAAAAATTTCATCAAACGAGTCATAAATTTGCGGGGTTCATTCTAAGCCTCGCCGCCGATTTGTAAAACGTGTTTTCGCGGCGGTACGAAGCTTTGCCCCGAAAACGGCGCTCGGGCTTAAAACAGCGAGAGTTGGCGGTCTTCGCGCGGCGGGACCGGCGGGCGCGCCTCGGCGGCGGCATCGCGGATTTTCGCTTTGCCGGCACGCGGTTTGGCCGGTCTCTTGGCCGGTTCTTCGGCGAGGGTTGCGGCGGGCGTGCTTTCCTCCGAAATCGTAGAGACGTTTTTCGGCGGATGCGGGTTTTTCAGCGAAATCGAGGCTCCTTCGAGGTCGGAAAGAATTTCGTTGGCGCGGGAGACGACGCTTTCGGGAAGGCCGGCAAGCCGTGCCACATGAATCCCGTAGGAACGGTCGGCGGCACCGGGGATGACCTGGCGGACGAAGATAATTTCGTCGTTCCATTCTTTGACGGCGACGCAGAAATTTTTGAGTCGCGGGAGCGTGTCGGCGATGCGCGTCAGCTCGTGGTAGTGCGTTGCGAAGAGGGTGCGCGGTCCGGCGGGACCGTTCCCGTGAAGGTATTCGGCGACGGCCCAGGCGATGGAAAGCCCGTCGTAGGTCGAGGTGCCGCGCCCGATTTCGTCGAGAATGACGATGCTTTTGGGGCTCGCGTTATTTAAAATATTGGCGGTTTCGTTCATTTCGACCATGAACGTCGAGTTGCCGCGGGCGAGTTCGTCGGAGGCGCCGACACGGCAGAAAATGCGGTCGGCGAGACCGACGTGTGCGGCCTTTGCGGGAACCCAGCAACCGATTTGGGCGAGCAGGGCGATGAGGGCGACTTGGCGGATATAGGTCGATTTACCTGCCATGTTGGGGCCGGTAATCAGATTAATTTGCGTGTCCGAGGCCTGAAGTGCGGTATCGTTCGGGACGAAATGCTGTGAGACGCCCGGGCGGTGGAGCATTTGTTCGACGACGGGGTGGCGGCCGAGGGAAATTTCGAGGATGTCGGAATCGTCAACGACGGGGCGGCAATAATCCCAAACTTGCGCGAGTTGGGCCCAGCCGGCGAGGACGTCGATTTGCGACAGGGCGGCGGCACTTTCCAAGAGCGAATCGGATTGTGCGAGCGTTGCGGCGACGAGTTCGGCGTACAGATCCGCTTCCTGCGTGGTCACCAGTTCGTCGGCGTGGAGGATTTCGCTTTCCTTTTTGCGGAGTTCGGCGGTTGTGTAGCGTTCGGCGTTGACGAGGGTCTGGCGGCGGATGAATGCCTCGGGGACGCGGGAGGTGTTGGATTTGGAAACTTCGATGTAGTAGCCGAAGGCGTTGTTGTAGCGGACCCGCAGGTTTTTGATTTGCGTACTTTCCTGCAGGCCGGCTTCGTATTCGGCGAGCCAGGTTTTGCTGTTCGTGCGGATGTCGCGCAGTTCGTCGAGGCGGGCATTGTAGCCGCTGCGGATGGCGCCTTCGATGCTGCTCGGCAATTCTTCTTCGAGGGCGGATTCCAGCAGTTCGCGCAGTTGGGTGTGCTCGGAAATCCTGGCGGCGAGCGCATCGATGACGGGCGAACCGAGGTAGGCGAGTTCTTGCTTAATTTCGGGGATACGGCGGAGCGTTTCGCGGATGGCGCCGAGTTCCCGAGGCGTACGCATATGGTTTTGCAGGCGTCCCAAAATGCGGGCGATGTCCTTGACGTAAGCCAAGGCGGTGCGGACGCGTTCGGCGCTCGACGGGTGGTCGAAGAAGGCGGCGACGCCCTCCTGGCGTTCCCGGGCGACTTCGACTTTGCGCGGCGGTGCGGCGAGCCACTGTTCGAGCAGGCGCGCGCCCGCGGCGGTGTGCGTGTAGTCGATCGCCGCAAGGAGCGAACCTTCGCGGGTGCCCGCAGCGGACTTAAAGAGTTCCAGATTGCGCGTCGAAGCGGCGTCGATCAGCAGGGTCTCGTCGCTACGCAGTTCCGAAATTTTTCGTAAAAAGGAGGGCGATTCGCAGAGCGTCTCCGTCAGGTAGGCCAAAAGTGCGCCCGCCGGGCCGAGGGCCGGATGGCCTTCCGCGACGCCGAAGCCGTCGAGGCTGTTGACGTTCAGCGCTTTTTGTACCGCTCGGCGGCCGCTTTCGGCGTCGAATTTCCAATCCGGCATCCGGGTAATCAGATTCCATTCGATAATCGGCTCTAAGTAATCGGGGGCGTGTCCCTGTTGCCAGGATTCCGGGATGAGAATTTCGCTCGGGCGAATGGCCTGCAAGGTGGCGACCAGCTTCTGCGGTTCGCGGGACGTGGCGATGTAAAAATCGCCGGTCGTCGCATCGATCCAGGCGGCGTGAAGCCCGCGTTTGTTTTCATCGACGGCGAGGATGTAATTATTGCTTTTGGCGTCGAGCTGGGTTTCGTCGAAATTCGTTCCGGCGGTGACGATGCGGATGATGGCGCGCGGGACGAGTTTGCCGGCCTGCGGCGTTTCGGTTTGCTCGCAAATGGCGATTTTCACGCCGGCTTTCAGGGCTTTGGCGAGGTAATTGCTCAGCGCGTGATAGGGTACGCCGGCGAGGGCCGCGCCGCCGCGTTTCGTCAGGGTAATCCCGAGGATTTCGGCGCCGCGCTCGGCGTCTTCGCCGAACATTTCATAGAAGTCGCCGCAACGGAAAAACAGCAGGGTGTTTGCGGGGAGTTTTTCCCGAAAAGCCCAGTACTGCTTCATCATCGGTGTTGCTGCTGTATCGTTCGCCATGTTGAGACTGAGTTTCCTTTTTTACGCGTGTTCCCGCAAGCGGAAATAAATGCCGGCCGGGGAGGGCGCTTTTTGCGTAGAATGTTTTTGCCTTTAGGTCGGGGTTTTTGTCAAAATTCCCGCCGATGAGAAGCTTGCTTGAAAAAATATCCCAAGTTCGTGTTTTGGTCGTCGGCGACGTGATGCTCGACCACTATGTTCACGGCGATGCGACGCGTATTTCCCCCGAGGCTCCGGTGCCCGTGGTGCATGTTGCCAAGGACCGCTACGTGACGGGCGGTGCGGCGAACGTTGCGCTGAATATCCGTTCGCTCGGCGCGCAGGCATCGCTTTGCGGGCTTTGCGGCAATGACGAAGCGGGCGGCAAGCTCCGTTCGATTCTCGGGGCGGCTTCTATCGACTATCCGGAGGCGTTTTGCCGCGAGGGGCTTTCGACGATTATCAAATCGCGCGTCGTTGTCCGCAACCAGCAGCTTTGCCGCATCGACCGCGAGCAGACGCCGGAGCATTATGCGCTCTGCGATGCGGCTGTCCGCGAAAAACTTTTTGAGGAAATTCGCCGTGCGGATGCGATTATCGTTTCCGATTACGCGAAGGGGGCCATCGATTTGGATATTCTCACGCAGATTCTGGCGTCCGCCGAGGAAGGCGGAAAGCTTGTTTCGCTCGACCCGAAGCCGCGCCGCCGCCTGCCGTTTAAAAACGTCGGCCTGATTACGCCGAACAAGAGCGAGGCCATCGAGTTGGCGGACCTGCAGAACGAGTTGCGTCCGGACGAGTTTCCCGCCGAGGAAATTTGCAGGCGCATCTGGGAAAAGCATCGCCCGAAGGAGCTCGTCATCACCTTGGGCGCGGACGGTATGCTGCTCTCCCGCGAGGGCAAAATCTGCAAGTGTATTCCGACCTTCGCGCGGGAAGTCTTCGATGTCTCGGGCGCCGGCGACACCGTAATCGCCTCGCTGACTCTGGCTCTGGCGGCGGGAACTCCGCTTGAGGAGGCCGCGCATTTCGCGAACACGGCGGCGGGCATCGTCGTCGGCAAGTTCGGAACGGCGACCGTCACGCCGGAGGAAATCCTCGCCTTTAAGGCTTAATTGCGAACAACGAAAAGGGAGAAAGCGGGCATGAAGCGTTTCCTGTGGGCTTGTGCTTGGGTCTTGCTGAGTTGCGTGGGGTGGGCATCCGGCTCCGCAGATTTTTCCGGCGTCAAAAAAAGCGATTTTCAGGCGGCGGAAATGCGTGCGGTGTTTACGGACGAATTCTGCCACAAACTGAAGAAGGGCGTGAAGGCCGATCAGGTGAAGCGCCTCAAAAATCCCGTTCTGCGGGATATGGCGACGCGGATGCTCAAGGGTGATTATCAGGACAGGATTCACCGCCGGACGCGGAAGTACCGGCCGTACTATCCCGTGGACGAGCTTGCCCGGGAGTTGCGTACGAGCTTTTACAGCCGCTACGAAAACCCGACGGGAGTTTATTTCCGGAAGGGTGAGACGGCGGTCCTTTTTGTCGGCCCGATTCCGAAAGGCGAGACTATTTCGCTAAAAGTGCATTGCTTTGACCGCGAGGGTTACGGGGCGGAGCGCGTTTATCCGCTTGAAAAGGGCGTGAACGTGATTCCCGTCGAAATCAACGGCCAGAGTTATATTCAGTATTATTCGGAAAATCTGAACGCGGAACCCGTTTCGATTAATGTCGCGACCGGGCACGCCAACGGCGTTTTTACGAACGGGGCAAAGAGTACGAACGAAGACTGGGCGAAGTTGCTCGAAAATGTGCAGGGCGATTGCATCGACATCGTCGGTAAGCGCGTTCACCTGATTTATTGCGCGGAAACGATGAAAAAGGTCTGTCCGGAAAACGGCCTGGAACTCATCAACGCTTACGATGAAATCATCCGTTGCCAGCAGGAAGATATCATGGGGCTGACGCAGTTTAAGCGCCGCCGTCCGAATCACATGCTCGGGCGCACGATGTGGACGGGTTTTATGCACGCCGACGGCATGGGCGCGGCGTTTCACGACAACACGATGGACGGTATTGCCGATCCGGCGAAAGTTTACGATCAGGCCTGGGGAATTTCGCACGAATTCGGTCACGTCAACCAAACGCGCCCGCTGATGATGTGGGTGTGTACGACGGAGGTGACGAACAATATTTATTCCTGCTGGGCGAATTTTAAGCTGAACCCGCAGTCCATGCGTCTGGAACACGAACGCTGCCCGTCCCGCGACGGTGACGGCAATTTCATCGGCGGGCGCTTCAATTGCTTCCTGAATTCCGCCTTGGTTCACGGCGAACAGTGGCTCTGCCAAAAAGGCCCCGACAAGATGGAAAATTACGAAAACGGCGGCGATCACTTCGTGAAAGTTGCCCCGATGTGGCAATTGCAGCTCTACATGAACGCCGCCGAACGCGGGCCGAAAGATTTTTACCCGCAGATTTTCGAAATGGCCCGCAAGGATGAGGTGCCGAAGACAAAGGACGGGAAAGCGGACAACGGCGCGATGCAGTGCGCCTTTATGAAAAAAGCCTGTGACGTTGCCAAGCAGAACCTGATGCCTTTCTTCGAGGCCGTCGGGATGCTCAAGCCGATCGACAAGGAGCTCGACGACTACGTGCGCGGACGGCTCACGATTACGGCGGCCGATTGCGCGAAACTCAAGAAGTACGGCGAAAAATACCCGGCTCCCGCCAGCCCGGTTATTTATTACATTACGGCAACGAATGCGGAAATTTTCAAAACCGGCGCGCCGCTCAAAGGCAGCAAGGGCGCGGGCGTCGAAGAAAGCAATGACGGTAAGCGCCTGACTTTCTCGCATAAAAAGTGGAAAAACGTTGTCGCTTTTGAAACTTACGCGGGCGACAAATTGGTGCGCGTTTCGATGAGCGGTTTGGATTCCAAGGACAATTCTTCGACGTTGGTCATTTATCCGGAAGGCGCGACGCGTGTTGAGGCCGTCGGCTGGGACGGGAAGCGTGTCCTTGCTTACGGGAAGCCGGCGCCCAAAAAGCAGCTTAAAAAATCACCGAGATAATTCGGTTTCCGGCGTTTTGTGATGAGTGCTGAATTCCCTCAGGTTCCCGGCTACCGGATGCTTCGTAAAATCGGGGCCGGCGGTTTCGGCACCGTTTATTTGGCGCGGAAGGACGGAGCGGACGGCTTCGTGGCTCTCAAATATATTCAGACCGCGCAAGCCCGCCGCGAACGCGAAGCGTTGGAAAGATATGTCCGTTTTCCCGATAAGCGCAATTGGGTGCAAATCACGGATTGGGGCGATATCGGGGATGCAATTTTCTATGTGATGCCGCTTGCCGACGTTCTGCCGGGAAGAGAGCTGTTCGCGCCGGAGGACTTTCGCTGGCAGGAAGCCTCACTCCAGAAACTCATCGACCGCCGCGTGGCATCGCCCCGTGATCCGTGGTTTTCCCGTGAGGAAATTTTAAATTTTATCGAGCCGGTTTTTGATGCCGCAATCGCTCTCGGAGAAGGCGGCCTGCTTCACCGGGACATCAAGCCCGCCAATATTCTTTTCTTCGGCGGAAAGGCCAAACTTGCCGATTTCGGCCTTCTCGCCGCCGACCGCCGCTCGCTTTCCCGCATCGGAACGCCGCTTTATAGCGCGCCCTCGTGGTTTGCCGGTAGCGGCGGCAACCCGGATGCCTACGGCTTGGCGACGACGCTTTATTCCCTAATAACGGGAAATTTGCCCGATACCATCGGGCGCGCCGCCTATCGTTTCCCCGAAAAGTGGCAGGAAGGCGTTGCTCCTGAACTGCGCGAACAGTGGCTGCATTGGCACCGCTGCATCTTGCGCGCTATCGCGGAAAATCCCGCCGACCGCTTTGTCACTCTCGAAGATTTTAAACACGCCGTTTGCTCCGGCAATTTTCGAACGCCTGTGTCGGGAACACCGCCGGGCGAAACGGCGAAGCCCTCGCCGAAGCGTTTTCGTTTTTCCGGAAAGAAGGTTCTCGCGGGCTTGGGCGGACTCGTTTCCGTTGCTGCCGCCGTCTGGGTCGGAGTGCGTATGAGCGCGGAAAAGCCGCCTCCCGAGGGGCGGATCGAAGTCGTCCGGCCGAGCAAAGTGCAATTGGAGGCGGGCACGCAGAGTCGCTTTTACGGGGCGGGGAAAATTTGTGAAGTGCATGTTTACGGCAAGGGGAGCCGGGATTTGCGCGTGGAAGCGCCTTTTGTCGTCGAGCACCTGAAGCTTTATTCGGACGGAGAAGTACGCCTCGCGGGAGCATTTTCCGGAGAAACGGAGGTCGAGATGTCTCTCAGCGGGAATGAGCATCTCCGCTTTGCCGGCAATCCGGACGGCGCGCCGAACAGATATACATTAAAATCAATTCACGTCAACGGCTCGCGGGATGCCTTTGCGGAGCCCGATATCATTGTCGAAAAAGGAGCCGTCGTCTGCATCGAAGAATCTCTGCGCTACCTGTTTCACTGCGATTTGCGGGTGGACGGTGTGCTGGAGTTGGGCAAGATCGAGGGGCGCCACTTCATTGATATTTGGGGTGATGGCGTTGTGCGTGTTGACGCGGTGCGTTGCGGCCACGAAGGCTTTTACGTGCAGGACGGCGTTCGCTTCGAAGTCGGCAAGGGCGGGCTTATAGGCAAGCGTTGCGACATCGGATTTGCTCAGGCAACGCTTGTGGTGGCGGAATCTTGGGAGGCTCCGGCAACGGGCATCAGTCTGATTAACGGAAAGACGGTGACCTTCGAACTCCAAGCGCCGGACGGTTCGCCGACGAGCGCGGAAATCCGGGGACCGGTCGGCGGAAACGGGGCTTTGCTCAAGCGCGGCTCGGGAACGCTGATCCTCTCCGGCAAAAATACTTATTCCGGCGGGACGGAAGTTCGCGCGGGCATCCTGCAGGCCGCCAATGGCTTTGCGCTCGGCGGCGACAACGCGCGCGTGCTGATTGCGGACGGCGGCCGCTTGTGTCTCGGGAGCGACCAAAGCCCCGTCACTCTCCGTCCGTTGAAATTGTCGCTCGTGCTCTCGGATTTTTATCAAACGGAATCCGCCGCGTTCGGGCCCGGTTCGACGGCAAAGGAAACGCGGATTACGCTTTGCGCCGATACGGCTTTTCGGCGGCGTCCCGGCACGCGCTTGAGCTACAGGGTTTTCGATGCCGCTTGCGCCGCTGCGCGTGAATTGACGCGGGAAAATTTTGTCCTCGAAGAAAAATTGGCGCGAGTCGCACGCCTTTGCGATTACTCCGACGGAATCGTGACGCTCGTGTTCGAATCGGAGAACGCGGAGTAGGGCGCGGGTTCGGAGGTTTCGCGTGATTGGCTTCATTCTTTCGCGAATATAAAGATAATAAGAGTAATGGATTTTCCTCAAACACCCAAAACTGTCATCGAACAGCTTATCTGCCCCGAGCGAAATGCCGCTTGGAACGGGGCTTGGCGTAAGTTTTTCGATTTTTACCATGCGACTGTCCGCGTGATGATCTGCAATTCCTTTTACAGACGCGGTTGGTACGGCGTGCCCGACCATGTGGTCGACGAAGTGGTCGAAGAGACGGTGATTTCGCTGAACCGGACTTTCAACGAACGGCGTTTCGATCCGGGGAAATCCCGTTTCCGTTTCTTCCTCAAGACGGTTTGCGATCGCCGGGTTGTCGATTACCTGCGGGCAAACGCCGCGTGCCGCAACGCTTCGCTCGATGCTGCGGACGGGAGCGTGCTGATGGTCGCGGAGATGCAGGCGGCGACGGAGGCGGAAATGCACTTGGCCGAAGAGGAAATCCGCGTGTTTCGCCAAGCGGTTCTGATCGATACCTATACGTCGATTCGCCACGAATTCGATGCCCGCACCTGCATCGCGTTTGAGATGGTGAAATTTGAATGCGTGCCCGTGGAAACGGTCGTTCGCGAACTCGGGGTCTCGCCCAACGTCGTCAACAACGCTGTTTACCGCATCACGAAGAAACTGCGGGCCATGTTGTCCGAAAACCAGGAGTTAAAGGAGCTGATGTGATGGAAAAGGAAGAGGGAAAGCAAACGCCTCCCGAGTCGGCGGCGGAGATTCGGGATTGGGATGCCGAGTCGATAATCGCGGAACTGAAGGCGGCCTATCGCTCAATTACCCGCCTGAAAAATACGCCCGTGCACCGGAAGATTACGCTCGGAATCGAACGCCGGCTACGGGGGAGAGAGATTAAAGATTAAAGATTAAAGAGAGAGCTTAGAGCTTAAAGCTTAAAGGGAAGTCGGCGAAATCAGACATAGGCCTTTGGATTCACTTTTAGAGGAGTTCCGAAAAAGCGCCAAGCATCAAGCATCGAACACCAAGCGAACCTATGTCTGATTCCGCCGCTCTCTCTTTAATCTTCTTTCCCCTATCCGTTATCAGCTATCCACTATCACCTTTCTTTAAGCTTTAAGCCCTAATCATTAAGCTTTCCCTTTAACCTTTCCTCTTTAATCTTTAATCTCTCTTTAATCTTTCTCCGGTTGACAAGGCGGGGGCGCTGAGGCATCATCGGCGTAATTCAATTTTACTTTCAACGGAAAGTGGGGTCATTCCCCGCTTTTTTTTGTCGGTAAAAACAACAATTAACGTCAAACAATAGAAGTAATGAACAACGAAATCATCAGTGTTTTTGAATACATGGAAAAAGAGAAGGGCATCGGCCGCGAGCTGCTGATTCCCGTCATCTGTGATGCCATGAAAAGTGCTTCCGAACGAGGCGTGAACGCAGGGCAAAACCTCAAGATTGAGATTGATCCGAGGACCGGCGATATCCGTGCCTGGGCGCTGATGACCGTCGTTGATTCCGTTTCCGATCCGTTGACGGAAATTCACATCAAGAAGGCGGAGCTTTATACCTCGGCGCCGCAGCTCGGCGAAGTTATCGAAAAGGAAATTAACCCGGGGTCGCTCGGCCGTATTGCCGCTCAGATGGTACAGCAGTCCATCATGCAGTGGGTGCGTTCCTTTGAAAAAGAGCGCCTTTACGACGAATACAAAAATCAGGTCGGGCAGATTGTTTCGGGAACGATTCACCGCCGTGAACGCGGCGATCTCATCGTCGAACTCGGCAAGGCGGAAGCCACGCTCCCCTCGCGCGAACGCCCCTACAACGAAGATTTCCAAGTCGGCGACCATATTACGGCGTTGCTGCAGCGCATCGATGCGACGCCGCGCGGCCCGGAAATCATTCTTTCCCGCTCCGACCCCAATTTCGTTCGCCGCATGCTCGAACGCGAAGTCACGGAAATTTCCGACGGCTCCGTCCAGATCGTTGCGATTGCCCGCGATGCCGGCAACCGTACCAAGATTGCCGTTGATGCCGAAGATCCGAAAATCGATCCCGTCGGGGCTTGTGTCGGTTCCCGCGGAACGCGCGTGCGCAATCTCGTCAAGGAACTCAACAACGAAAAAATCGATATCATCCGCTACAGCGCCGATCCGGAAACGATGCTTCGCGAAGCCATCAAGCCGGCCGTTCCGCGCAATATCGAAATCGACTACGAGCGCCACAGCATTTATTTCGAAGTAACGTCGGAAGACATGTCCATCGCTCTCGGCCGCCGCGGGCAGAATGCGAAGCTCACCTCGAAGCTCCTCGGCTGGCGCCTGCAGATCGACAAGGTTTCCAAGCCCGGCTCGAAGATCGACGACAAACGTGAGGCCGCCGTGCGCGAATTCACGAAGGTCGGAGTCCCCGCCGATATGGCGTCCCGCCTTGTCGATGCCGGATTCTCGGGGCTTTCGCTCTTTGACGAAGCGGGCATCGAAGACGACCTGCAGGATGCAGGCTTCTCCGCCGAAGAGGCAAAGTTCATCGTTATGACGGTCGCCGCTTCGCGCTAATTCGATCTATTTAAAACCAGAATTGCTAATACGGGAAATATGGCAACACGCGTCAGTGAATTATCCAAGAAGATCGGCGTTTCGAATAAGACGCTCATTCTCTTCTTTGCGGAAAAACATCCGGAGCTGAACATCACGGATCCGAGCAAACACCACGGAAAAAGCTTTTCGTGGTTTCCCGCCGACGGGCACACGATGGAAGACGAAATCCAGTCGGAACTGGACGCGTTTTTCGTTGAGCATCCGGAATTGGCCGAAACGCCGAAGGGCGCTTCCAAGAAACCGGCGACCAAGAACAAGACGGCTTCGGACGTGAAGGAAGAGGCTGTTGAGGCTACCGCTGTTGCGGTTGAAACGCCTGTTCCAGCTCCGGCTCCGGTGCCGCCTGTGCCGCCGCCCGCCCCGAAGCCTGCTCCCGTCCCGGCCCCGGTACCTCCGGTTCCGCCGCGTCCGGCAATGGCTCCGGTGCCGCCGATTCCCGCGCCGCGTGCTTCGGTGCCGATGCCGCCGCCGATTCCGGCTGTTCCGAAAAGCGTTCCGGCCCCGGTTCCGCCCGTACCGCCGCCGGCTCCGAAGCCCGCTCCCGTTGCGGCTCCCGTGCCCCCGGCCGTTCCGAAGGCGCCTGCCGCTCCGGTACCTCCGGTGCCCGCTGCACGTCCGGTCGCCCCGGTGCCTCCGCCCGTGCCGCCGATGGGGCGTCCCCCGGTGGCTCCTGCTCCGGCTCCCGTGCCGCCGGTTCCGCCGAGTGTGCCTTCCGTCCCTGCGCCCGCCGCCGCGGAAGCCGCACCCGTGAAGAAGGAAGAACTTAAGAAGGTGACGATGCGCGCCCCGGTCGTCGTTCGCGATCTCGCGACCGCCTTGGACGTGCGCCCGTTCCGCCTCATTTCCGAGCTGATGAGCATGGGCGTTTTTGCCTCGCTCAATCAGGACCTGGGCGATGAAGTCGCCGTCAAGGTGGCCGAAAAATACGGCGTCGAACTCGATATCCACCGCCGCGAAAAGGGCGCCCAACAGGCCAAGCCCGTTGTCGTCGAAAAACCGAAACCGGTGGACGACGAAAAGGACAAGATGCCGCGTCCTCCGGTCGTCTGCGTTTTGGGGCACGTTGACCACGGCAAGACGACGCTCCTCGACTACTACCGCAAGTCGAATGTCACGGCGGGTGAAGCCGGCGGGATTACGCAGCACGTCGCCGCGTACTCCGTCAAACACGGCAATCAGTCGATCACCTTCCTCGACACGCCCGGTCACGCGGCGTTCTCGAAGATGCGCGAGCGCGGTGCCGCCCTTACGGACATTGCCGTGCTTGTTGTCGCTGCGGACGACGGTTTCATGCCGCAGACGGACGAAGCGCTCAAATTTGCACAGAAAAACAACGTTCAGCTCGTTGTCGCCATCAACAAAATCGACTCGAAGGGGGCGAATATCGATCGCGTAAAGCAGCAGATGCAGAAGCGCGGCATCACCTCCGAAGACTGGGGCGGAACGATTCAGTGCGAACCGGTTTCGGCGCTCAAGGGCACGAACATGGACTCGCTTTTGGATGCGATTTTGCTTCAGGCCGAAATGATGGAACTGAAAGCCAATCCGAAATGCCCGGCCGAAGGCACGGTCGTCGAAGCTCAGATGGAGCAGGGACGCGGTCCGACGGCAACCGTCATCATTCAGCGCGGTACGCTCAAGACCGGCGACGCCCTCGTCTGCGGTCCGCACTTCTGCCGCGTGCGCGCAATCATGGACGAATACGGCAAGCCGATGAAACAAATTGCTCCGGGTTGCCCGGGACGCGTCATGGGCTGGTCCGGCGTTCCCTCCGCAGGCGCGATTTTCTCCACGGTTAAAAACGCTCGCGAAGCGGAAAAGATCGCCGAAGAAAATCAGTACAAGCTGCGTAAGGCGATCGAAGAGGAAGAAGAAAACAAGCGCCGCGCTCAGGACGAAGAGCTGAACGCCGGCCTCTCCGACATCGAACGCCTTAACCAATTGCTCGCGGGCACCAGCGAAAAGGTCTTCAAGGTTGTTACCAAAGCGGACGTTGACGGCACGCTCGAAGCGCTCAATGCGGCGCTCGAAGGCATCAAGTCCTCCCGCGTTAAGCTCGAAATCGTCGGCGGCTCCGTCGGTCCGATTACGCCGAGCGACGTCAATATGGCATCGGCTTCGAATGCGACGATTATTGCGTTCGACGTCAAGGCCGACAACGGCGTCCCTGCATTGATGAAGCGCCAGAACGTCAACCTCATTACGCACGACATCATTTACATGTTGCTCGATATGGTGAAGGACGCCATGGCGGAACTGCTCGATCCGGAGCTCAAGGAAAACAAGGTCGGGATGGCGGAAGCCCGTGTTATTTACCCGTTCGGGAAGAACGCCTACGTTGCCGGCTCGATGGTTACGGAAGGCAGCATTCGCCGCGACTTCAACGCGCGCGTCTGGCGCAAGGGCGAAGTGCTCCACACGGGGCGCATCGACACGCTCAAGCGCTTCAAGGAAGACGTCACGGAAGTCAAGGCCGGCTACGAATGCGGTATTCGCGTTACCGGCTTCGAAGAATATCAGGAGGGCGACCTCATCGAATGCTTCGAAATTCTCAAGATTCGTCCGCCGCTCTAAAAGGCGTTTCCGCCGCTTCGGCGAATTCCGAAAATGTTGCGCACGCAGGGCGTTTGTCCCGGCGTGCGTGCATTTTTACGCTCGGTTGCCGTCTCAATCAGTACGAGACCGAGGTGTTGCGGGACAAGCTTGCCGCCGCTGATTATCGTGTGGTCGAATGGGGCGAGCCGGCGGATTTGGCCATCATCAATACCTGTACGGTGACGGGCCTTGCCGAAGCAAAGTGCCGCCAGATTATTCGCGGGTTCATCAAGGCAAATCCGGAGGGCTTCTGCGCCGTCGTCGGTTGCTATTCGCAGACGGGTACGCCGGCGTTGGCCCGCATTCCCGGTATCGACCTGATCGTCGGCAATCAGGACAAACTCAACGTACTCGATTATGTCGGCGACGGCACGAAAAACGCCGTGCCCGTCATCGTGCGAGAGAAAATTTCGCGGGAGGATTTTTCCGTTTCCTTTGTCGGGGAAATGCCCTTTAACAAGCGCGCGAATCTCAAGGTGCAGGACGGGTGCAATTTCATGTGCTCGTACTGTATCATTCCTTTTGCCCGGGGCCGGGCGCGTTCCCGCGAACTCGGCAATCTGCTCGACGAAGCCCGTTCTTTGGCGGCGCGCGGCGTGCGCGAGCTCGTACTCACCGGTGTCAATATCGGTACTTACGACAACGCGGGGACGAACATCCTCGGCGTGGTCGATGCGCTGGCCGCCATTCCCGGCATTGATCGCATTCGCATCGGCAGCATCGAACCGAAGACGATTCCTGACGGCATTTTTGAGCGCATGGGCGATTCCGCGCATCCGCTGATGCCGTTTTTGCATTTGCCGATTCAGTCCGGTTGCGAGCGCATTTTACGCGATATGCACCGCCACTACACGCTCGCCGAATACCTCGAATTCGTTGACCAAATCGCCGCTCGTGTCCCCGATATCTGCATCGGAACCGACATCATGATTGGCTTTCCCGGAGAAACCGACGAGGAATTTGCGGAAACCTGCGCGACCTTCATGAACGGGCCCTTCGCCTACTGTCACGTTTTCACCTATTCCGAACGCGCGGGAACGCCCGCCGCCCGGCGGCCCGACCGCGTACCCGTGCCGGTGCGCCAACGCCGCTCCGCCGCTCTCCGTGCGCTCTCCTCGCAGAAGCGCCGCGCTTTTATGGAGCGCTACCTCGGCAAAGACGTCGAAGTCCTCTTCGAAAATCCCGCCGGCGACAGCTTCCCGGGCTACACGCGCAATTACCTGCGCGTCATTGTTCCCGCGAGCGAATTTCCGGGCGAGGACCTCGCCAATCAGATGCGTACCGTACGCCTCGCCTCCGTCGCCGGAGACGCTTTTTACGCAACGCGCATTCACGAATTTTCTTAATAAAAATCATTAAATTTATCCTTATGAAAAAAGTTCTCATTCCGACAAAATTGGATACGGTCGCGGCCAAGACCCTCGTCGCCGCCGGCTACACCGTTGTCCAGGACGCGGAAACACCGATTGACGCGCAGGTCGCCGCCAATCCCGACACGACCGTGCTCATCGTTCGCTCCGAAAAGGTGACGCCCGAAGTCATTGATGCGTTGCCGAAGCTCAAGGCCGTGATTCGCGCGGGTGCCGGCTTCGACAACATCGATATTGCCTACGCGCGCAAGAAAAACGTCGATGTCATGAATACGCCGGGCGCCAATGCCAACGGGGTCGCCGAAGAAGTCGTTGCCATGATTCTCGCCTGCTACCGCCACCTCGTTCCGGCGGATACGACGACGCGCGCCGGGCTTTGGGAAAAGAAAAAATACATGGGGCGCGAACTGACGAAAAAAACCGTCGGTATCGTCGGGCTCGGCAACATCGGCCGCCTGCTTGCCAAGCGCCTTCAGGGCTTTGAGCCGACCCTCATCGGCTACGATCACTTCCTCGCCAAGCAGCGCGCCATCAATATCGGCGTGACGCCCGTGCCGCTCGAACAGATTTTTGAAGAAGCCGATATTATCTCGCTTCACGTTCCCGGCGGGGCTTCGACGCAAAATCTCGTCAGCCGCGAATTGCTCGGCAAGATGAAAGACGGCGCGATGCTCGTCAACTGCTCCCGCTACGGCGTGGTCGATGAAGCCGCACTCGCCGAAGTCCGCGCCTCGGGGAAAAAGATTATCTACGCGACGGACGTTCACCCGAAAGACGCAGCGGGCGACAAGCCTTCCGCCGCCGTTGCGGACCTGATTCTCCCGCACCTCGGTGCCAGCACGAAGGAAGCGAATTTCAACGCCGCCAAGCGTGCCGCCGAAGAAACCATTGCCTATTTCGACAACGGCGATACCTCCTGCGTCGTCAATGCCGAAGTTCCGCTCGGCCTTAATCCGATGCAGCTTCAACTCGCGAAGATGCTCGCGACGCTGGCGCGCCTCGTCGGCGGCGACAAGGCGATTCGCCGCGCCGATTGCACCTTCTCGGGCAGCCTGCGTTCCTTCCGCAAATGGTTCACCCCGAAGCTGCTCGAAGGTCTGCTCCCGCACGCGGAAAAGGGATTGCCGCCGCCGATGGCCGAAGTGTCCATCCGCGAGCATGGCATCGTCTATCAGGCGAAAGAACCGCTTGCCGGCAACGTTGAAGAAGATTCCATCGTCCTTGACATCATGACCGAAGCCGCCGCAAGCAAGCACGAAACCGTCAGCGTCCGCGGGATTGTCGCGGAAAACACGCCGATTATTTCGTCGATTAACGGCTTTAAGGGGCTCTACTTCGACCTGCGCGGGCACTTGCTCTTTGTCCGTTACGCCGACCGTCCGGGCGTGCTTGCCCGCATCACGGCGGTGCTCGGTGATGCCGAAATCAACATTGAAAACATCACCGCGCCGATCGACCACGAAGCCGGCGAAACGCTTGCGGTTATCAAGACGAACAAACCGGTGACGGAGGCGCAGGTTGCCGCCGTCGCAACGCTCGTCAACGCGCTCGCAGCCTTCTCCGTTTCGTTCTAAAGAACGGAACGCTCCGGCGAAAAAAGAACGCAGGGAAATCTCTCTGCGTTCTTTTTTTGTAAGCGCTAAGCTTCGAAGCGGTAGCCTTCGCCGTAATAGGCTTTGATTTCGGCGAGGTCCTCGAGCTTGACTCGTAGGCGCGAAATCGAAGACCGCACACAACGAAGATGATCTTCGGTCGGGCTGATGTTCCAGACGTTGAGCAGGAGGTTCTCCGCCGAAAGGGTTTCGCCGGGGTGCTCCGAAAAAAAGCGTAGCAACTGCGCTTCCTTATAGCTCAGTGAAATCGTTGTTCCCGTCGAAAGAACAATCTTACGATTGCTGCAATATGCCTTGGCTCCGTTGCGTAGCGGCAGCTCTGCATCGCCCGGGGGCGTGATTCCCGTGACGCGGCGTAATACCGCTTCGATGCGCGCAACCAGCGGGTTGATGCGTATGGGCTTTATGACGAAGTCGTCGGCGCCAAGATGCAGGCAACGCACGCAATAATCGTCGTCCGCGAGTACGGTTTGTATGATTATGGGGACGGTGTAGCTACGGGATTCTCGGATGTACTTTAAGATCCCGATGCCGTCTCCCGCCTTGTCGAGCATGATGTCGAGAATCGCGAGATCAAAGGTCTCGTTGTCTACGTGATGAATCGCCTCGTTAAACGTCGTCGCCGTGCAGATTTCGTAGCCGCGGGCCTGCAACCCTTCCGACAGAAAGCGCAGTAGCTCGGGGCTGTCCTCTACAATCAGAATGCGGGGAACTTTTTTCATGAAGCGATTCTTAGGCTAAGCAAAAATGTCGTTCCCGTGGAGTCTGTTTTTTCTAAGCGAAGTTTGCCGCCTTGGGCCCGTGCCAGCTCCCGCGAGAGCGATAGCCCGATACCGAGCCCCTGCGTACCGGCGGCAAAAGCGCAAAAAAGGGTTTCGCGAACGTTTTCGGGAATCCCGGGCCCGTTGTCGGTAAAGTAAAGATCCAGCATTTTACCGTCGGTGGCGATGTTTGCGGAGAGGCGTACTAAGAGGCTTCCGGGGGGCCTGGCTGATTTTATGGCGTTTTCGGCGAGATTCATCAGGATGCGCACCAACGCGATTTCGGATACGATCACCTTTGCCTGTTCCGCATCCGGGGAAATGTCCAATTCCAAGTCGGCGGAGGATTCGCCTAAGGTCTCGGCGAGTAGGGCGGAGACGCGTTCGATGAGCTCACTGAAAATATGTACCGAAAAACGCAGACCGTAACTTCCGGTATGTGCCATTTTCGATGCAAGGAAGAAATTGTTGGAAAGCATGCGGAAACGCCGAATGTCACGGCAAAGCCCTTCCGCCGTTTGAGAGGCATCCGCCGCCTGCACGCGGCAATCCTGTAGAAGCAACTCGGCACGCGCTTCGATACGCGCCAGCGGCGTGTTCAAGTCGTGGACAATTGCTGAGGAAAACAATTTGCGCGCTGCCGAAATTTTTTGCAGGTGGACGATGATCAGAAAAACGGCGATGACAAGGACGACGCCCGCAAGCCAGGCAAGAACTAAAACCGCCCGGAATTCTTTTTGCAGGCGTGACGATCTTGAAGCGGTTTCAGCGCGCGGCAAGCGAATTTCTAGCGGGAACCCCAATATTTCCGTTGTTGGCGGGGACACCCTTATGCGGATTTGAGCCCCCGGGATGAAATCGGAAAGCGCCGCCGAGAGCTTGCCCTCCAAGCGCGCTTCGTTGATTCGCACCCCCTGCAGAAGCCGATGAATGTGGGGCGCACGGACTTCACGGGCGGCAAAAAGTTTTCCCGCATCTTCATAAAAACGAAAACCGCTCGAAAAATATTTTTCCGGATAGGGCTCCGTGCCGCTCGAATAGCCTTTCCAACGGCCGTAGCGGGGAAGGTGAGCAGGCGAGTCCGGGTGTGCAGTGGAAGGAATCCGTCGGCACCACGAATGCTTTTTGCACGGAAACCGCCCGTCAACAAATCGGACAATTTCATTGATAAACTCCGAGCAGGTTGCCGAACTTATCTGCGCATCCGCTGCGTTCCCGGTAAGGCGGTTGCCGCCGCAGTCCAAGCCGGCAACGCCGAAGAAATCAGCGTAAAATGCGTGAGGATGTTGCTCCGGCGAGGCGATGTCGCAAAGCGCGAAGGCGACGGAACTTTCTCCCCAGAGCGAGGTGTCTGCGGCATGTTGTTCGGCGTGAAGTCCAAATTTTTCCGGAGAAAGCGCATCAAGCTGCGCCAAAAAAATCTGAATTTGCTCGGACACGACACGCTCCGCAAGCCGGAGCTGCTCTGCATTTTCCCGCAGAAAATTTGCCCGAATTTCCGTTGCGCGCAGGCGCTCGGCGCAAATGCAAATACCCGTCAGCGCTACAATTAGCGCGATGCAAATTAAGAGAGCAATTCGGATTGTCTTGTTCATTGTTTTTTAGGAGGCAGACTCGTGGAGGCTCTCGAAAGGGAAGGCTTCCGCAGATCGCTTACCAATTTATCATATTGTTTTCGGGAAATTGTCACAGAATTGTTACAAAAAATTATTTTTTTTTAATTTTTTTGTTTCGAGGGCTTCGGGATTGGAGGCGATTTCGGCGTCTAAGCCTTTATTGATGCGGGTTTGCGAGGTGTTCGGGAGTTTTTTGGAGTGATTACATTTTGTAACAATTCTGTGACAATTGCTTGGAGGGGTCATGATAAACTGGTTTCGCACGCTCGGGAAATGGCTCCCGAAAGTGCCGGGAAATAAGTATCATGAGTATCTCTAACTTAACGAATCAAAACA
>JAZRSB010000052.1:0-28082 GCA_045651325.1 Candidatus Spyradenecus sp.
TTAAGAGCAAATCCAAAATAAAACTCGAAAAGAACATTTCCCGTTAATCACTCCCTCCGGCGCCTCTCGGCGGTGGTCCTCGTGAAAAAGGAATGCCAATCATGAAGAAATATTCTAAATAGTCAAATGATTTTGTGAAAATAACCCGCAAACCCGCTCAAATAAACGAAAGAAAATTGTTTTGCGCAAAGAAATTGCTCCCGCAAGGCATACCAAAACAGCAAAAACAAAGCTAAGAGACCCCTACAAAAACTCATTTCACAGTCCCTCCGCTCCCGCCCCCCGTTCCATTGCGCCGCAGGCACGTAAACGGGCTACCTCCGTCACTTCGCGGCGCTTGTTTTTCATGCCCAGTGAATAGTAAATAATGCCATGCGGAGATTTTGGCCAGAGAGCAAAAATTTTGAAAAAAGCATTATTCCCTATTCGTTATTCATTATTCGCTAAAGCCGCCTCCGCCCACAGGCTCTGACGAACGAAAAGAAGAAAACTTAGGACAGCCCTAAAAACGGATTTATAGAGCCAGTCTGGAGTCGTCTCTCTACTCTCCAAGCTCAACAGCCGTAAGTATAATGAGAATACGGCTTCAAAGGCTCCTGCCTTTCCCGCCTTCACGGGAAGCATTCTATCACCCGGACGAGACACGGCGCGCACCGGCAAATGCGCCGATAATCATCTTTGCGTTTTTCACGAAAACGCAGTACTTTCGTAGTATGTTTTTATCCCCCCCCTCCTTCCTACGCGCCTGCGCGCTTTGCGGGCTCATCACAATCATGGCCGTTACTCCGGTTTGGGCACAGGACGCCGCGCAGCTTAAACAGCTTTCGGAGCTTGTAAAAAAAATCGGCACGGATAATCCGAAAAACGTAGAATTCAAAATCGATAAATCCGTTCGGGGCTTTAAAGTCGTCGTCAACGGCAACAAGATTGCGGTTCGCGCTAATACGCTCAACGCACTTCCGGCCGGGTACGGTTATTATTTGAAGCACGGCAGAAACACTTTCTGGAGCTGGAGCGGGGCACGCGGCACCCCGTTAAACCCGCCGCCCCAAAAGACCTTTGAAGCCGACTCTCCGTGGCAATGGCGTTATGCTTATAACTACTGTACGCTCTCCTACACCTCCGCGGTCTGGAACGAAAAAACTTGGACGACGGAAATCGACCGTATGGCCCTCAACGGCATTAATAAGATGCTGGTTCAGGCCGGGCTTGAAAAAGTCTGGCAGCTGACGCTGACGGAATTAGGTTACCCGAAAGATAAAATCGCCGCCTACATTCCGAATCCCGCATTTGCCGCCTGGTGGAACATGGGCAATCTCGAAGGGCACGGCGGTCCGATTACTCAGGGGCAAATCGACCGCGAAGCCGCTCTCGGAAAATTCATCGTTTCCCGCATGAGGAATTACGGAATCGATCCGATTCTGCAGGGTTTCGTCGGCCTTGTCCCGCACGACTTCGGCGAACACTGCAAGCTGGAAGGCATTCGCATGATTCCGCAAGGCAAATGGGTCGACGGCTTCCTGCGTCCGGCGATTATGGATCCGACCTGCCCGGCCTTCCCGAAAGTCGCTGCCGTATGGTATAAAAACTTACAGAAGGTTTACGGCATAAAAGGTAATGCCTTCGGCGGAGATCTCTTTCATGAGGGCGGACGCTCCGGCGGAGTTTCCGTCAGGAATGCCGCGACCGCAGTCCAGGAAGCCATGCAGAAAGCGTCTCCCGGCAGCGTCTGGGTGCTTCAGGCTTGGCACGCCAATCCTTCGGCGGAACTCCTCAGCGGTTTGGACAAGGATAAATGCATCGTTCTCTCGCTCTGTAAAAATATGGCGACGGGAACGGAATCCGCAAAGAGTTATCATGGTGCGCCTTGGGTTTGGTGCGAGCTCTCCAACTTCGGCGGGAACCACGGTCTCTACGGATCGCTTCGCGTCCTCGGCAGAATCGGGAAGATGGCGAGTGCTCCCGGGAGCGACAAACTCATCGGAATCGGCCTGATTCCGGAAGGCACGGAGGTCAATCCCATTACTTACGACCTGCTCTACGACCGTCTCTGGATGCCCAAAGACGTAGTCATGGACGATGCGGCCATTTCGGAGTGGATTAAAGGCTACACGCTTCGCCGCTACGGCAAAACGACCCCTGAGCTCCACGAGGCCTGGCAAATCCTCGAACGCTCCATCTATCGTCCGGAACGGGAGCAGGAAGGCTGTACGGAATCCATCCTCTGCGCACGCCCCAACCGCAACGCGCAAAAGGCCTCCACCTGGGCCTCCGGCAAAGTTTACTGGAACCCGCGCGAGGTGCAAAAAGCATTCGCACTCCTCGTACGGGAAGGAGCTTCCGACCCGGCTTTAGCCAAACGCTCTACGTTCCGCTGGGATCTCTGCGATCTCGGGCGCCAGTTCATGGCCGACCTTGCCCGCCCTCTGCTTGCCAAAGCCATGGAAGCCTACGACGCCGGCGACAAAGCGGCGTTTGAAAAATACAGCTCGCAGTTCCTGGACCTGATTGCGTCAACAGACAGCCTTCTGTCCACGCACGCCCAATGGCACTTCGGCCGCATGTACCAAATGGCACTGGCCAAAGGAAAAAACAGCGCCGAAAAGAAAAATGCCACCCGAGCGCTCAAAATGCTGATTACGAGCTGGGGCGGGAAACCGGGCGCCCTCAACGACTACGCACACCGCCAGCTCAGCGGCCTGATGAAAGATTACTACCTCGTTCGCTGGGGCTATTTCTTCGACGCGCACCAAAAAGCACTCGCAGGCAACCCGGAGGAACTTAACAAATTAAACGAGAAGATTAACCAATTGCTGATCGAATGGCCGAACGGCAAAACTGCCTATAAGTATGATAAGCGGAAAAACAACACGCTTGAAGAAGCCCGGAAGGTCCTTGAAAAATTCTCTCCGCTCGCGGACGAACTCTTCGGGAAAGCCGCAGACAACGACCGCCCGTGGACCCTCCGCGACGGCACGGGTGTCCTGAGCTTCGACGTCTCCGACGATATCATGCAAGCAGGCAGTTTCTCAGCCACCTTTAAGCGCAGTTCCGGCAAAGCCTCACTCGCCATCAAAGCCGTACGCCTCTACGAGGGCGACAAGCTCGTCGCCGAAGACGTACACGACGGCCTTGCCGGTCAGGAAAATAAAAACAACACCTACCAAATCACCGTCGGGCAAATGCGTACAAATCTGGATGCCTACACGCTCAAGGCGGAAGTTGAAGGCGTGCCGTCCGACGATGTTGCCGGTGTTATGATTTTCAAACGTATCCGTTAGCGGGCGAAGATTCCGGCAAACAAAAAAAGCGTTCCTTTGCGGGAACGCTTTTTTAATGGTTGTCCGACCAGGATTCGAACCTGGACAAAATGAACCAAAATCATTTGTGCTACCATTACACCATCGGACAGTGCCTAAGTGAACTTCTCAAAAAAGAGAGAGCTTAGGAAACTAAATCTTCCGTCGGCTGTCAATCTGCTTTTTTGAAAATTCGGAGATTTCGTATTGCGTTTACTTCATCAAAGCCGCGCGAATCTTTTCGAGCTCACGTACTTTCTCGGGCTTGATTTCGCAGAGGCCGCGGCCGAGCTGGAGCGCAATCGCGAGCGTATGGCAGTAGGCGTCGAGAATTTCCACACGCCAGTAGGCGTCTTCGGCATTCTTACCCCAACACAGCACACCGTGATTTTTCATAATGACGGCTTGGTGCTGCGTCGCGCATTCGGCGACGGTATCGGCGAGCTCAGGAGCACCCGGCGTCTGATATTCGGCAATACCGATGTTTCCGAGGAAAATTTCGGCTTCCGGAATGATACCTTTCGCGGGCACTTCATTGGAAATCGCAAACGCCGTTGCATGCGGCGGGTGTGCATGAACGCAGGCGCGCGCATTCGGAACGCGCTTGAGCACTTCGAGGTGCGTCATCGCCTCGCTCGTACGGCGCTGCGTTCCGGCGAGCTGATTGCCTTCGAAGTCAATAAGGCAAATATCCTCCGGCTTCATAAAGCCCTTGGAAACCAAAGTCGGCGTGCAAAGCACGAGATTGTCACCGACGCGAACGGTGATGTTACCGCCATTGCCGTCCACGAAATCCTTCGCCCAAATACGGCGGCCGAGGTCGCACATCTGCATCTTGATGGCCGTAATCTCGGGAGAATTGAAGAAGGCTTCAATTTCCTCCGGCGTTTTGGCATCCTTTCCGGCTTCCCATTCATAGGACTTTCCGAAAGGATTTACGGGAGCGACTTTCGGCGTTTTCTTTTCCAAAAGCGCATCCAATTTAGCTTCAATCGCGTTTAAGCGAGCTTCAATTGTTTGAGTTTCCATAATTTTGTTCGGTAAAATTAATTGGCGAAACGGAATACCGCGACATCGCCGTCCTTGAAAACGTATTCCTTGCCTTCGAGGCGATACTTCCCGGCTTCGCGTGCGGCAGGAACCGAACCCGCGGAAACCAAGTCGTCGTACGAAACAACGTCCGCCTTAATAAATCCTTTTTCGAAATCGGTGTGAATAACGCCGGCACATTGCGGAGCCGTCATGCCTTTCTTAAAGGTCCAAGCGCGCACTTCCTTTTCCCCGGCGGTGAAGTACGATGCCAAGCCGAGCAAATCGTAAGAGAGGCGAATCAACTGCGAAACGCCGGAGTCGTCCACACCGAGGCTTTCCAAAAATTCTTTGCCTTCTTCCGGAGAAAGTTCGCAGAGTTCAGCCTCGACCTGCGCACAAATCACGCAAACACGCGCATCGTGGTTGTCCGCCACATACTTTTCGACGGCCGCCACGTACGGATTTCCGGTGGGATCGGCGAGGTTCGATTCATCGACATTGCAGGCGTAGAGCACCGGCTTCATCGAAAGCAGCGAAAAGAGTTTCACCCGCTTGAGTTCGTCTTCGTTCATCGGAAGCGACGCCGCCGTCTTACCTTCGTTCAGGTGCGGGATCAGGCGCTTCAGCAAAGCAACGTTTTCCGCCGCTTCCTTATCCTGGCCGCGCATCTTCTTCGTGTTCTTATCGAGTTGCGATTCGCAGGACTGCAAGTCCGCAAGCACCAGCTCCGTCGTAATCACTTCAATATCGCGCACCGGATCAACCGATCCCATGTTGTGAATGATGTCGTCATTATCGAAACAACGCACGACATGGACAATCGCATCGACTTCGCGAATGTTCGCCAAAAACTTATTTCCGAGGCCTTCCCCCTTCGACGCGCCGGCGACGAGACCGGCAATGTCCACGAATTCAATCGCGGCGGGAACAATTACGCTCGTCTTCGCAATCGAGCGCAAAACCTCCAAACGCGGATCCGGCACTTCGACGATGCCCACATTCGGCTCAATCGTGCAAAACGGATAATTCGCCGCCTCCGCGTTGCGCGAACGCGTCAGTGCATTAAAAAGCGTGCTTTTGCCGACATTCGGCAACCCGACAATACCTGCTTGTAACATAATCTGTCCATTTTGCCACGTTCCCGCATTTTTTTAAATCCAAAACAAGAGCCCCGGCAAACGCGGAAAGCGGCTGAATAAAATTACCACGGAAAGCAGCGGAAATTCAGCTCCCCCCTAAAGCCGCATTTCCGGCACAAAAAAAATCCCGCACCGAAGTACGGGATTTTTGTCTTAGCGGAATGAGCGTTTAACCTCGGGTTACGCCCGGGGCCGTCTTGATTTCGACGATGTCGTGCGGAGCGGATTCGCGCTGGCCCGCCGGCGTCACGCGGATAAAGCGTGCACGTTCGCGCAGGGTCTTCAGATCCGGAGCGCCGAGGTAACCCAAGCCGCTTTGGACGCCGCCCGCAAGCGTGATCAAAATCTGATCGACGCTACCGGAGACTTCCTTAAGCGCTTCCACGCCTTCCGCCGCCACTTTCGTGACCTTGCTGTTGCGCAGGTCGTGGCCGTAACGCGCCGCCGAGCCCTGGCGCATCGCTTCAAGCGAGCCCATGCCGCGGTATTCTTTGTAAAGTTTTCCGTTGATTTCCATGATCTTGCCCGGGGCTTCCTTGCAACCCGCAAGCATCCCGCCGAGCATCACGCAATCGGCCTGCGTCAGCGCCTTCACAATGTCACCCGACTTCGTGATACCGCCGTCCGCGATGATACGCACGCCCTTTTTCTTTGCCGCCTGAGCGGAAACATAGAGCGCCGTAAGCTGCGGAATCCCGACACCGGCAACGATACGCGTCGAGCAGATCGAACCCGGTCCCTGACCGATTTTAACGGAGTCTGCGCCTGCATCAGCGAGGAATTCAACGCCTTCGCCGCTCGTAACATTCCCGGCGACAATCGTCAAATCCGGGAAATGGGAGCGCACGAAACGCACGCATTCACCGACGCCCGCCGAATGGCCGTGCGCCGTGGAAATAATGACGGCATCGACTCCGGCGGCCACGAGATTGGAAACGTGTTCGTTGAGCGCATCGTAGTTAACGCGTCCGTCCGGATAACGCGGAACGGCGACGGAGGCACCGCAACGCAGACGGAAGCTTTCGTCGCGGGAAGGACGAATCGCGTCCGTGCCGGCCTCGTCGCGAATGCGTTCGATGTCGGAAAGCGTAAACAAGCCGCGAAGCTGTCCCTTCTCGTTGACGACGAGCAGTTTGTTCGTGCCGATGTGTTCGAGGAAAATGCGGTCGGCAGTTGCAATCGGGTCGCCGCCGAGATCTTTTTCCTGAATCGTCAAAACCTGCTCGCGCGGAATCATCACGTCGGCCACCTTGTGTGCGGCATGGCGACTCTTAACGACCCCGCCGCGAAGCAAGCCGAGCAGAACGCCGCTTTTATCGACAACCGGGAACGTGGAGAAATTGTAGTCGTGGGCCTCAATCATCGCGAGCACATCGCCGACCGTGATATCCGCAGGAACGGTCGCCGGGCGGTCAATCATGCCGTGAATGTATGTTTTGACGCGGCGAACCTTTTCGATCTGATCGGCATTCGACATGTTGTAGTGAATCATACCGATACCGCCGTGAAGCGCCATGGCAATGGCCATCGTGGATTCCGTCACCGTATCCATGTCGGCGGACATAATCGGGAGCGAAAGCGCGATTTTGTCGGAAATCGACGTATCGAGGCGCGTCATGCGCGGAAGCACGTCGGAGAAGCAGGTCGCGAGCGAAACGTCGTCGTAAGTCAGACCCGTTCCCGCATTCGCGGCAAAAAAGTCGTCGGAATTCTTGTAGAATTGATCGTCAATGTGCATTGCCATAGTTGGTCCAATTAGATTTTTGACAAGCGATTTTATACCTCCCTCGCCCCCGCGACAAGCGATAAGTTCGAAAAAGTCTTAGTCCGCTCTGTTTACATCGTAGGCAATCCTCCGGAATCTCGCTAAAGAATCGCAATTACACAATTTGCTCCCAATAAACACATACAAATTCCATCACCTTGTTCTTCGATGGGGTCGCGGGAGAGGAAGCGACCGAGCGAGGGCAAATAGTGGCGGTAGTTGTAGTAAACAAGGTCGAGTTCGGAATCGTAATGTTCCGAAGACCATTGGAAGGGTCGGGTGACGTCACCGGAAGCAGTGACAGCGCGGAAAGGCGCGTAGGAATACGCCGTCCGGATGTAGCCGGCGGGGCCGAAAACTTCGCAGATGTTTTTCGTGAGGTCGTAGCCGTAGGTGAACCAAGTGCCGTCTTTCTGGAGCGCAAGCGGACGCGTCGAGGTCGCTTGCGACGGATCCCAAGTCGTCAGCCACAGGTCCGGCTGCCCGGAGCGCGTCATATCGACCGCCGCGATTTGCAAATACCCGCGATAGATGTAGCGGTGATGCAGCGTAACCGTTCCCGAGACCGTTACTTTCTTGAAGTAGCGCCGACCTTGCGAGTCGTAGCCGCAGTCGATTGTCGTATCGCTTTCTTCATTACGGAAACGCACCGGGCGGTTCGCGCCGTTGTAAGTGATTTGCCACGTTCCCGTGGAGGTTTGAATCAAAGTCGCGTTTCCGTCGGCGTCATATTCGGGAGCGAATGCGTGCTTTGCGTTCCCGTTTCGGTTGCAGAGTTTCTGTTGCCGATGTTGTCGAAGGCATACGCGTAGTTGTCCGAGCCAAGCGTCGCGGACGTAAGTTCGCTTCGCGCGTTGTAGCCGAACGTGTCGTTCTGCGTCGTGCCGTTTCTCGCCGTCGAGCGCCTTGCAAGTATTGTCGTATAGAAAGCGCAAAAATTCATAGAATTAAATTTCTATCTGAAAGTTTTCCGTCGAGAGCTTCCTTTCATTTTCTTCAACAAGCCTTAAAACTTCTTCGTAGAAAGAATTTCCGTACACAGATGCGACACAGTATTTCCCGCACCGACTAAGAAATAACTCTGCCGTTCTTCCTTCGAAACTAATTTTCCATGGAGAAGAAAACTCCTGCGTATAGAATTGAACGTCCGGCTCAAACTCAACAGTTCGAAAACAAGAGCGAAGCTTCCATGTTCTTAGTTGATATTGAAGATGGTCTAAAATTTCGGAATCGCTTACAACAAAACGGATATTCACAACCTCGTTCGTTTTTACCTCTCTCTTTCGATAAGTAATAACGGCTTTTGTAATTTTTTCTTCTTCAATACGCTTAAAAAATGAATCATCAATCTTAGGAGAAGAAAGCATATCTAACCCTGTCAGAGTAAGCCACCCGATTGGAATCCAAGATGTTCCTAAGAAAAAGCCGATACTTCCAAAAAGAATGTTTCTCTTCATAAGAATTTCTTAATGAGGTTAAAACATACATGGAATTTTTTCCCATGTACATGCAATATCTTGTCCTTCCTCAAATGCAATCTCCGCAGAACCGGCAAGCAAAAGAGCACTTTCATAAGTCCCTGTCGGAGTCATTTTCCCCGATACCCGCCAAAGCCCAAATTGCCCCCGCAACCCCCGCAAACGCTAGCGTCGAACGCAACATCCACTTCCCGAAGTGTTTTTGTTGTGTCTCTTCCATCTTCAACCCTTAAGCTAAGTTTTAAAGACACAATAAATACACAAAACATTATTCCTGCGACCCGATAAAAGGGACTTCGCCACTTATTGGCGGGCGCACTTTGCCCCGCATCCATTTTCAGTGTTCTTTTTTCATTAAGGGATCACGAGGAAAACGCGTCGGGCGGCAAACGAAAATTTCGTCTGCCGCCCGAGGGTAGCATCTGTGTGTGCCGGATTAGCCTTCGTTTTTGAGGATTTTGATAAAGGCGTCCTGCGGAATCGAGACCTTGCCGATTTGCTTCATGCGCTTTTTACCTTCCTTTTGCTTGTCGAGGAGCTTGCGTTTACGCGTGATGTCGCCGCCGTAGCACTTGGCCAAAACGTCCTTGCCGACGGAACCGAGCGTTTCGCGAGCGATAATCTTACCGCCGACAGCCGCTTGGATCGCCACCTTGAAGAGCTGGCGCGGAAGCAGGTCTTTGAGGCGCTCGCAGAGTTTACGTCCGTTGGATTCCGCTTTCGTTTCATGAACGATACTCGAAAATGCATCGACCGCCTCGCCGTTGACGAGGATATCGAGTTTCACAAGCTTGCTTTCAACGTAATCGCCCAATTCGTAGTCCATCGAGCCGTAGCCGCGTGTGATGGATTTCATGCGGTCGTTGAAATCGACGAGGATTTCGTTGAGCGGGAGCACGCAGGAAAGCATGACGCGCTGCTCGTCAATCGTGTCGATGTGATCGCAAATGCCGCGCTTTTCCTGAATGAGCGTCAGCATATCGCCGATGCTCGTTCCCGGGATGTGGATGTGCGCGCGAATCGTCGGCTCTTCCATGCGTTCGATTTCCGCGGCATCGGGCATGAGTGTCGGATTATCGACGTAGGTCAGCTTTCCGCCGTTGGAATATACTTTGTAAATAACGCTCGGGTAAGTCGAAAGGATGTCCAGATCGTATTCGCGGCGCAGGCGTTCCTGGATAATTTCCATGTGGAGGAGCCCGAGGAAGCCGCAGCGGAAGCCGAAGCCGAGGGCAACGGAACTTTCCGCGACATAGGTCAACGCGGCGTCGTTAATTGCGAGCTTGGCAATCCCCGCCTTGAGTTTTTCGTAGTCCGTCGTGTCCAAGGGATAAATCCCGCTGAAGACCATCGGACGCACTTCCTTAAAGCCCGGCACCGGATCCTTTGCAGGGCCGTTTGCGTGCGTCATCGTATCCCCGATTTTCACTTCGGAAACATCACGAATGTTCGTGACGATGTAACCGACCATACCGGGTTCGAGCACATCCGCCTGTTTCATTTTCGGAGAGAAAATGCCGACTTCCTTGATTTGGCTCTTCGCGCCGGTCGCCATCAGCGAAATCGTGTCGCCGGCCTTGAAGGTCCCCGAGAAAACGCGGACGTAAGAAATCACGCCCTTGTAGGTGTCGAATTTGGAGTCAAAAATCAGTGCGCGGGCGGCGGGATAATCCGACCAACGCGGCGGCGGAACGCGTGTAACGACCGCTTCGAGAATTTCCGTAATCCCGATTCCGGACTTCCCGGAGGCCAAAACCGCGTCGTCCGCAGGAATTGCCAAAACGTCTTCGACCTGTTTCTTCGCGTGGTCCGGCTGCGCACTCGGCAGGTCCACCTTGTTGATTACCGGAATGATTTCGAGGTTTTGCTGCATCGCCAGAGTCGCATTCGCCACCGTCTGCGCTTCCACGCCCTGCGACGCATCAATCAGCAGGCAGGCTCCTTCGCAGGAGGCCAGCGAGCGGGACACTTCGTAGGAAAAATCGACGTGACCGGGCGTATCGATCAGGTTCAGCAGGTAGGTCTTGCCGTCCTTAGCCAGGTACTGCATCGAAACCGGGTGGCTTTTGATGGTAATGCCCTTTTCGCGCTCCAAATCCATCGCGTCGAGCAACTGGTTCTTCATTTGGCGCAGTTCAACCGTCTGCGTCTGTTCGAGCAAACGGTCGGAGAGCGTCGTCTTCCCGTGGTCAACGTGCGCGATGATACAAAAATTACGAATGAGCGAAATATCCGGCATAATTCTAAAATTAAGGGTTCATTAAAAAGAAAAACCCCTTCCCGCGCAACAACGAGAAGCTACTTCGCACATTTTCCCGCAGGTAAAATGTACACGGATTTTCTTTTACGGTAAAAAACAGAGCGCAAACCCCAAACGCATTTGAAGTTTACGCTCAACGGAAAATGATACAGCGCTTCGCCTATCTCACCCGACAGGCGGAAAAGCGGCGTTATTAGCGGCGGCGGGGTGCCGGGCGGGCGGCAGGAGCTGCGCCGAGCGGTTTCGGAGCCGAGCTGCGGAGGCGATACGTAATACGCGCCTGCGTAATATCCTTCGGATCCATTTCGACACGCACGGTGTCACCGACAAAAATCTTGATAAAGTTTTTACGCAGCTTGCCCGAGATGTGACCGAGCACCACGTGTTTGTTCGGGAGTTCAATGCGGAACATCGTGCCCGGAAGCACGGCCACGATTTTACCTTCTAATTCGATGAGACCTTCAGAATTCGCCATGTAGATTGTAATGTTTCAAAAAAAATGAAAGTTCAATAATCATATTTCAATTACACGCAGTCAACGGCGAAGTTCCACAAAAAAACGTTCCCGCAGAAGCGACTTCGCCCCACGGGAACGTTTTTATTTGGCTTTAAAGATCAGAAATGGAAGAAACGGAAGCTTCCTCCTCTAATCTCTAAACTTTAATCTATTCCTTATTTCTCAATAAGCGACTTGCCCGTCATTTCCGGCGGCGTGGGCAGGCCCATCATGTCGAGCAGAGTCGGAGCGATATCGCCGAGTGCCCCGCCCGTCTGGCGCAACTTCACGTTCTTGACATCTTTGCCGTAAAGCACGACTTCGACCGGATTGAGCGTGTGTTGCGTGTGCGGACCCTTCGTGACTTCGTCGTACATTTCGTCCACGTTCCCGTGGTCTGCCGTGATGAGCATGTCAACGCCGCATTCGTCGGCGACGGCACAGATGCGCTCGAGGCACTTATCCACCGTTTCGACCGCTTTGATGATTGCCGGCTGTTTGCCCGTGTGACCGACCATGTCCGGGTTCGCAAAATTCGTCACGATGAGCGCGTACTTACCGGAGCGGAGTGCGTTAATCGTGGACTCACAAACGCCTTCCGCCGACATTTCCGGCTTCTGGTTGTAGGTGGCGACTTCCTTCGGGGACGGGATAAGTCCGCGTTCTTCACCCGGGAACGGTTCGTCGCGGTAGTCGTTGAAGAAGAAGGTGACGTGCGGGAACTTTTCGGTTTCCGCGGTGCGGAACTGCGTGAGTCCCTGCTGAGCAATCCAATCGCCGAGAATGTTTTTCATCGGTTCCGGCTTCGGGAACACGACGTTCGGGCAAAGCCCTTTCTGGTACTCGGTCATGGTTGCGTAGTAAATATCGAGCTTCTTTGCGCGCGGGAAGCCTTCGAAAGTATCGTCGATGAACGCGTGCGTGAGTTCGCGCGGGCGGTCGCCGCGGAAGTTGAAGAAGATGACGCTGTCTCCGTCCTTGATGGAACCGACGGGAACGCCGTTTTCAACGACGCGGGTCGGAAGCACAAACTCGTCGCCCTGCTCGGAATCGCTCGACGGATTGTTGTAGTACCATTCGACGGCGGCGGTAGCGGATTCCGCCGTGAGAGCCTCTCCGCCGACGAGACAGTTGTACGCCTTTTCGACACGGTTCCAGCGGTTGTCGCGGTCCATTGCCCAGAAACGGCCGGAGACCGTCGCGATTTTGCCGAGCCCGATTTTCGCGCATTCGTCTTCAATTTCCTTAATGAAGCCTACGCCGCTGGTGGGCGGGCTGTCGCGGCCGTCCATGAACGCGTGGATGCAAACGTTCTGTACTCCGGCCGCCTTCGCACCGCGGATTAAACCGTAGAGGTGCGGGAGCGTCGAGTGAACGCCGGCGGCGCTCGCAAGACCCATAAGGTGGAGCGTGGAATTTTTCGCGTTGTCAAAAGCGGCCTGAAGCACGGCATTGTTTTTCATGCCTTCGTCGGTCAGCCCGAGATCGATGCGCATGATTTCCTGCGGAACGATACGACCGGCGCCGATGTTTTGGTGTCCGACTTCGGAGTTGCCCATGATGCCTTCGGGCAAACCGACGGCGGGACCGTGGGCGGCGACTTCCGTGCGCGGCCATTCGGCGGAAAGTTTGTTCGAGAACGGAATGTTCGCGATTTTGAGCGCATTGAATTTATCCTGCGCGGCGTTGTGGTTGGCTCCCCAACCGTCACGAATAACGAGTAGAACTGTTTTGCTCATAATTGAGGGAGATTTTGCGCTTTTCGCGGGAACGCGACAAGACCAATTAAAATTTGCCCGGGACAAATTCGGGAAGTGCGGCATTTAGTTAACGGCCAAGACATCCGCTTCCCGGCGCAGCGGATAGCTTACGAGCATATCGCCCTCGAGTTCTTCGCGGTGCATGTCCACGGCGCAGATGCGGCTGTTCCCGTAGGTTTTGTAATAAAACACGCCGGTCCGGGTGTTGCAGCAGGAGGAATAAAGCGTCATTTCGCATTTCCCGTTTTCAAGGCGGACGCAACCGCGAACCTGTTCAACGGCCCCCAGAATGTGGAAAAACTGGGCGACGCTGTCGGCCTCCGAACTCCCGCAAACGGAATTGAACTTGGTAAACGTCGCCCGCACGAAGCGCGATGCCGACGAACAGTCTCCGGGCAAACCGATGGCGCCCATCCCGCGGCTATAGGCGCTAAGCGGGAGATTTTCCGCAAACGTATTTTTCGCGGGGTGACACGAAAGCGGCATAAAATCGGCGAGGCGCAACATCTGGAAGCGGAACGGCGGATTATTCGTCAATACACCGACGGGATTGTCGATCAGGGTTAAACCGCCGCGGGTGATTTCGATGACAGCCGATTTTTTCGCGTCGGCAATCATCCAGTGCAGAGGCGAGAGCGGAAGGTTTTCGGAAAAGGCCTCGTCCAAAGGATTGATGCGCTCAAGCTTTTCGCGAGCCTCCTCGAACGTCGAGCATTGCCCGAGAATCCAGGGAATCAGCTCGAAGGGCGTAACATTGTCTTTGCCGGCAACATAGGGGCGCCACTCGGCATTTTCGGGGAAATTCAATCCCGCCATGCTAAGTCCCGCCTCGTTGGTGGCATCGTAATAAAGCGGATAATTATCCGTAACATAAGCAACGCCGATCATCGCCAAATGCTTCGTCATCACGGGAAGGCGATGAAAATGAAGCGGGAAGCGCCTCGGCGTTACGGTAACGCTTTCGTGATAGGAATACTCCAAATCCAAATTGCGTCCGAAATAATGATCTTTGGTTTTAAAGGAAACAGCTGTACACATAGCACCGAGGAAGCGTCCCCGTGCCTGCTTCTTCTCTAAGAAAATGCAATCCGTCGGGTAAACCGGCTACGGCTCATCGGCGTCACCGTAAGGCGGCACAAGCAGGAGCGAAGTCTTCAGGCCGGGCACGAACTCGGAGAATTCCTCCCCTCCGGGCACGGCGTTGCGCAGCGCGTTTTGCACCATTCCGAGCTTGGCGTCAAGATTATCGACGAGGGAAACGAAGACCGCTTCGGGCGTGGCGGCAAGCGCGGCGGCCCCCCATTCCAACTCGCCCTGGTGGCTCAGCACAATGTGTTCCAAGCGCTCCAAAAGCGCTTCGGGAAGATGATTCTTCAACCCGTGCTTACGGACAATGCGGTAGCCGAGCACCACATGACCCTGCAAAATTCCGGCACGCGTCTTGCGCACGGAAAGCCCCTGCGTGTATTCGACGGTTTTTCCGATGTCGTGCAAAAGTGCGCCCGCAATCGCAAGGCTCGGATCGACCTGCGGATAAAGCGGCAACAGCGCGCGGGCAGCGCGGGCAAGGTGGCAGGAGTGCTCCAATAAGCCGTGACGATAGGCGTGGTGCATCGAAATCGCGGCGGAAGCATTCACGAATACGCCGTAAATTTCCCCGACAGCGGAACGCGTCACGGCGCGCAACCCCGCATGCGGGATCGCTTCGATGTGCGCGTTTAACTCCTCGCAAAGCCCGTCAAAATCTTCCGGAGACGATTCTACGAGAGCCTCCGCCAGCCCGTCGCGCTCGACGATTTCCGCGGAAACTTCTTCGAGGGCATCCAGCTTAGGCGAAAAACGCCCCTGATAAAAATCCGCCGTTCCCGCAGCACGGGCAATCGCGCCTTCGCGGATGTCGCGCAGGACGTTGCCGATAAGGTTGTCCGAAAAAACATTGCAGGAGAAACTTCCCGTCTTATCACCGAGCTCAAGCGAGTAAAAGGACGAGCCGTTTTTCGCCGTCTTAACGGCGCATTTTTTCAGGATAAAAACTCCGGAAAAGCGGGCACCGGAGGCGAGGGTTTTCAGAACATTGACGGGATGCGAATTCGGCATGGGAGCTGTTTAATAAACGTGTTTTTCCGGATAAAATGCCTTAGCGGCTCCACTTTGCCCAGAGAGACAGCGGAAGCGGACGCGCGGCGGGCGCCGACTCAAGCGTCACCAACTCGCCGCATTCGACCTTACCGCCCGCGATATCCGCCGTCATGGCCTCAATCAGGTTTTTGCAAAGCAACGACGACGCATCAATCGTATAAAGCGTCAGAATGACGAGCGAGGCCTGCGGAGAAAGTAATTGGCGGCAGAGCTCGAGCAGAGGCGGCAAATCGCGTTCGACTTTCCAGAGTTCCCCGCCCGGCCCACGTCCGAAAGCCGGCGGATCGAGCAGAATCGCTTCATAGGTGTTCCCGCGGCGCACCTCCCGCTGGCAGAACTTTACGGCGTCTTCGAGAATCCAGCGAATCGGCGCTTTTTCGAGTCCGGAAATTTCCTGATTGCGGCGGCCCCAGGCGACGGCGGGTTTCGACGCATCGACGTGCGTGACCTGCCATCCGGCGCGCGCAGCCGCGAGCGAGGCCGCGCCCGTGTAGCCGAAAAGATTCAAGAGCTTCTTCGTCTTTCCGGCGGGAACGGGATTATTCAAAATAAAGTCCCAATGCGGCGACTGCTCGGGGAAAATCCCGATTTGCTTCGAGCGGTCCATAAAGCGCAGTTGCAGGGAAAAGGCATCGCGGAATTTCAGCGTCCAAGGCTCCGGAGCGCGTCCGCGGAAACGCCAGGCTCCTTCACGCGAAGTTTCGTCTTCGTGAATGGCCGCGGCGGCGCGCCACTCCGACTCCGGCAACGACGGTTTCCACCAGGCCTTCGGTTCGCTACGGATAATCCGGACCGGTCCGAATTGTTCCAGCTTTCGCTTATTCCCGCTGTCGAGCAGGCGATAGTCGGTGCAGACGTTTTTTAAAACTTCGATATTCATGGGACTTAGAGCAATCCGAATTTACGGGAGATTTCCTGATGTGAGATTTCGACAAAGATTTTTCGACCGTTCGGCGACACATTCGGCTGAGAGCACGCAAAGAGCTCCTGCAGCAAAAGGCCGATTTTGTCCGTATCAAAATTTTCGGAGGCGGAGGACGCATGGGCGCCCGCGAGGCGCGCCAGGGTTTCGTGAGCAACATTGGCTCGGGAAAAATCGGCTGGCAGGCGGGCAATGCGCGCCACGAGATCGCGCACGCAGGCGGCGACATCGGCCCCCGCATCCAACCAATCCGGCACGGCATTGACACGGAAGAAGTTACGCCCGAATTCCTCAATTTCAAAGCCCGCGGCGTTGAGTGTCGGCAAATTGCGCTTGAGCGCATCGGCCTGAATCGGATCGAACTCCAGCGGCTCGGGAATCAGCAATTGCTGGGAAACCGGCGCGGAAGTCCGGAAACGCTCAAGCACGCGCTCGAAGGCAATGCGCTCCCGTGCAAAGCGGATATTCAGCATAAGCAACCCTTCGCCCGCCTGAAAAACGGCAATATTCTCGCCCGCAAGCTTGCCGAAAAAGCGCCATTGCCGAAACGCGGGAACGGCGGAAGCTTTTTCCGGAAGTTGCGCAGGCGCCGGAGACGGAAGCGGCACGCTTACCGGACGCAGAGAGGGCCCGGCGGAACGGGACGGCATCGTCAAAACATTTCCGCGAACGCCCTGCCCGGCGGCACCATCGCAGACCGGAGTCCGGGCTTCCGACGCCTGCGGAAGCGGCGGTTTCGGCTCCGTCCTGAACGGAGTCGCGGGAATCGGACGCACCGCAACGGGGGCCTCGGCTTCCTGCGGGGAAAGCGTCTCCAAAACCGTATTTATCAAAAAATTGCGCACACGGGATTCATCGCGAAAACGGATTTCGCGCTTTGCCGGGTGGACATTGACATCGATGGCGTGCGGGTCGATTTCCAAGAACAAACACGCCAACGGGTAGCGGCCGCGCGGAATCAGCGTGTGATAGCTCTCGACCAGCGAATACGCCATCGTGCGATTATCGACCGGACGGCCGTTGACGATGGTCACCATTTCCTGACGGGAGCTACGGCTTACGCCGGGCTTGCCGATGAGCCCCGAGACTTTCATCCCGAACGCCTCCGCGGGCGTAAGCGGCATCAGATCGTCGGCAAGCTGGCGTCCCCAAATCGCGGCAACGCGGTCGATCATATCGAGATTCGCGGGCGAACGGAAAATCTCGCGCCCGTTTTCCCAAAGCGTAAACGCGATTTTCGGATGCGCGACGGCGTAAAGGCGAATCGTGCGCGTGATGTGAGCCGCCTCCGTGTTTTCCGACTTCAGAAATTTCAGGCGCGCAGGCACGTTGGCAAAGAGGCTCGCGACTTCGATTTTCGTGCCCGGTGCCATCCCGATGTCCCGGCAATGGACGTATTTTCCGCCGCTGACGAAAATTTCCGTTCCGAGCGGGGAATCCGCCGTACGCGTCCTGAGCGTAAACTGCGAGACGGAAGCGATGGACGGAAGCGCTTCCCCGCGAAAACCGAAGGTCTGAATCGTGTCTAAGTCCTCGGTCGCCCGGATTTTGCTCGTCGCGTGCCGTTCGAGCGCCATCAGGGCTTCGTCGCGCGTCATCCCGACACCGTTGTCCTCGATGGACATGAAGTTGCGCCCGCCGTTGCGAAATTCGATGCTGATGCGGGTCGCTCCCGCGTCGATGGCATTTTCCAGCAATTCCTTAATCACGGACACGGGACGCTCCACCACTTCGCCGGCGGCGATTTGATTGGCGACATTGTCGGATAGAATTCGGATTTTCGGCATCGTAAAGTTGGGCAAAAAGATACTCGGGAGGCTCGGGAAAGTAAAAAACAAAAACGTCCCCGCAAGCGCTGCGGAGACGTTTTATCGCGGCAAGCCGGAAGGGATTACCAGTTTTCGGCGAGCACTTCGAAGTGCGCCTGCGGGTGATCGCAAGCCGGGCAGGTGATAGGAGCTTCGGCGGCTTCGTAGATGAAACCGCAGTTGCGGCAACGCCACCAGACCTTGCCGTTTTTCTTAAAGACTTCGCCCTTGCGGATATTTTCGCAGAGCTCGCGGAAACGCTTTTCGTGCTGCTTTTCGGCAACGGAGACATTGCGAAATACTTCGGCGATTACCGGGAAGCCTTCCTTTTCCGCGACATCCGCAAATGCCGGATACAGCTCCGTCCATTCTTCGTTTTCTCCGCCGGCAGCAGCCGCCAGGTTTTCTTCCGTCGAGCCGATAACGCCCGCCGGGAACGACGCCGTGATTTCGAGACAGCCGCCTTCGAGGAACTTGAAGAAGCGCTTGGCGTGTTCCTTTTCCTGATTTGCAGTTTCCTCAAAAATATCCGCGATTTGGACGAATCCGTCCTTTTTCGCCTTGCTCGCATAGTAGGTGTAGCGCATGCGTGCCTGGGACTCGCCGGCAAATGCCTTGAGGAGGTTCTTTTCGGTTTCTGTGCCTTTGATAGATGCCATAATTTCGTTTATTAGAGTTAAATTTTCGAGGCAGAATGTATGAATAAGGCCTCACGCAGGCAAGCGGAAAGCAAGGAGAAAGCGACGAAAACGATTCGGGCCCGATTCGCGGATTTCGCTCCGAAAAAAGGCGGGAGTTCCGCAACTCCCGCCCTTGCCCGAAACGTTTTCCGGCCTAATCGCCTTCCGCATCGTCTTCCGCCTTGCGGACTTTCTTTCCGAAGAAGCGGCAAGCCGGACACGGGACGGAAAAGCGCCCGCCGCCGGAAAGCATGAGCACGACGGCAAAGAGCATGTACAGCCCCTGCACTTCGAGCATCCAGCCGCCCTGCGGGGAAAGCAGCCACCAATCGTCCGCATGCGTCAGCCCGACCGCAAAAACCATATTTACGAGCAGGATAAACGCCGCCGGGCGCACCGCGAAGCCGACAATCAGCATCAGCGGCGCAACGATTTCGCCGAGATAAACCCCGTAGGCCAAAAAAGCCGGCATCCCGTTAAGCTGAAGCAATTGCTCCAGCCAAACAATTCCGCCGGTAAGTTTTCCGATTCCGTGGAGCAACATCATTCCGCCGACACCGAGTCGGGCAAGCAGCAATGCCGCATCCGTCGCCAAACAGTTTCTTTCGTAACACATATACCTGAAAGCGTTATCACTCTCAGTTTTTTCTGTATTTTCTGTAAGGCTTGTAGTTTTCGGGAATTTGAGTCGGTCGGGCATTAATTCCCGCGGCCTTGTAGCGCGCCTGCTGAGCTTCGACTCGGCGTTGGAAATCCGCCCAATTGCGGTCTTCCTTGCGGCTCCAGGTCGCCTCGCTCATCGCGCTCATCCGCGGGAAAAAGTGAAATTCGACAATCTGCGCATTCGGGGCCTTCTCGCCCCAGAAGCAGGCCTGCGCCCCGAGGACATGTTTTTCGAGTTTCGGCGGGAGCCCCCGCGGAATCGGTTCAAAATCATAGGCCTGTTTCATCGGCATAATCCCGCCCTGCGAAAACAGGAATGCGCGGTCCGCCTTGTCGTACCCCCAATTGTAATAACACGACGGACGCGTCGCGACGATGAGGTCTTCGCCCGCATGCGGCGCAATTTTCGCATCCGTGTATTCCCGCCAGTGCATAACGGTGCACCCCTTGGGAATGCCGCCTTCGGTGATTTCGTCCCAAGCGATAATCTTGCGGCCCTTCTTTTCCAAAAACTTCCGGATGCGATCAATCGTGTAGCTCTGCAGCTTGTCTTCCGCCGTACGCTTGCCTTCGGCGACCAGCTTTTCATCCTTAATGCGCTTCTGGCAATCCGGACAATTTTTCCAGGCGCCTTTCGGGCATTCGTCCCCGCCGATGTGGATGTATTCGCTCGGAAAAAGCTTGGTCACTTCGTCGAGAATGCCCGTGAGGAACTTGAAGGTCGCTTCCTTGCCCGGACAATACACCTTGCCGAAAACCCCGCCCTTGAGCGGCAAGCCCCCGGGAGGACGCCCGTCGCAGGAAAACTCCGGATACGCCAGCAACGCCGCCGTCGAATGCCCGGGAATTTCGATCTCGGGGACAATCGTGATAAAGCGCTCGGCCGCATACGCGACAATTTCTTTGATGTCGGACTGCGAATAAAAGCCGCCGTATCGGCCTTTGGCATCCCAGAAAGGCGAATCACTCTTTTCGAGCGGATAATGCCCGCGCGGCTCGGCATCCGGGCATTCGTTCACGAGCAGATTCGAACGCCACGCCCCGATTTTGGTCAGCTTCGGGTATTTCTTGATTTCGATGCGCCACCCCTGGTCCTCCGTCAAATGCCAGTGAAAACGATTAATCTTATGCCACGACAGCGCGTCGATGATTTTTTTGAGCTCGTTCTTCGAATAAAAATGGCGTCCGCAGTCCAAATGCACGCCGCGCCATTTGAAACGCGGGGCATCGACGATTTTCACGCAGGGAAGGCTCCATTCGATTTTTTCTTTCGTCGCTTTTCGGCGATAAATTTCGGGCGGCATAAGCTGACGCACCGTCTGCAATCCGTAAAAAAGCCCCGCCGGCGTTTTCGCAAGAATCGTAATACGCGTCCCCGCGACTTCGAGTTTGTAGGCTTCGTCGTGCATTTTTTCCGAAGGTTTCAGGCGCAGAATCACGGCATTGTTGATGCCGCCCTTCTCAATCGGCAGCTTCATGCCCGTGGCACGCTCGATTTCCTTTTGAAAATAACGGGCAACGCCAACGGCTTCCGGCGAAGCGGCGACAATTTGCGTTGTCGGCTTAAAAACAAACTTTCCCGACTGCACGGAACAGGCGTTCGGCACCGGCACGATGGCGGGCTCGGAGCGCTTGTCCTTCGGCGCAGCCACGAGCGAAAGCGCCAACGAGAAAAGCAGACAAGTCAGGGCAGGAAGCAGGTTTCGCATGCCTCCAACGCTATCGCCTTTGCCCGGTATCGCGAGAATATTTTTCAAAAAACTTGCTTCGACGCGCCCGATGAATTTCTCTTTCCGCAAATGGTAAAAACCAATGTCATGCGCCTGCTCGAAGTCGCCGCCATTCCGTTTTCGACTCATGAATACGATCCGGAACTGACGGACGGAGTTTCCGTCGCCGCCGCCCTCAATCAGGACCCGTTCCACGTTTTTAAAACGCTGGTCACCGTCGGTGCCTCCCGCGCGCATTACGTCTTTGCCATCCCCGTCAACGCAACGCTCCACCTGAAAAAGGCCGCTAAGGCCGTCGGCGAAAAAAGCATCGAAATGCTCAAGCAACGCGATTTGCTGCCGCTCACGGGATACATCCACGGCGGATGCTCGCCGATCGGCATGAAGAAGGCCTTTCCGACGGTTTTCGATGAAACGGCGATTCTCTTCGACACCCTGGTCGTCAGCGCCGGACGCCGCGGCTTTCAGGTCGAACTCGCCCCGCAAGCGCTCTGCGACTACGTCGGCGGCAAGTTTGCCGACATCACGGAATAATTTTGCCTATGCAGTGAATGGTGAGTAGTAAGCAGAGCAGTTTTCTGTTTACTGTTTACCATTCTCTGCTCATCGCCGAAGGCAAAATTCGTGTAATCAGTGAAATTCGTGGATGATTTTTACTTAGCTTTTCTTCCTTCGGGAACGGATTTTCAGCCAAAGGGGAAGGCCTATCAAAAAGAGTATCGGTAAAGTGCATACACCCCAAAGTATTTTAGCTGTCCATGCGTGCTCTTGATTATCGAGCAAATGTTTTGGAGGTCTTGCTGCGTCACCACATGTTTTTTGCTTTTCATTTTGATCTGGAGGAAGTGGTGACGGCTTGGAGCTTCGCGTCTTGACGCGAGCAAGCCTTCGAATTTCTTCGGCGTACTCTTCTGTGATTACCTTAGTCTTCAAAAAGTCATCAATTCTTTCCGGATGTTCCAATAAAATCCCCATGAGGCTTTTGCCCTTAGGCATTGGATAAAGCGTTGCGTTCGGATTTTGCTTTAGGCGCAATTCGTTTCGCTTACGAGTGTTGTGGGCAATCCACTCGTCCCACTCCAAACCATTTTTAGGGCAAACAAATATTTCATTGAGGCCATCAGAGACCTCCAGCCACTTGTTTCCGCCTAAAGGAATAAATTCGTGTTGGATATCTTGCTCATAATTCCAATGCCGCTTAACAATGAGAACAGGTTTTCCGTCCTTGGATTCAAATCGGGCACCGCTTTCCAATATCCCGCCGGTTCCGAAAACCCAAGGGAGCCTCTGCTTCGACGGATTTTCGGAGCTTGCATCAACACAAAAGATTTCAGTCCTGAAGTCATTCGTTTTTTGTGTAAACCAGACAAGGGTTCCGTCAAAAACGAGGCTCGTAATCCGTGCTTGCCCCGGCAGAGTTCCGTTGACAAAAAACGCCGGATGTGACTCCGAAAAGATTAGGCGTGATGCGCCTTGCTTATTCCGAACGTACAGCGAAAGCTTTCCGTATAATCCGGAAACATGCTTTATTTCCGCCGGAGGCAAAGTGCCTGACCAATCAAAGTAGTATGTTTCTTCTCCGTAGGGGAACTCGTTGATGATTTCAGCATGGAGCACCCCCGAAAGAATCAGAAATGCCGTAGAGGCGGAAATTGAGCCAATGCAAATTTTTCTCATTGTTGTTTATTCCCCTTCCGTATAAATGAGCTCGTTTTTGTCGGTAAGAGGCTTTCGGATTTTCCAGTCACGAGAAAATCCGGCTATTGACGCATTTTTCCATGCCGTTAAATCGTCTGCTTTAAGTCCGTATGACGGATCAAAAATTGTACTCTCCCTTACTTCAAACGTCAGGGACGCTTCGTGAACTTCGCCTTCCGAATTAGACTTCGGAGCCGTAAAACGTTTTGAGGCCGTTGCCGTACCGGAAACGCTCACCGTGTAGCCGGTAGCCCCGCCATCCGGGCGTTGCATGTGTTTCCATTTGAGCATGTAGTTCCCGGCGGGAACATTCTCTACGGTAATGGCGATGCCGGAGCTGCCGTTTCGGGCGAGTAAGTCATAGTAACCCGTGGACCAGTATTCGATTTCGTTGCCGTTGATGGCTTTCCATTTCGAATCCGTCGTCGGCCTAAAAAAGGTGTAGTTCAAACGCTTTCCGAACCACGCCGTGTTGTGGTACATGTTTTGTTGCGATCCCGATTTTAGAGAGCCCAGCGAGATGTTTTCTGCGTTGTCGCTTGCTGCGGCAATGCTATACGCGAGCGGGCTTTTTCGGATTCGCGGCGGATCATTCGGGTCGAGCGGATCGGTGCCGTCGGCAAATTCAAGATAATCGGCAATGCCGTCGCCGTCGGTATCATTTTCTAAGACTTCGGAGAGCGCCCAGAGCGTCCCGGCGAGTCCGATGAATGCGGCGCTTCCCGCCGCCCACGGCAAATAGCGTCCGTGTTGTTTTTCAATGGGGGTAGAGGCTTTCATTCTATTTCCTTGTTTTTATACATTTAGAGACACAAGAGACTGCTCACTGCGTCGCTTTTGTCAAACAAACTTTTCACCCTTCAAGAACATCGGTTGTTACAAGAATAAGTGTATCAACACACCCGCGACCAATGTTCACAAAATCTTCCCAAAATGCATTTTTTGAATTTTTTTCGAAAAGAATCCGCGAATTACACGGATTGCACGAATTTTGTCTGCGGCGGTGAGCAAAGCGCCGCAAATAACGATCGGAAAATTCCTCTCCCGCCATTCGTGAAATTGGTGAAATTCGTGGAAGATCCCTACTTAGTTCTTCTCCTGCGGGAACGGATTTTCAGCCAAAGGAAGAGGCCGATGAAAAAGGCAAGTCCTGTTACGAAAGCAAGGCATAGTGTTAATCCCGATTTTTCGTCTCGTTCGAAAGGAAGAGCTTCAGAACGAATTTCTCTTTTCGCCTCCAAATCAGATGTTTTATCCGGTTCCCCTTGTTTTGTTCGGTGTTTTCGTTTTCTCTCCGCTTCAATGATGTGAGCCCCTACTTGAGGCGCCCACGAAGTCTCTCGGAATTTCTTCCCGTAAGATTCCGAGAAGCAGCCCATTTCCGTTTTTTCCTCAAGCAGAGAATAATTGTAGATGTCCAAAAGTTTCTCGGGGTCATCTCCGTACAAGCGGAGAAGAGTGGCAAGGTATGTTTCATAAACTACCGGAGGGTTTACGACAATACGCTGATTCACCTCCAAAAGTCGATTTAAGCGCCAAATTGCAATAACCCGTTCTTTGTTAAGGGCTTCTATCTTTTGCAAATCTTTGCTGTCTGAATCTTTGCACGCCAAGTACTCACGCACAATTTTAGACAGATTTTGAGTGAGTTCCTCACGTTTTTCCTTACCTCCGTATTCTTTGAGCGCACCGCGAAACAGTAAAGTCATTTCGTGAAGGGCTGTCTCTGCCTCTGCTCGATTGCATGTTTCCTTGCGGAGTATCGAAACCAGTTCCCACAATCGATTACGCTTTGCAATAATATCGCCGGCATAAAGGCTTACGAGCCTGCGCTCGCCAATCTTTGAGGCATCATACAACTCTCCCAAGTCCGGAACCCATTCGGGGTCCGGTAGCTTCGGTAATTCTTCTTGTGCACGACTCTCGGCCGAAAACGCAATTAGGACAGCGAAAAGAAAAAGTAAGTGTAAATAAAATGTCCTCACGGTTCACCTTTTTAGAAAAATTTATCGACAATAATCTCAAGTCGAGTTTCTCCCTCTTCTGGAACATGCACATAGGTCTTTTGAATCCTATCGGGAAGGACTCCGTCGTAGGGGAGGTAGGAATTTTTAAATGCTGATCCCGGATTCAGAATGCTCCACCGCACAGGACACAACCAAGTGAGCTCTCCAACATATCCAAATGAATTCGGAATAAGGGTGCGAATCCTTCCTTTTGACATATCAATCGAATAACCGGCAACATCAAGCCAAATATTGTTGTTTAAAACTGAAGGAGGGGAAGGTTTGTGTTCTGTATCCAAGCCATACTGAGAGTCCATAAAAATACCATCTTTCTCTTCAATGCAGTCATTTTCCCAAATATAAAGACCGCTGAAAGATACGTCATCCGGAAGTACCTTAACCATAAAATAATGGCATGTGATATACTCTCGATGTGTGATTTCGTCATCGGGATTAATTCCGTCCTCAGAGATGCTTATAAACTCATCCCGATTAATTTCGGCTTCAATTTCGCACTTCGGAAAAGCAATTTCAAAGCGCTCGCAAAGTATCTCTCCGTCATCGAATACGGCTTGGATAACAACCTGATTTTTTAAAGTTTTAACGGGTATATTTGCTTCGGAGACGTTATGGAACAGAGGAGTCTCGTCAACACATATTGAGCTTGCAGTGATTGCGGAACGGCTCTTTAGATGATTGACTGAAACATGGAGAGTTTCCGAACATCCGATTTTTTGACGAAGCTGACGGGCTTCCGTTAAATCCTCCTCGCTTAAGTTTTTTTCAAGTTCCTTAGGTGTATTAGCAACAGGCATAACATCCAACACTCTCAACGACCTCTTCACGATAATCGTAATTGAGAGATTATAAGTATCTCCTTGGTTTGCGTAAGAAACTGAAACAGGAATCATAGCATCTTCGTTGTAACTCGCTCGCCATTCCGATTTTCCCGTTGCAGTTCCACCATCACTTGAAACCGTAAGTTCAAGCGGAGCAATGGTAACTGATGCCGTATCGTCCGAAACAACACTTATTTCAACAAGGTTGCCTTCGCTGATTTCGAGTGGTTTTGTCAGCGCAAAAGCCTTAGGAAGACCATTCGCAACACTTCCGCTAAGTGTAATTGTCGTACGCTCGATTTCGTAAGGTCCTTCGTAAATTCCACGAACAGTCTCCGCGGCAAGACTGAGATTCGGATTCTTTAGCTCAATCGACCCGACCAGCGGGCCGCTCGTACTTGTCCCCGTAGGCATGAAAACAATCGTCACGTTATCCAAGCCGCCTTGTGCGAGCGTAAAGTTCAGCGAAACGTCTTCGCCGCCTTCCGCCTGTGTGCGTTCGGGAGCCGTAAAGCTTTGTGATGCAATCACCTCTTCGCCGATTTTCACGCTCACTGAATACCCGGTTTCTCCGTTGTCCGGACGCTTCATATGTTTCCAGCAAAGCGCGTATTCCTGCGCGGGAAGTGCATTCAAGGTAATTGCGATGCCTTTACTGTTATTGCGCGCAAGTAAGTCGTAGTAGCCGACGTTCCAATATTCGAGTTCCGTGCCGACCGCTGCTTGCCATTTTGAAGTTGCTGTCGGCGTGATAAACGCTAAATCGACTCTGCCGTTGTACCATGCCGTTGCGTGATACATGCTCTGCCGGGAAGCTTCCTCAGGAGCCGGAAAAATCGGCGTGTTCGTATCAGACGTCGAGGTGCCGCTGCCTTCCGTTGCTTCGTTTGTGGTTGCAGCGACGCTGTACGTTGCGCTTGCGCCGCGAGCCTGCGGCGGATCGTTCGGGTCGAGCGGGTCGGTGCCGTCGAGGAATTCGAGGTAATCGGCGATGCCGTCGCCGTCGGAATCCCAAGGATCGGTTTCGTCTGTGGGATCGGTTCCCGCGATGATTTCTTCGGCGTCGGTCCAACCGTCGCCGTCGGAGTCGTTTTCTAAGACTTCGGAGAGCGCCCAAAGTGTCCCTGCGAGGCCGATGAATGCGGCGCTTCCCGCCGCCCACGGCAGATAGCGGCCGTGTTGTTTTTCAATGGGGCTAACGGGTTTCATTTTATTTTTTCTTCGATTTTACATTTGTAGGCGCAATAGATGTTTGTTCACAAGGATTTGTCAAATGAATTTTGCGCAATTTTATTCGTGGAGTAGGTCGTGTGAATTTCACAAAGATTGTTTTCGCCACAGATATCGCCGATGACGCAGATTCACGGGAATGCGAATGTGAAACTGCATCATCTGCGATATCAGCGGCTTAAATCTCGTGCACTTCGCAGTACATTTCGCCCAGTGTTAATTCTCTACCGAAGGCCTTGATTTCTTCCTGTTTACCAAAAACGTCCCAGATGCATCCGTCGTCCATGCATAGTATTCGAGCGTAGTCTTATCTAACATTCTTCCGCCCGATGGATCGTCTTTAACCCACACATAGATGAAGCCCTCGTCTTCAAGACAAACGTTGGGGAAGCGATTTGGCGGACAAGCAAGACCGGAAAGATACAAGGCTTCGATGAATTCGGAACCGCTAATTCCGGGAAAAACTGCCGGGCCGCTAATTCCGGGAAGGATCACTCGCAGTCTTTCGGATGGAACTCTCTCCGGAATACTGGAAGTCAGCGGCCTGACTTTTTCTCGAATAAATCCCACTTCTTTCGGGTCTGGCTGCAGAATTTCCATTTTGGGCCTGTTGCCTTCTATGTAAGTAGTAGGATCGCTTGCTTTCGGGAAGTGTTCAAAGGCCGGAATGTCTTCTTGCTGTTTCCCGAAAAAACCGTTCCAGAAAACAATCATCGACGCCAGCAATGCCAATCCTCCCAAAAACAAACCAATAATGGATTTAAAACTCTTTAAACCAAACATCGCAATCTTCCCCAGTCTTTCGGATAAAAGGTATGACTCCACGCGAAACATACCCATCAAAGGCACGATTCTCGTAAGCCACGCCATCATCTACAGAGACTTTTTCATCGGAATTAGCATCGTAGCTGACTTTCCAGACAATCGTCGCGGAGCTTTCCGCCGGCGTGTAGAAGGTATAATTCAGGCGTTCTCCGAACCAAGCCGTGTTATGCCACATGTTCTGTTGCGAAGACCAAGTCGGAGCAGGCAAGCTCAGGATGTTTGTCGACGAATCGTCGTTTATCGGAGCAACAGCGTTCATCATAACGCTTGCGCCGCGAGCCTGCGGCGGATCGTTCGGGTCGAGAGGGTCGGT
>JAZRSB010000053.1:0-17862 GCA_045651325.1 Candidatus Spyradenecus sp.
CGCACGGCACGCACATCCCCGTTCAGACCCAACTCCCCCGCCACGATAAACCCGTCGAGACGTTCCCGCGGAACCACGCCCTGAGCCGCCAACAACGCCAACGCAATCGGCAAATCGTACATCGGCCCCTCCTTGCGGATATTCCCCGGCGCAAGATTGACCACCGTCCGGTTGTTCGGTGACGGCAAACGGCAATTGGACAACGCCGCCAACACACGGTCCGACGCCTCCTTGACGGCCGCATCCGGCAAGCCGACAATCTGAAAACGGAAATCCCCGGGAAGATCGGATTTTACTTCAACCTGAACGGATACAGCCTCAACGCCCTGCAAGGCTCCGGAATAAACAGTGGAAAACATAGCTATACAATAGAGAATAAAACCCGACCGGCGAAGCCAAAATTTACCCAAAAGAAATAATTTCGGAAAAGAGCTTAAGGCTACCTCTAGAAATTCGCTTTTTAGAGATTTGCCTACGGGAAGGGCCTGCCCGCTTGTTCCATTGCGCCGCCGGCACGTCAGGGATATAGCTGCATCACGGAGCGGCGCACTTAGCCTTGGGCGAGTCCGCGGGTTTCGACTCCCGTCTGCACCCGCGGTTATCCCGTGTCGTGCACCTCCGGCGCACAGCTTCGCTCAGTGAATAGTGAATAATTAATAATGCTATGCGGAGATTTTTGCTTGGGGGCAAAAATTTTGAAGAAGCCCTTATTCTCTAAAACACTTATCCGTTATCAGCTATTCACGATCACTTCTCAAAAACGAATTTCTGGAGGCAACCATAAAGAGGGATAGGCGAAAACGCGTTTAGTCCAGGGTTTCGAACACGGATGCCGGAAGGCTCACGTCGGTATCGGCAAGAGCTTCCGGACGGAAAAACTGACGGGGCAGGCTCAGCCGGAGTGCGGCTGCACGCACGACAAGCGTATCGCGATCACGCGTAACTTCATCGCGCAATTCCAATTCCTTGAAAGAATAAATATCCTGTACTTTCTGCACCTTGCCCAGCGCGAAGCTCTTCAGCTTTTTCCCGTCCGGATTGCACACTTCGGCAGTCACAAGCGCATTGTAAACGCGGTCGAATCCGATTTTCACGAAACCGATTTCCGGATTGGTCTGCGCAAAGCTTTCCGGCGGAAACATTTTAAAAAAGTGCACGGGACGGGCACGATGGCGGCGCGTGCGGTCATACTCGCTCTTTTCCCAAAACAGGAACGGCGTCTGCAAATCAAAGGGCGTAAACACCAAATCCGCGAAGAAGGGACGCGTGCTTTCGGCGTCCACCTTTTTGATTTCCCCGTCTGCTCCGAGTTCCCAAAGCGACGGATTTTTTCCGCTATGAATCAGAAAGCTTTTCTGCTCCGATGCCGCCGCGCCCTTTTTGCCGATACGCAGGCGAAGCGCAAGACCGCCGTCGAGGTATTTCCCCCACATCGTTCCGGTATAAACGGTCTCTTCATCGCTCTTTCGGGGTTTGTGAATGATTTCGAAGACCATGCAGCTATCCGCCGGAGAACGGTAAGCGCGAAAAGCTTCGAGAACCGCCTTCGCCTCTTCAGGCTTGAGTTGCCTCACGCCGATTTGCGATTGAGCCGCCGCAGGGACAACAAAGGCCAGCAAAGCCAATACGGCGAACGTAAAAATGTGAGCTAAACGAAACATGGATTACAATTTAAAAGGTGTCGGTTCATAGCGCAGGACGTCGAGCGATTGAAGTCCGCGGTACATGAGTTCGGCCGCCCGCTGATTGCGCTCCCGCTGTGAGGTCTTGGCGTCGATTTCGCCCTTTTTGTTTTTCACAAGACCGCCCAGAACAACGGCGATGACGCGCTTGTTCCCGCGGGAAGCCGTCGTCACGATTGAAGCCCCGTCGTTGGTCCAGCCGGTTTTTAACCCGTCACAGCCGTCAAAAATTTCCAAGAGGCGGTTATGATTTTTCATCGGCATCGGCAACTTGCGTTTTTCATTGGCGGGATACTCGCGGACGATGGTTGCGGAATAACGCAACGAATCGGGGAAACGCTTGAGAAGTGCGACGGAGAGCTTGGCCAAATCTTCGGCAGTCGTCATGTCGGCACGCTTGCCGGCGCTTCGCTCCTTACGGCTCGGCGGGAGCCCGTGCGGTGTCACAAAATGCGTATTCATCAAACCGAGCGCTTCCGCCTTGCGATTCATCTCGGCAACGAAATCTTCGACATTGCCGCTGACGGCCTCGGCGAGCACGACGGCGGCATCATTGGCGGATTGCAACATGAGCCCGTAAATCAATTCCTCGATTTTGCAAGGTTCGTCCACATCGAGATTAAGCTGCGTTCCGCCCATACCGTACGCGCGCTTGCTTGCGAGCACAACGTCTCCGGACGAAATTTTTCCGCTTTCGAGCGCTTCAAGGACGATGTAGAGCGTCATGATTTTCGTAACGCTTGCCGGCGGGCATTGGCGACGGATATTCGTTCCCGAAAGCATGGCGCCGGTTTCCGCATCGACGCAGATTTCCCCGGCCGCGCGGAAGGAATTGAGCGTTTTTCTGGGCGCCTTGGGGATGCGGGAAGCTTCGGCAGCAGGCACCTGTCCCAATTGCGGCGCTGTTTCCCGGGGAACTTCCGGTACCTCGGGCGGAATCGTCGCGCCCGGCATCGGCGCGGGAGCCTCTTCCGGAACAACTTCACCGAAGCTCGGAGCTTCCTGCGGCGGAAGTGCCGTAACCGTCGTCTCGGGCTCCGTTTCGCCCGGATTGTCCGACAAAAGTGCCCAAACAGCCGCACTCCAGATGACTAAAGCGAGGACTCCGCCTCCGATCAAAAAACGTTTATTGCTCATGTTTTCTGCGTTTAAGAAATTTGTTTAAAAAGATGCCGATCAGCTCGTCGCATTCCGGAAAACGCAAGAGCTTCAGCAGGAGGAAATAAAACCCTACGGCAAGCGGCACGACGATGAAAAACGCCGCCGGCAGGCCCCAGGCGAATCCGGCGCAAAAATCGACGGCGAGCCGCCATGCTCCCCAAGTCGCAGCCGCCATCGCGCCCGATGCCGCCAACACCTTGGCAATCGGTCCGAAAAGGGATTCTTCGAAAAACGCACGTTCGCGCCGGCGCAAAATCACCAACAGAACCAGACATTGAAATATCGCGGCAAGCAGGTTGGCCGCAGCCAATCCGCAGGCCTTAAAGTGCCAACCCAGCAACGGAGAAAGCACGAGATTCAAAATAAAGGTCGCCATTCCGACGCGCATCTGTGTCTGCGTGTCCTTGAGCGAGCTGAACGCGCGCCCGACCAGACCGCTAACCGCGTAAAAAGGAACCGCAAGCGCAAAAATGTAAAGCACGGGCACTGTTAGGGCCGTGTCGGCGGCAGAGAAATTCCCGTGTTGGAAAAAGCCCCGGACGAGCGGTTGCGCCAAGACGATGATGCCCAGCGTCGCGGGGACATTGATTGCCAAAATCAGGCGCATCCCGTAAGAAAACGTCTCGCCGAGTTCCCGTATTTTGCGCTCGGCGGCGTAGCTCGCCAGTAAGGGGAAAACCACGGTCGTAATCGTCACCGTAAAAATACCGACGGGGATTTCGACGATACGGTTGGCAAAGTAGTAAACGGCAAGCGCACTATCATCCAAGAAAAACGCCAATGCACGCGTTGCAAAGAGGTTGAGCTGGTGCACTCCGGCGCCGATGAGGGCGGGAATGAACATGGCCTTGAGATCGTGCCAGGCCTGCGTCGTCGAAAAATCGATTCCCGGACGCCATCCGGAACGGTAAAGTGCGAGAGCGGGAATGCCGAGCTGGAGTACGCCGCCGAAAAGCGCACCGGCGCAGAGCCAAACGACGCGTTCTTCCGGCGTTTCCCCGAAATACCAACCGAGCACGCCGAGCGAAAAAATCATCGCAAGGTTCATCCACACGGCACTGAGCGCAGTTACGGTAAACTTGCCGAGCATGTTCAGTGCCGCCGAGAATAGTGCCGCAATGCAAATCATCGGCATGTAGGGCATGCAGAGCGCGGTCAGCCAAGCGGCCAAACGGTGGCGATCAATATCCGTCCCCGCGTTAAAAAAAGCCGCACCCCGCGTAAGCATCGGCTCCGGGGCCAAGGCAATCGCAACGGCCGCCAGGATAAAAATCAGCGTAATTGCACACATCCACGGCGCCGTTCGCGAAATGACCCGATTGAGGAAGCGGAAGGCACAGGCGTTCCCGCCGCGTTTTTGCTCCTGAGTCATCGCCGGCATCAGCGCCGTCGTCAACGCACCTTCCCCGAGCAACCGGCGGAAAAGATTCGGAATCTGAAAAGCCAGAATGAATGCCGATGCCACGGCTCCGGTTCCGAAGAATCCGGCCGTCAGTTGGTCGCGGAAAAGCCCGAGGACACGGGAACCGGCCGTCCCCGCCGCCGTCACCAACATGTGGGCATAGGAAGCAGCGCGTTTACTCATCGGCGTCTCAGCAACGAATGGGTTCTCTTGCTTGTGCCGGTGGCCTTTACCGGAGCAGGCTTTACGCCTCTAAGCGTGTTAAGCGTTCCCGCATAAGCCGTAATCCCGTCGGCAATTCCTTGGGCAATAAGCTCCCGCCGGTTGGTGCGCGCAATCAGCGCCGCTTCGGCGGCATTAGTAAAAAAGCCGCATTCGATGAGAATGCCCGGGCATTTCAAGTCCCTGAGCACCGTAAAATTAGCACATTTTACGCCGCGGTCTTCCGCATCAATTTTATTGGCAAGCGCGCTCTGAACCTTGTAGGCGAGCAACAAATTCCATGCGTCGCAACGATTGCCGGTATCGGCTTTTTTCTTTTGCGTTTTATTGGCAAAGGAAGCCTCCCCGACGGGTGTCAGCATCCAGGTTTCCACCCCGCGTGCCGACTTCGTTTCCGCCGCATTAAAATGGATGCTCACAAACAAGTCCGCCTTGGCGGCATTCGCCTTTTTGCTACGATCCTCGAGCTCAAGGAACGTATCGTTGCTGCGCACCAATTCGACGGTGTAGCCGCGCTTGCTCAGGATACGCTGAAGGCGCTTGGCAATGTCGAGCGTGTAGCTTTTTTCCCGCATTTTGCCCTGCACCTTTCCGGGATCCTTTCCGCCGTGTCCCGCATCAATAACGATTTTCTTCGCCGCGGGAACATCCTTCTTAGACGGCGCCACAATCGGCGCAAGGTGTTTGTCCCAATCACGCTTCTGGATAAACATTTTTCCGTTCGCACAGCTAAGCGCACGCCCGGTATAAACCCGCGTTCCGTTAATCGTAACGTAAGACTTTTTGTCTTGGGCTTCGACCGTGTAATTCCCGATTTTCCAGCGCCGCAAATCGGCAACCCGGGAAGTGTTGGGCCCGGCTCCGGCCCCGCGAATCACCGAATCAAGATTAACCGCCTGCCCCGCAGCAAACGGAGCCCAAACGGCCATAAAGAAAAAAAACGCAATCGCGGAGAGTCGGGACATGCTTTTTACTATGACCGTTCGGCGACGCTCCCGCAAAATGTTTTTACCTCAAGCGCATAAAATAAGCACCGAACGGGCCTCCGTCATCCAACAACAGACACCGTCCTGCGACGGCGGCGGGAAGCCGCAAGGCCGAGCGCCAACACCCCCGCCATCAAACCGAATACCGACGGCTCCGGAATGTACGGAGAATACATCATCGTCGAAGATGTAATGCGACCATAGAGGGAACTATCATACCAATAATCCTCCATGAGTACGCCATTTCCGCTCGGCGGCAAGCCGATTTTGTACTCCCTCAGCCCTACATGCCTATCATCGGAATCCGTGACATAAATTTTCGTAACTAATCCTAACGACTCATCATAGTCGCATCCCCACAGCGTAATTGAGTGCCCGGAAATAGAAATTCCGTTTACCTTGTGTACGCTAAGCATTGATGCGCCGTAGGAAAGCTGGGTAATAATCGTTTCCGAAAAACTCTTAAGAGAATAGAGCGGATCATTTTCATAATAGCTTCCGGACATATCATTCAGAAAAATCTCTCCGGTTTCCTCATTCCCGCGATATTTGAAATCCCCGTTGATCAATCCCCAAGGCACCTGGCCGATACCGTCAAGATGGGATAAATAGCCGCCGGAATTCGACACATCCAACTCATCGGGCTCACGCCCGGAAGAAAATTTACCGGTAAAATACCATCCGACCCCATCCATATTGCTATAACCGACATTTTTCCAATTATTTTGGAACGTTTGAAAAATCTGAGTAGTGCTACGTTCGACACCGCTCAAATCGCCACCCTTGCGCTGATAACCATCTAGCCACCAAGCGACAATATTCGTCGCTGTCGCAGCCCAGCAAAGTTGACTATCCTCATTGTTAAACGCCTTGTTGGTGTCGTACCAACCGCTCGTCATTGAAACGCCGGGGGCGAAAATCGTAGCGGCGGCAGCGGGAAGTGCCGGGGCAACAACGAGGGAAGCGACTAAGGAGAATCGGGTAAGCGTCTGCATAATGAATTAAATTTTCATCAAATCATACAAACTGAGTAAACTTTTTAAACAATAAAAAAACACTCCCGGCGAATTCGGGAGTGCTTTTCGGAAAGATGTTCTTCTCGCGCTTACTCGCGGCGGGACATGAAAAGCTGAATCATGTACCAGAACAGCGTCGCGATACCCGAAAAAATGGCAAGCGCCGCGCCGACATGCTGGTCCGGGCTGAACTGCTCTTTGACCATCCACGTATAGTAGAGGATTACCGCCGCCATAAAGACAATCATGGCGATGATAAACCAAGTCCCCGGATTAATGCCCGCAATCGCGAAAACGAGAATGGCCGCGAGGGCGACAAAGAATCCGACAGAGATAAACGCACGCAAGAAGGAAAAGTCCGTCTTGGTCATGAAGACGGTTGCCGTCAGGCCTCCCGCAAGCAGCACAGTCGAAAGTGCGGCGGGTGCCACGATGTCCTGCAGGGCGACGCCGGCGCCGAACATTTTCAGGCAAATGTTCAGAAGCGGCGTAAAGATAACGGCTTCGGCGACGACGTAGAGGCCGAGTCCGGCGAGCTGGGTCGTCTGCGATACACCGCCGAACGCGAGTCGGTTGGCAAAGCTCGAAACGGCCCAGAGTGCGGCAAGCACGAGAATCCACCCGAACATTCCGCTGCCGAAAAGCAAGGCGGTCAGCGGGTCGGCCAAAGGCGAAGCAAGCAAGCCGGCGAGAATCAGCCCGAAGGCGGCACAGGAGGCGGCCACTAAGCCGTAGGTACGGCGATAGAAGCTCGCGCGGTCGGCGGGAGACGCCGATGCGACGGAGAACGGATTGGAGGTATAACTATTCATATAAGAAAAGACGTTGCAAGTTTCGTGCCGCAGAAACGGCGATGGGGGTTATTTTGCGGCGAAGACGGCAGCAAGTACGGCGAGGGCTTCGTCGAGTTCGGCCTGCGTCGCATTCAGCGGAGGAAGGAGACGGACGACGTTGTTGCCGGCGGGAACGCAGAGCAATCCGGCGTCGCGCAGTTTTGCGATCCAGGGAGCGGGCGCTTCGGAAAGGCGGATGCCGGACATGAAACCGACGCCGCGCAACTCCGTGCAAAGCGCGGGGTTGGCATCGACAATCTTCTTCAAGCCTGCGCGCCACGCCGGGCTGAGGCGATTGACGTTATCCAGGACGTTTTCTTTTTCAAAGACTTCGAAAACGGCCAGTGCCGCCGCAGTTGCCAGCGGATTGCCGCCGAAGGTCGTCCCGTGCATTCCGGGTTTGACGTAAGCGGCAAATTTATCGTGGCACCACACGGCGCCGATCGGAAATCCGTTGCCGAGCCCCTTGGCCATCGAAAACGCGTCGGGACGCACGCCGGATTGTTCGAAGCCGAAAAGCGTCCCCGTGCGCCCCATGCCGCATTGAATTTCGTCGCAGAGCAAGAGAACATTCTTTTCGTCGCAGAGAGCGCGAAGTTCACGCAAGAATTCCGGATCCGCCGGTGTTAAGCCGCTTTCGCCTTGGACGCATTCGAGAATAACGGCGGCGGTTTCGTCATCGACAAGCTTGCGGAAGCTTTCGATATCGTTGATTTTCGCGACGGCGACATTGGGCATGAGCGGGCGGAAGCCGTGCTGGATTTTTTCCTGCGGCGTGGCGGCCATCGTCCCGAAAAGGCGTCCGTGGAACGCGTTTTCGCAGGTAACAACCTTGTAAATTTTTCCTTCTTCGCCGCCGGCTTTAGCCATCCCGTGCAGGCGGGAAAGCTTCAGGAGCGCTTCGTTGGCTTCGGCGCCGGAATTGCAGAAAAAGACCTTGCCGCCGCCCATATGCGCGTTGATTTTTTCGGCGAGTCGCGGAGCATTTTCGTTAATAAAAAGATTACTGCAATGCGCGAGTTTTCCGGCCTGTTCCCGCACGCGCTCGAGCCAGTGCGGATGGGCATGCCCGATATTGAGCACGGCGATGCCCGACGAGAAGTCGAGATATTCGCGCCCGGTATCATCCCAAACGCGTGCGCCCTGCCCGCGGACGAGCGTTGCGGGCGGGACCCCGTAGTTGCCCAAAATGTTTTGTGACCAAAGTTCGGAAGTTGTCATGACGATAAAAATTTTCGGAAATTAAATGCCCGCCGAAGTCTTTTTGCAAGCGCGGGGCGTTCAATCGGAGGAGACGGATACGGCGTTGATGCAAGCGACCAAAAATGCGGCAAACACGAGGAGGCAACCGAGAGAAACCAGTTCGTCCGCGTTATGGAAAATAAGCCCGCCGACGCGATAAGCGGCCACGCAGGCAATGAGCAGGCAAATGCGAAGTAACGTACCCCACAGCAGGAATTTGCGTTCGCCGTAACTCAAAAACGTACATAAAACGCCAAGAGCGAAAAGCCCGAGAATGATGACGGACCCCATCTCCCGAAGCGGCACAATTACCGACTCCGCACAGGCGACGACGAGAGAAAACACCTCCAGAAACGCCAAGAAAATAAAGCGTTCCCGCAAGCATTTTCCAAGCAGGAGAATCCCCGCAAAAACGAGGATAATGAGACCGGAGGAAAGCCAAACCGGACTGCCGACAGTCTCGGCATCACGCCCGGAAAAGAGATAACGGAAAAACGCATTTCCGCAGTCCGCCCACGGAGGAATCGCAAAGAAAAAAATCGCCACGCATACAACGACGGTCGTCAGCACGATTTTCTCGGTAAAGGCGAGAACGGGAATGCCGGTCGCGCCCGGGCGGGCCAGCCTGCGTTCCCGCCTCTCATCGAAAAGCGCCCGCGCCTTCTCGTCGGAAAGAATGTGATAGGCGCGGTTGATGTCGCTGGAAATGGCTTCGTAGCGCGCCTCTTCCCCGAGGTGCCGGTCCGGATGAAAGCGCTGCATTTTTTCACGCCACGCCCGCCGGATCTCTTTCGCATCCGCCTCGGGAGAAACCTCTAAAATTTTATAATAATCGACGAAGTCTTCCTTCATTAGGGCTTCGGAAGTGACAGATGAAGCGTCTTGGCAACGTCTTCAAAAACGTATTCGCCGAGCAGGACTTCCGCGGACGTTTCCTGCGGACGCACGTAGATTTCGACTGCGGTGCCTTCCTTGGCCAGCAACGTAAAGTGATTGTTCAGGTCGCGGCGGTCATCGTGCGTCGTGCCCGATGCCAAAATCCGGCCGCTAGCCTTTTCGCGGACGACGACGGGGAGTGCCACGCGCTTGCCCGATGCGTCGCGCAAATTCAGCGAAAGCGAACACTGCTTTTCGGCGGCCACTTTCTTCTTGCCGAGGTAGCGCGCCGTCACATTGTACGCAGGGATTGCCGCCCGCTTTTCGGCGGGATTGCGCCAGGACGCGGAAAATTCCGTCCCCGTCGGGGCCCAGCTCGACGCATAAATCGCGTAGTGCGGATCGTTTTCGACGGCGTACGCGGCGTCCGGATCAAACCAGGATTCGTCGGCTTTCGGGCAATCGAACGCGCCGATGTAGTGCCATTTCCCGTCGTCCCAAAACTCGACCCAGGAGTGATTGCCGGGCTTGTTTTTCCAACGGCAACCGGCGAAGCGCGCAGGCACGCCCACGGCGCGGCAGGCGTCGATCAGCAGAATCGAGAGCCCCGTACACGAAGCCATTCCGATGCGCATCGAGTGAAACGGCGCCTGATCCGGCTTATCGCGCTTCGGGCTGTAAACAACGCTCAGGCGTTTCCACAATTCGCCGTTCAGGGTTTCGACAACCTGCGTCGCCGACTTGCAATGTGCAACAACGGGCAAAAACTGCTTATAGAATACCGGACGCCAGGCTTCGACATCTTCGCCGACGGAGGAATACGGCAGGACATTGTTAAGAAAAATATCTTCCGGAATCTTACGCGACCAATCGTTGTAATTGCGGACGGCGAGCGCCAAATCGAGATTCTCCCGCAAATAGGCCTCCGTGACCTTCCCGCGGTCATGCGCCGGCATGTAGTCGCAAAGGAATTTCCGGGCTTTTTCGCGGAAAGCCCCCTGCTCCGCCGCCGACAAACCGACTGTCAGCGAAGCGACAAAAGCCAGGGCAACGATGATTTTTGAAAAGAAACGTTTCATGACTAAGCGTGTGTGTAATCCCAGATTTTCGAAGAATCAACGGAAGAGTCAAAGGTCAGTTTACTGCGAACCGCCCGCCCCATGTGAATATACATCAGCCCGCGGGAACGCAGATTCGGCAAATGCTCCGGCGTAATGCCGCCGCCGATGCGCAAGCGAACGGGCGCACGCGGGAGCAGGTCAAGCGTCGGCAACACCGTCGCCGTAATCGATCCGACCCCGAGCTTGGCAAGCAGGGCGTAAGCAATCGCCGGATCCGGCACCTTTTCAAAGGCACGGTTGAAAGTGACCTTGAGCCGGCCCGCCGCCGCCATAATTTTCTGCATGCGTTCGACGTCCACCTTGCCGTCCGGCGTAACGACACCGACCGTGATGCCCTCCGCCTTGCTTTCTTCCGCAACAAATTTGATGTCGGCCAACATCTGACCGAATTCCTCATCCGAGTAACAGAAGCCGTCCGCCTTCGGACGAATCATCACGTAAACGGGCAGACGGCTCTGCGCGCAGGCATTGCGAATCAAATCGCGATCCGGCGTCAAACCGCCGCAATCCGCATCCGCACACAATTCGACGACGCTGGCGTCGGAATCGTTGATTTCGGAAATGTCCTGCATCGACACCGCCACGACCTGCAGGTTGAAATGATCCACCCCTTCCGAGGCCGCCTTTCCGAAATTCCGCCAGGCACGCGTATCGTTTTCGTCGTATTCGGCAACGTCACGGCGCAGCACCGGCAGGCGCCAGTGTTGCGTCATCGCAATCCCGCGCAGGGCAATCACGCTCAGCGCCGTCACCACTTGTGTCGTCACCGAATCAATCCCCATCGAATAACAGGCGAGATAGACCAGTCCCCCGAATACGCAAGCGAGCGCGTAAATATCCTTGCGGAAAACAAGCGGTTCGACATTGATGAAAATATCGCGGAAAACACCGCCGCCCGCGCCGGTCACCATCCCCATCAGAATCGCCACCCAAATCGGAAAGCCGCAGGCAAGCGTTTTCTCGATACCGACAACCGTGAACAAGCCGAGCCCGATAGCGTCGAAGATAAAAATCGTATCGTTCATGCGGAGCAGGTAGCGCCCCAAAACGGAAACAAACAAAAGTGCAAAAAGCACAACAAGCAGGTACGTGTAACCGCCTTCCCAAAACGGCGTTTTCGTCTGCATCCAAAACGGCGTCTGCCCGAGCATAATGTCGCGCAAGGTCCCGCCGCCGCAACCGGTCGCAAAACCGACGACCATCGCACCGAAAAGGTCGAAGCGCTTGGCCGAAGCACGACGGATACCGCTGATGGCAAAGGCAAAAGTCCCTAAGTAGTCGATAAATAGAGTAAAGGTCATGGAGATATTTAAAGGAAGTGAAAGCCGGATTCTACGCGCGCGCCCGACTTAAGTAAACGGCAAAGCAACACCGATACGCTAAAATTCGTGTAATGCAAAAGGCGAACTCTAGAGATTCGCTTTTTAGTGTGCGCCGGAGGTGCACTACATGGGATAACCGCGGGTGCAGACGTCGTCGGAATCCGCGGATAATCCATGAAAAACAAGCGCCGCAAAGTGACGGGGCTGCCCCGTTTACGTGCCTGCGGCGCAATGGAACGGATTGCGCGCCTCTGCAAACCTCAAAAGAGCGAATTTCTAGAGATAGCCTTAAAGGGGAAAGATTAAAGAGAGAGGGGCGGAATCGCTTGGTGCTCGATGCTTGATGCTTGGCGCTTATCTCCCCCTGCGGCGCCCCTCACGCCGCAAAGTATTAAAGAAAACTAAAATTTGTTCTCGCACAAAAAAGAGAAATAAGGAAAATATGTCGCATTATATGAAAGCTTCCATCCTGATTGTTGACGACGAAAGAAATACGCGCGAAGGGCTGGCCTCGACCCTTGAGGACAGCTACGAGGTTTACACCGCAAGCAATGCGGACGAAGCACTGCGCCTGATGGATTCCGAGAATTTCGACGTCGTACTGACGGACCTGCGCATGGCGGGCAAATCGGGGCTGTCCGTCGTGGATCACGCCCTGCAGTTGCCGCACAAGCCGGTCTGCATCATGATGACGGCTTACGGCAACGTCGAAACCGCCGTCGAAGCCATGCGCCGCGGCGCCTATGATTTTCTTACGAAGCCGCTGAATCTGGAAAAACTCGAAATCGTCATTCAGCGCGCCATCCAATCCCGCACGACGGAAAAGGAAAATCGCGCGATGTCTTCCCGCCTCAACCAGAAATTTAATTTTTCGAAATTGGTCGGCAACAGCCCGGCGCTTTTGAACACGGTCGAAAAGGCCAAGCGCGTGGCTTTGGCCAAAACCACGGTGCTACTCCTCGGCGAGACGGGAACCGGCAAAGAGCTTTTCGCCCAACTGATTCACCAAAGCTCCCCGCGTGCCAAAAAGCCCTTTATCGCCGTCCACTGCGCAGCCATCGCACCGACCCTGCTCGAAAGCGAAATTTTCGGCCACGAAAAAGGCGCTTTCACGGGAGCCAACGAACGCCGCATCGGACGTTTTGAAGCGGCCAACGGCGGAACGCTCTTCCTCGACGAAATCGGCGAAATCGATTTGGCCACTCAGGTAAAACTCCTACGCTTCCTCGAAACCCATGCCATCGAGCGCCTCGGCGCCCAAAAGCAAATCCAGCTGGACGTGCGTCTGGTCTGCGCGACCAATCGCAATCTGGCGGAAATGGTCAAAGCCGGCACCTTCCGCGAAGACCTCTACTACCGCCTCTCCGTCGTCGCCCTAATGCTTCCGGCCCTGCGCGAACGCAACACGGATATTCCGGTTCTCATCGAACACTACGTCAATTTCTTCGCCCAGGAAAACGGACTCCCGCGCGTACGCATTTCCCGCGAAGCCATGGACGCCCTCTGCGCTTACAGCTGGCCGGGCAATATCCGCGAACTGAGAAATTTCTGCGAAAACCTCGTCGTCATGCACGACGGCGTCGGCGAGGTCACCCCCTACGACCTTGATCCGCGCTTCACGCTGAAGCTGCCGCTTGCACCGCAAAAAAAGACGGATATTATCCCGAGCGCCCCCGCTCCGGAATACAATCCGGAACCGGAAGACGAGCTTGCCGAAGAAAATATTCCCGAAAAATTCGCGGAAGCGCTCGAAGAAAAACGCAAAAACGTCGTCTCCATCAACAAAGCCCGCAAGGAAGCGCTCTCCAAAAAAGACAATGAAAAACGCCTCCTGCGCCAGGCCCTGATTCAGGCAAACGGCAACCGCTCCGCCGCGGCGGACTTCCTCGGCATTTCCCGCCGGACCTTCCACCGCAAACTGCTCGAAGATCCGTCCATCGGCGCCGGGCTCGAAGCCAAACGCGGACGCCGCGCCCTCGACAAAGAAATTTAATCCGAGAAAAACTTTCAGCTTTATATATACTATGTTCAAAAAAATCACTCTCATCACGGCCGCCGCAGGCCTTTTCCTCGCAGGCAGCCTTCACGCCGCAACGCTCAAATACGCCGGATCGGACTTTCTCGCCGGAAACGCGGAAAGCGTTTTCAAGGAAGAGCTCCAAAAAATCGACGAACGCCTCGTCCTCAAAGGCGAGCTCCTCGGAACGAAAGTAGCGCTGGAGCAACTGCGCAAAGGCGAAATCGACTTCGCGATGATCATGACCGCCGACCGCAACGCGATTCCGGAATTTAAGGATAAAACCTGGCGCGCCAACGCCCTCGCCTATCAAGTCGCCTATTTGGTCGTTCCGCACTCCAATCCCGTCGAAGAACTCTCGCTCTTCCAATTGCGCGGCATCTTTGCCAATTTTTCCGAAAGCCCGCTCAATTCCTGGAACGAAGTCTCAAACAAAGTCACGGGCACCCCGCGCATCCAACGCATCGTCAGTACCGAAAACGATAATGCCTGCGGCGTTATCTTCCAAAGCCTCGTCTTCCCGCGCGCCGGTTTCAACAAAGACACCCGTAAAACGGCGAACGACGAAGACGCCATCCGCGCCGTCCTCAACACCGGCAACGGCATCGCGCTGACCGCCACGCCGCCGACCGGTCAAGCCTCGCTGAAGACCCTGTCAATCTCTCCGGCCAACAAAAAAGGCGAAACCGAAACCGCCTACAGCCCAATTCCCGCCAATATTTACAATCAGGACTATCCGCTTTCCGTGCAATTTCTGCTCGTTTACCCGGCGGAAAAACGCGAAAAGCTCCTTCCGGTAATCCGAACCGTCCTCTCGGATCCCTTCGCAAAAGCCCTTGAAAAAGCGGCTCTCATGCCCATTCCGAAAAATATTCGAAATTCTTTGAAAAAAAATATTGACGAAATGCAAAAATAAGTGTTTCATTAATCTCATAATTTAAATCATTCATTTGATTTGAGTTTGCGGGCGTAGCTCAATTGGTAGAGTACCACCTTGCCAAGGTGGATGTTGGCGGTTCGAACCCGCTCGCCCGCTCCACTTTCAAACCTCTTCTTCGGAAGAGGTTTTTCTTTTTTAACCCTTCCCCGCGCATGCCTCCCATCCTCGCATTCTCCCACGTCGCCATGGCGACGCGCTGGCAAATCCGCATTGACGCCGATATCACACAGGAACACGCGGCCGGCATCGCCGAAGAAGCTTTCACCCGAATCGACCGGCTCGAAAAAGCTCTCAGCCGCTTTATCCCGTCTTCCGACATCGCACGCGCCAACGCACTGCAAGCCGGACAAAACCTCGAAATCGAGACAGACACCTGGGACTGTCTCAACGCCGCCCAAAAAATAGCCCATGCCACGCGGCGCGCTTTCGACCCGAGCGCGGGGAAACTCATTGATTTCTGGAAAAAACAAAATCGAGAAAACCTTGCCTGCGCCGGAGGCTTCTGCGACGAAATGCCCGAATGGCGGGAAGCCTTCGAAGATTTCCGATTCGGCACCCTCGCACTGGAACCCGAGCGCCGAATCCGCTGTATCACTCACGGCGCCAGCCTCGATCTCGGCGGCATCGGCAAGGGATTTGCCTTAGACAAGGCCGCAGCCATTCTGCAGGAACACGGCATCGAGCGCGCCCTGCTCTCCGCCGGCGGCTCCACCATCCTCGCCCTCGACGCCCCCAAAGACTCGGAAGGCTGGAAAATCGGCTTTTCCGATGACACGCCTCCCGTCCGAATCGCCCGACGCGCCGTCGGGAGCTCAGGAACACAGTTTCACGGTAGCCACCTCGTCGATCCGCGCAGCGGCCTGCCCGCAAACAATAAAAAACACGCACGCATCCTCGCTCCGAGCGCAACCGAAGCCGACGCCCTCGCCACAGCCTTCTACGTTATGACGGAACGCGAAATCACCGCATTTCTCGCCGCCCACCCCGAAATTTCCCGAATTTAAAATCCGTCGCCGAAAAATCCGCGGCAAACGGCACGCTCTCGCGGATCTGCCTGAAAGCACGCCGAAAAATAGAGCCGCACACGGAATCCGGGTGGCGCGCCGCACCGCCGCAAAGTACCGCGGAATACTCAACATCCCTCCCGCACACCTGCGCCGCAAGTTTTAGCACCACAAAATAATTTCTGGCTGCACACCCCAAAAATTACCGGAAAATTGTTACAAAAAAATTATTTTTTTTAATTTTTTTGTTTGGGAGGGGGCGGGATTGGAGGCGATTTCGGCGTCTAAGCCTTTATTGATGCGGGTTTGCGAAGAATTTGAAAAGTTTTTGGAGTGATTACATTTTGTAACAATTCTGTGACAATTGCTTGGAGGGGGCATGATAAACTGGTTTCGCACGCTCGGGAAATGGCTCCCGAAAGTGCCGGGAAATAGGCTTCATGAATGGCTCCAACTTAACACATCAAGACACGTTTTCTAATCCGCGCGGCACGGGCTATTCGATCGGCGGCGTGCGCAAGACGACGCTTGCCTACGATGCGGCGAGCGGGCGTTTGGTCGGGATGGCCGCGGGAAGCGATAACTTCGCGTGGGAATATCTCGCGGGAACGAACTTGAAATCGAAGCTCACCTACCCGAATGCGGCGACGGCGGAGTGGACATACGAGGCGGAACGTGATTTGATTGCCCGCGTGAAAAACACCGTCAACGGCAACAAAAACGTCTCGGACGTGTTTTATCGCCTGACCTCGAACGGCATCGGAGCTCACTACGATTACGCGCCCTTCGGCGCCACCACCCGCACGCACCGCGATGCGTCCGCCTCGTTCGACATCGTTGCGCTCAATCCGTTCCGCTTCTCTTCGGAATACTACGACTCCGAACTCGACCTTGTTTACTACAACTTCCGCCACTACTCGCCCTCGCTCGGCCGCTTCCTCTCCCGCGACCCCATCGAAGAACAAGGCGGACTGAATCTGTATGTATTTACATATAACAGGGCTGTTTTTGAGGATGACGGTTTGGGATTAGCCCCCATACCCGATTCAAATTCATTTTGGAGCGCTTACCCGAATTATAATCATTATGTTACTTCCGGAAAGGTTTGGGAAAAAGTAGGAGGAAATCTTTATTGGAGCTATCTTCTTGGCGACTATTTTAACAGTTGTGCGCTTCGAATTTCTATTGGACTAAACGCTTCGGAAGAATCAAAAATCCCTAGTGGAAAGTATACAAACAGAGCAATGGATTTTACGATAACAAGAAAAGAAAAGAGAAAATTTGAAGAACGAAAACTACTTAACAAACAAAATGCTGGGCTTTATCAAGATATGCTCCGCTTTGAGGAAAATTACCTAAACAAAGGAAAGACCATTTTGAAGGCAAGCCTCACAGGGCGATTCATTATATCTGCGAATAGGATCGGAGAGTATTTCATAAAATCATGGGGAAAAGGAACTGCAATAAAGACAAAGATAGAGCTTAGAAAATATGAAGATTGCTTAGCTGGAAAAGTTGCAATATTTTCCGCAGGCGGACACACAGGCGTACTAAGGAAAGGGTACAGAGATCCATACGTCGAAGGATACTTGCCGATTGTTGCTTGGAGGCTAAATTAAAGATGACTTTCAGATTTATTGCTACGTGCATCTATTCCTCTTTTGCCGGAATTGCCGCGATTATGGGCATTTCATGCGGGAAAGTAGGAGTTTTGGAGGACGTAATACATGAAAGTCAAATACTTCGATTTTGGGATGAATTCCAAGAGCGATTTTTGCACAGTGATGAAGTTTTTTTTGTGAGTATTGTTTCTTCCGGAATCTCAAGAATATCCCGCCCCTCCGAAGACAGCTCTTATCCGCTTTTGAATGTTGAAGGATATTTGGATTGCGAAGTCCTCAAATCGCTCAAAGGCAAAAGACTTAGAGCTAAAGACAAGATAAGATTGAGCGTTTACAGCGAGCGAAGTGATGCAGAATCTTTGCAAGGTGATTTATTGCATGAAAGTTTTGCATTAATATTTATAGACCATGAATAT
>JAZRSB010000054.1:0-3754 GCA_045651325.1 Candidatus Spyradenecus sp.
GCCGAAGGGCGCGTAGTCGTAGTGCGCGCTCATAATTTTTTGCTTAATCATTAATAATGTTTTGCGCGGCTTCACATTTTCCAGTAATCCCAAATAAAAAACTCTATTTCATTGGACGTAAATCGACTCTCTGGATCTACAATTTTTACCTTTAATATTGATGAGCTCTCTTTTATTTTGACCTTTTCGATGCAGAAAAAAAGCTTGAATCTCATGCATTGTCCCCCTTCGATTAAGATTCCGCGAAACGCCTTCTCTCGGCGGCAAGTCGGCAGGAGCCACGTAATGCTATCTTCTTGTATTTGCAGGCTGTTTTTCCAAATGTCGTCAAGAAAAAGATCTGTAGTATAGGCTCCCTCAACACAACCGTTATCCGTAAGTAAAAGGCCGGAATGCTGAGGACGTGCATCCGGAATTACAAAAGGTTCTTCCGAAGTGTTCGTTATTGTTCCCACCAAGGAAAAGGATAAGTCCCCTGACGAGCTATTGTAAAAAATACAAGAGCCGTAGTTGAGACTGATTTTTAAATTTTTTAAGTCTCCCAAAGGCTTATTTGTGCATATAAAAAGAGGCTCTTTAGAGTTATATTGAAAAAGATCTGGGGATGGGGTACATGCACACACCCCAACGCAAGCGAAAAATAGAAATATTTTTTTAACGAATTTTAATGTCATGTTTACTTGGGCAATCAAATTATTAGATCGGAGCGAAAATAGGAAAATACCACCACCTCGTCCAAGATTTCCTCTGTTCACTTCTACTCGTACGGGCGAAGTACGCTTTTGAGTTTAGCCCTCTGTCTATTTTTTAGTATCAAGAAAAATTCCATGATTTACGCATTCATAAAGTAATTTTATTCCAATCCTAAATATGCTTTTTAATTCTTCAATTTCCTCTAACGTCCACAAAGGGATATATTGGTGAGGCGTACTTTTCCACGCTGGTAAATTATTACCGCAAATGAGTTTTTCATACAAAGAATTCAGCCTCAAACAATCAGTAAAAAAGTCACCTCCCACGGATTCTCCCAGATCTTCAATCGTATTCCAAAAGTTCAAAAAAGCCACACAATCAACCTCCCCTTTGTGAAGTAGCACTTCAATCTTAACGCAGTCTATAACCAATGGATTAGAGGTATCAATCGATATTTTACCGTTAAAAAAGGAAAGGCCACTCAAGTCACAGGAATAAAAAACTCGCAAATCTTTACATAAAAACAAATCTTTCCCCTGTTTTTCGTCTGAATACCAAAGCAGGAAAAATTTTCCGATCGTTGTCGTAAAACAAATCGGATAGAATAACAATTCATTATCCATGTCGTTCGAATGCTCTATCTCCATATTTTTTCAATTTATTAAATTCACTTCCCAGCCCTGTTGGGTAGTTGCCTTTTCCGTATTTTTCGTCACAAAGTCTCTTTGCAAAATCTCGTCCTGGTTCATTCAAAGCGGGAGTCTTTCCCTTAGCCCAACTTGGGATATCTGTTGCTGCCTCTTTCCCAAATTTCCACGGATTTTTTTTTGATAGGAAGAAGGTCCGCACGTCGAACACAAAATAGACTTCTTCTCTTTATCCGAAATCGAAAGAAGTTTTGTGTGCGCTTTTCCCAACGCATTTTTTGCGCCATTACTTAGTTTCCCTATTGCAACTGCTTGACCTCCAATAGGAATCATTGAAGATGCCGATAAAGATGCGCTTAGGCCGTCACCTTGACACATGTATATTATCGTATTTGCGCCATCGGCGAATTCTCCGACAGAAGGAATTAGCCCAATAATATCGAGAGATGTTTGCCCAACAGCAACAACAACGCCCCACGAATCCTCGTCTGCCTGCAAAGGTCGTGTAGGCCATGAAGGGAGTGTCGGATACCATGCTCCTGCTCCAGGAGCAATCATACTTTCTCCAAGTATATCATGTTGAGTTGAGAGCTGATTCCCCACAAATGCATACAGATTCCATCCGCCTTGTTCTTCGATGGGGTCGCGGGAGAGGAAGCGGCCAAGCGAGGGCGAATAGTGGCGGTAGTTGTAGTAAACGAGGTCGAGTTCGGAGTCGTAGTGTTCCGAGGAGAAGCGGAACGGATTGAGCGCAACGATGTCGAACGAAGCGCTTGAATCGCGGTGCGTGCGGGTGAGCAAACAATCAAACCATAACAACTTTCTACCTTTCTGCCTTTTTACCATAGAGAATATTTTTGTTTAAAATTGTGTTTTTTGTTTGAACCCAAATCATCAAAATCCACGGAATTAAAAATAGCGCACGCAGCCAACAATTCGCGTTCAACGATTCAGCAAGTGAACCAAAGAAAATTTCGTTTGTTTTTTCAAAACAAAAGGAATCGTGAATTTGCCCGCTAATTTTCCAAATTATAATCGGCGCCGCGACGAGCGCGCCGAGCGTCCAGATGTTTGAAAGATAAATCACGGAACGCCGCCGCTCAACCAGCGCAGACGGGAGCGCATAAAGGAAAAACGTTGCGAAAGAAGCTCCCGCGACAAAATACGAGTATGCGAAAAACGCCATTCCCGTAGCCCACATCATCCAATAGGATAAATCCTTCGGAATTACGATTTTCCTGTCGAATAAAAATGCGCCGTTGTAAAATGCAAGGACGAAAGAAATTCCGGTAACGGCGGAGCAAAAAAATTGGCCTAGGCGATACCCTCCATCAGGAAGCCACCCCGATCCGCCCCAGAGGAGAAAGCAGAAATCGTCTGACGGTAAGCGGAGAAAAAATCCCATTGTCAGCAAGAGAAATACCTCATTGCGAAGATTCGCAAGCCACCTTGACTTCCCAATGCCAAGTAATAACACGGAAGTGAAAATAAACGTACTCGGATATTCAATCCCGCTAACGAAAGGAGAAAACACAATAAATAACGTAAGTCCCCACGGGAAAAAAATACATCCTTTCTTAAACATAGTGAGAGCTCCTCTCTACCAACTCGGACGAACGTCATAGTACATTTTGACATATTTGCCGTTGCCCCCGCATACCCGATCAAGCGCTACGGCATCTTCAAACGGGAAAACATCTGCAGTCCGATGGAGGCTCACCTCTTTTTCGGGGCTTCCCCAGTCAACAGAGCCTGCACTAGGAATTTCTCGTATAAGCGTCCCGTGAGAGTCGTAGATACATTGATTCCCATGCCCTTCATATTTGCCAGGATCTTTCGTCCGAAGCTCAAACACTCCCTTTGGGTGGTATCGCACACCGCATGAGAGAACTCCATAAATTTGTGTTATTTCAAATTTAAACTTATTAGTAATCAGCCATTCTTTTTCATCCGGAGGATTAAAAGTGACAGTCTCTTTGTAATACACACCTCCTGGTGGACACTGAACCCAGACTTTTTCAACTTTTTTAACCAAAGCCATTGGACACCTTGGAAGACGCTCTATCCAATTTTTCCCATTTTCATCTCGATCTTCCAATTTCGCTTTTTCCTGAACATACCACGTCATAAAATTATTAATCATTTTTCCGCAATTAGGCAGGGGAGACATTGGAGAATTCCCGTCCGGCCCAGCCCCGAGTTGAGGAATTGCACGGCCAAGCCTATCCCATTTGTGAATCGGGACATTTCTCACAAACGCATGCAGATTGAGGCCGCCTTGTTCTTCGATGGGGTCGCGGGAGAGGAAGCGGCCGAGCGAAGGCGAGTAGTGGCGGTAGTTGTAGTAAACGAGGTCGAGCTCGGAATCGTAATGTTCCGAAGACCATTGGAAGGGTTGGGTGACGTCGCCGGAA
>JAZRSB010000055.1:0-2199 GCA_045651325.1 Candidatus Spyradenecus sp.
CACCTATGGCTACGACCTCACGAAAAACATCTGTGAAGTCTTCGGACCTGCCGGCTACATCCGTACAACATATTCCTACGCTCCGTTCGGCTCGGTCACCGCTTCCGGCGACGTCACCCAACCCTTCCAATGGTCTTCGGAGCACTACGACTCCGAACTCGATCTCGTTTACTACAACTACCGCCACTACTCACCTTCGCTCGGCCGCTTCCTCTCCCGCGACCCCATCGAAGAACAAGGCGGACTCAATCTGCATAGTATATGTTTTAATAGAGGCGTAATGATGATTGACCATCTTGGTGCTTCTAGTATTTCGTCGTCTTCAGGCATCCTCCTTCCCTCTGACTTTAATGATAGTTCCTCGAAGGCTGCGTCTCCACAGGGAGTGTGTGTTATCCAGGTTTGTTGTAAGCCTGTTGCGACTTTTACTCGTGCACATTGCGTAATAAGGTTCCTATTTTCAGACGGAACAATTGGAGGATGTCGGGGTGGACCTACAGGGGTCGGGAATAGCAGTGGCGCAGGTGGAAGTAGTGGTAGCAGTGGAAGCGGAAAAGGAAATGGACAAAGTTCTCACTGTAAGGGCTGTTGTGGAGAATGGGGGAATGTTGTTGCTGGGTGCGGTTTTAAGTCTTCCGCGGGGGATGCGCTAAGTAGCGGGATATCAACCGACCTTGAAGATGCGGAAAAAAATCCTTCTCGTTGTGAAACTGTTGCCATAGTAAGCAATCGAATGGGGGAAATTATGTATAGTTGCATTCAAAGTGAAATGAGCCGAATAACCAATAAATGCTACATCTACGAACCATTGAGCAATAACAGCAACACAACGTGGAAAAGCGCATTTAGTAAATGCTTAGGGGGGAAATTATGACCCTTCTAGGTTTCAACCGGGGAATGAGAGTTTTGATGAAAGCAAAACATGTGTTAAATAGGGGGCTCGTGTATGTTTTCTCTCTCTTGCTTTTTCCCGCCTGTTGTGCCTTGCCGATGTTTTCTGAGGTTACGCAAATAGGGGTGATGCTATGCAATTCTGAAAAGTGTCCTATAAGTGCTTTTTTCTCAGTAAAACGAGAGAATTCATTTTTAATGAAAATTTTCAACCCCATCGGATGTTTTTATCATCCTCGGTATTGTCTATACGAAAAAGAGATTAAAGGACAAGGATTCTTAAAAAACATAAAGCAAGGGGACTGTTTCGAACTCTATATAACCCGAAGTTTGTTACCAATGGACATAGAGTTTTGTCGAGACGGGAGTGTGTACACATTTGAGTTAACAGAAGATATTCTTCGGGAGGAGGCAGGAATGTCTACAAGCGATGAAAAACAGGACATAGTGTTTGCTTTTGAAATTCAAAATGGAGCAATCGTTTTGTGTGATATTTATTATGTATGGTCTAGGGAGGGGCAAACGAAATGCCAAAACGCTTCTCTTTGCACTATATGGAGCAAAGAAGCTATAAACGATTGATTTGCTTTTGTAATGAAGGAATTGATATACACGGCACACAAGGTCGTCGCCTCGGCGAGCTTCGTCCACGGCGGCGCCACGAAAACCTTCACTTATAATTACCCTGCGGGCACAAATCTCTTGGCATCGCTCGCGTGCCCGAGCAATCTGACGATCGAGCATGCGTACGAAGCCGGGCGCGATTTGCTCGCGGGAATTACGATTCGCCGCGGGGCTTCGACTGATGTCGTTTTGCGGAATTATACTTACGATGCTCTCGGGCGTCCGCTCACGCGTTCGACCTCCCGCAACGGCACGACGCAGAACGACAACTTCGGCTACAACGCGCGAAGCGAACTTACTTCCGCGACCCTCGGGGACGACAGCTACGCCTACGCCTTCGACCACATCGGCAATAGGAACACCGCGTCCGAAGCGGGAACGCAAAGCGCGTATTCGACGAATAATCTGAATCAATATACGGAAATCTCCTTGGGAGAGGCGGTGTCCTCGCCGCTTCAGTACGACGCGGACGGGAACGTGACGCAGATGGAGACGTCCACGGGAACGTGGAGCATCACCTACAACGGTGAAAATCGTCCGGTACGTTTTGAGAACGCGGAAACGCAAACGGTCGTGGAATGTGCTTACGACTCGCAAGGGCGCCGCTTCGAAAAGAAAGTGACGGTTGCGGGAACAACGACGCTACACCACCGCTACATCTATCGCGGGTACTTGCAAATCGCG
>JAZRSB010000056.1:0-37291 GCA_045651325.1 Candidatus Spyradenecus sp.
GCGGCGCTTGTTTTTCATAGATTATCCGCAGGTTCCGGCTTTGCCTGCACCCGCGGTTATCCCATGTAGTGCACCTCCGGCGCACAGGCTCTGACGAACGGAAAGAAAAAACTTAGGACAATGCCTTAAAAAACGAATTTCTAGAGGTAGCCATAAAGATTAAAGAAAGAGTGGATAACTGATAACGGATAGGGGCTCTTTGTAAAAGATTAAAGAAGGCGTGGCGAAACCAGAGATCGGTAACACTTTAGAGTCGGACATAGGTTGCAGAGAGACTTTTTCGTCATTCACTAAAAACACCTATCCGCTATCAACTATCCGTTATTCCTTATTCGTTGTTCGCTGTTTTCCTTGTCTCATTTTTTTTGGCACGGCATTTGCATGATACAGACAACTATTTATTTCCAACATCTTAAAAATTATGAGCAAAGATAAAAAAGAAAAGTGCTGCTGCAAATGCGGCGTTAAAGTTAAGCCGCTCGGCGATCGCGTTCTCCTGAAGCGCTGCGAAGCTGCGGAAGAAATCAAGGGCGGGATTATCATTCCCGATTCCGCGAAGGAAAAACCGATGGAAGCAACGGTGATTGCGCTCGGCACGGGAAAAATCGAAGACGGCAAGAAAGTTGAATTCAACGTGGCTGTCGGCGATAAGGTGCTCATCGGCAAGTACACGGGCACGGAAGTCAAGATCAACGACGAAATGTACCTCCTGGCGCGCGAAGAAGAAATCCTCGCCGTTGTCGGTGCCTAATCTCTCTTTGTAATCAAAATTTAAATTCAGAACACTATGGCAAAAAAACAGATTCTTTTTGATGAAGCCGGTCGCCGGAAAATCCTCGGCGGCGTTCAGACGCTCGCCAAGGCCGTCAAAATCACGCTCGGACCGAAAGGCCGCAATGTGATGATCGACAAGAAATACGGCGCTCCGAAGGTGACCAAGGACGGCGTTTCCGTCGCCAAGGAAATCGAATTGGCAGACCCGTTTGAAAACATGGGCGCACAGATGGTGCGCGAAGTTGCTTCCCGCACGGCGGACAAGGCCGGTGACGGAACGACGACCGCAACCGTGCTCGCCGAAGCCATCTACACGGAAGGCCTGAAGAGCGTTTCCGCCGGCGCAAACCCGATCTTCGTTAAGCGCGGTATCGACGCCGCTTGCGAAACCATCACGAAGGAACTCGCTTCGATTTCCAAGAAGATCAAGAACTCCGACGAAATCAAGCAGGTCGCAACCGTTTCCGCCAACTGGGATTCCAGCATCGGTGAAATCATCGCCGAAGCCATGGAAAAGGTCGGCAAAGACGGCACGATCACCGTCGAAGAAGCCAAGACGATTGAAACGACGCTCGACGTCGTCGAAGGGATGCAGTTCGACAAGGGCTACCTTTCCCCGTACTTCTGCACGAACGCGGAAACGCTCGAATGCACGCTCGACAATCCGTACATCCTCCTTTTCGAAAAGAAGATCTCCTCGATGAAGGACCTGCTCCCGATTCTCCAGGAAGTCGCCAAGCAGAGCAAGCCGCTCCTCATCGTCGCTGAAGACATCGACGGCGAAGCGCTCGCTACCCTCGTCGTGAACAAGATTCGCGGCACGATCAATGTCTGCGCGGTTAAGGCTCCGGGCTTCGGCGATCGCCGCAAAGCGATGATGGAAGACCTCGCAATCCTCACCGGCGGTAAGTTCATCACGGAAGATCTCGGCATCAAGCTCGAAAGCATCTCCATCGCCGACCTCGGCAAGGCCAAGCGCGTCAATGTCGATAAGGAAAGCACGACGATTATCGAAGGCGCCGGCAAGTCCGCCGACATCCAGGGCCGCGTGAAGCTCATCCGCCGCCAGATCGAAGAAACCTCTTCCGATTACGACCGCGAAAAGCTCCAGGAACGCCTCGCCAAGCTCGCAGGCGGTGTCGCCGTCATCCACGTCGGCGCAGCTTCCGAAGCGGAACTCAAGGAAAAGAAAGACCGCGTTGACGACGCTCTGCACGCCACCCGCGCTGCTGTCGAAGAAGGCATCGTCCCGGGCGGCGGCGTCGCGCTCCTGCGCACGGCCAAGGCTGTGGACAAGCTCATCGAAACGCTCGACGGCGACGCCAAGACCGGCGCCAAGATCGTCCGCCGCGCAATCGAACAGCCGCTCCGCACGCTCTGCGAAAACGCCGGCGTCGAAGGCTCGCTCATCGTCAAGGAAGTCCTCAAGGCTAAGGGCGGCAACGGCTACAACGTTGCGACCGACAACTACGAAGACCTCGTCGCTGCAGGTGTTGTCGATCCGACCAAGGTCACTCGCACCGCAATCGTTTCCGCGACTTCGGTGGCTTCGATGCTCCTCACGACCGAATGCCTCATCACCGACCTTCCGGAAGAACCCAAGGCGGCTCCCGCTGCGGATGCCGGCATGGGCGGCATGTACTAATCGGTAAAGCTTAGAGATTAGAGCTTAAAGATTAAAGAAGAGCGTTTCCGGATTTTCCGGGAACGCTTTTTTCGTGCAGATGAGAGAGCAAAAAGGGAAAACGGATAGCTGATAACGGATAAGTGAAGACTCCTGCGGCGGCGGAAAAAGCGCCAAGCATCAAGCATCGGGCATCAAGCGAGTGGCTTCGGCTTCTTCAAAATTTTTGCCCTCAAGCAAAAATCTCCGCATAAAATTATTCATTATTAATTATTCTCCATTCACCGAGCGAAGCTGTGCGCCGGAGGTGCACTACATGGGATAACCGCGGGTGCAGGCGATAGCCGAAACCCGCGGATAATCTATAAAAACAAGCGCCGCAAAGTGACAGGGACAGACCCGTTTACATGCCCGCGGCGCAATGGAACGAATTGCAAGCCTCTTCAAAACCTCTTGAAACGAATTTCTAGAGTGAAAATGCCTATGGCAAGAATAAGTGCCAAGCATTCAAGCGAGTACGCCGCGGCTTCTTTAATCTTTTTTGCTGGGAAAACCCTATCCGTTATCAGTTGTCCTCTATCCCTTCCGTCGCCGTAGGGCGATGTTTCTTTAAGCCTTAAGGCTACCTCTAGAAATTCGTTTTTTAAGGCATTGTCCTAAGTTTTCTTCTTTTCGTTCGTCAGAGCCGGTGCGCCGGAGGTGCACTACATGGGATAACCGCGGGTGCAGGCAAAGCCGGAACCCGCGGATAATCTATGAAAAACAAGCGCCGCAAAGTAGCGGGAGCAGACCCGTTTACATGCCTGCGGCGCAATGGAACGGATTGCGCCGCCTTTGTAAACCTCTAAAAATGAATTTCTAGAGGTAGCCTTAAAGCTTAAAGATAGTTGATAACTGATAACCGGATAGGTTCTTGAAAAAGATTAAAAGAGCCGCAGACACTCGCTTGGTGCTCGATGCTTGATGCTTGGCGCTTTTTCCGCCGCCGGAGGTGCGCAACATGGTTTCTGGAGGCAGCCGTAAGGCAAGCTCCGGGAATCAGGCTTCGCAAGTCCCCTCCCTTAACCGAAGGAGCCTTGACAGTTTCCCCCGCTTCACGCAGAATGCCGCCCACTTGTTCTTTCATAAAAGCGTCCAAGCTTTTTGCTCCAATGAATTTCGGGGATGTTCCGGATTCGATTTCGGCAAATAGGTTGTGATTGCACGCGGAGGATGATACTTGGCCTCCTAAATCATGTATCGCCACGTTAAATGGCAAAAACAACACCATCGCGTTCGAACGCAATGCGTTCGCGCTTGCTGCCTAATTAGCTGCAGCACGGTTACGCCCGCCTACGCCTGCTAAGCGCGCGAGCCGTCAAAAAAGCAGGTAAAACTTCGAGCTTGTCCGCATTCCCGCGAAGCCAAAAAAGGGAACGCGGATAGGAATTCCCGGGCGCCGCCGCCCTAAGGAAAACCGAAATCCAAGCGGACGGCTAAGCGTGTAGACGTTGCCTCCGAAAGGTCGAAAGACAGGGGTTCGACTCCCCTCATCTCCACCACTTTGAAAAGCGCTCGTAAACTTCGCCGAAGCGGATTTTACGGGCGCTTTTTGCGTGAACACGTTTTCGACGATGCTCGCCTCCTTTAACGGGAAACCCTCCCCGCTACACGACGCACAAACACTCAAATAATCGAAGACGCAACCAATTCGTCCCGTCCTAGGAAACGACGAACCGGAGGGAGTCCGTCGCCTTAGGAATGCGCGCCGACAATGGCGGGAACGGCGCAAGGTTTAGTTAAAGCCTTCCCCTATATGGACAAAACGGACAGAGATATCTTCTCCTATATCAACAAAACGAATTTTGAAATCTTCTCCGATATCGACAAATTGCCATTGCCCGGGCTGGCTTGCTCCGATACCGACAACCCGGACACGAAGATCTTCCCCTATGTCGACAGGTCGAACTGTGTAATCTTCTCCAATATCGACAACGCGGATTTCCCCGTAAAGCTTTTTTGCGATTTCGCTGCGGGAATCACTTGCGAAGAGCACGACGGAGGTGAGGGCAAACAAGGCAAAGAGGACTTTTTTCATAGTAATTAGTCAAACACCATTCCACACGAAAAGTTTCAACGCCCCCAATGCTTGTATGAAACTTGACCCGTTTGACGAGATAGGAAAAGGGCTTAAAGAGATGACGCTCGCGCTTTGGAGGTGATTCCCGTGGAGCGGGAATACATAAAGAGGCAATTGCGAATAGCGAATCCCGAATGCTTACCGCAAAAGGGAGAACTGATAGTTGATAACGGATAAGTGAAGACGCCTGCGGCGCCGGAAAAAGCGCCAAGCATCAAACATCGAGCATCAAGACAGCGCCTGCGGCTTCTTTAATCTTTTTTCATAAAGAACCTTATCCGTTATCAGTTATCACTTCTGCCACAAGCCCTTTATGTTTGGTTTCGCCCCGACCTGAATCTCTTTCCCGCCTGTTCCATTGCGCTGCGGGCAAGTCGGAAAGCTATCGAAGTCGCTTAGCGGCGCATGGGACCGGAGGCCTGTCCGCGGGTTGAGGCTATTGCCTGCACCCGCGGTTATCCAATGTAGTGCACCTCCGGCGCACAGACTCGAAGAAGCAATTGCGAATAGCGATGCCGCTCGATGCCGTGGGGCGCTTCGCACAGACCGTCATGAGAAGATTTTTACGACATTACGGCCGCCTAAAAGAACCTCTAAGCTTTTTGACCGTAGACCTGCCGCCTGAAAAAATAGTATAATGGGACAAACATAAGGAAGTTTAAATCTATGGAAAATATGGAAAACGAAGCTTTGTTTTTGTCTATACTCGCTGAGGAGCTTATTCCCGCTATGGGATGCACCGAGCCTATCGCTCTTGCCTATGCCGCAGCGAAGGGTCGTGAGCTTTTACAGGGCGCCCCCACGAACATCGTCGCTCGATGCAGCGGGAACATGATCAAAAACGTGCGCTGTGTGTCTATCCCCAATTCCGGAGGAATGATAGGGATAGGAGCGGCTGTGGCTCTTGGTGCATTCGGCGGGAAACACGAACTGGGCATGGAGGTCCTTGAGGCTGTATCGGCTCATGACAGAGAGACGACAAAAGCGTTCTTAGACGAAGGAAAATGCAGTGTCGAATATCTTGATTCCGACATTCCGCTTCACTTTATACTCGTACTTACGGACGGAACCGACACGGTGTCCGTAGAGGTAAAACACTCTCATATGAACGTGACCTCGATAACCAAGAACGGCGAGGTTGTATTAAGCAAAGATACCGATGAAGCGGTCTGTACCCTCGATCGCTCGAAGCTCACCATCGAAAGCATAAAGAGTTTTTCCGATAATGTAGAAATCGAAAAAATAAAAAATCTTTTCGATAAGCAGATTCGCTACAACATGGATATCGCCTACGAGGGTATCTCGGGCAATTACGGGCTGGGTATCGGCAGAGTGATAAGATCCGCGTATGCAGACGGAATCGTAACGCGAATGAAGGCTTATGCCGCGTCCGCATCCGAAGCAAGAATGAGCGGATGCGATATGCCGGTTATAATCAACTCGGGAAGCGGCAATCAAGGTATCGCTTCGTCTGTCCCCATTATTATTTACGCGAGAGAAAAGGACATTCCCAAGGAAAAGCTTTATAGAGCGCTTGCATTCTCCGCCCTCCTTACGATCCACCAAAAGGATCATATCGGTAAGCTTTCGGCATTCTGCGGAGCGGTATCCGCCTCCTGCGCAGCCTGTGCGGCTATAACCTACATGGTCGGCGGAACAACCCAACAAATAAAGGCGACCATCGACAATACTCTCGCCAATATCCCCGGAATCATCTGTGACGGTGCGAAGATCTCCTGCGCGGCAAAGATCGCCTCGAGTATTGATGCCGCGATGATGGCCCACTTCCTCGCAATGCGGGGCAAGGGCTACGACGCTTACACGGGCATCCTCAAGGAAGAAGCCGAAGAAACCATAAGCTGTGTCGGCTACATCGGTAAGGTCGGAATGAGAGAGACAGACCGGGAAATAGTCAAAATGATGCTTAACGAAAAATAAAAAATCACGGCGTAACCTTCGGGCTGCGCCGTATTTTTATAAGAAAAAAAGCGCTCCCGGTTTAACGGAAGCGCTTTTTTTAGAGACGGATTCGCCTATTTGCGGCGGCGGCGCATCCCGACAAGCGCGAGCGCGCCCAAACCCGCGAGCCCTTGTCCCCCTGCCGAGCAGCAAAAATTTGACTTTCCGGACGACATCGCCCCTCCCCGCGCCCGGAATTGCTCTCTCCGGCGGGTGACGCCGTAATCTGCGCTTCACTTTTTGCCGGGACGTGTATTTAATTGGCTTTCATGAAAGTCAGCCTTTTTATCCCTTGTTTTGTTGACCAGTATTTCCCTGATGCCGGCATGGCGTGCGTTAAGATTTTGGAACGCCTCGGCCACGAAGTCGTTTTCCCGGAACGTCAGACTTGTTGCGGCCAGCCGCCGCACAACACCGGCTACTGGAAAGAAGCCCGCAAATCAGCTCTGCGCGCAATCGACATTTTTGAAGACGCAGAAGTAGTCGTCGGTCCCTCCGGCTCCTGCATCGCGATGATGAAGGATGGCTACGGAGATCTTTTCAAGGGGACGGAACACGAAGCGCGAGCCAAGGCGCTGGCGGCGAAGACCTTTGAATTCACGCAATTCCTCGTCAACAAACTCGGCGTCACGGATCTCGGAGCCGTGTTCCCGCACAAGGTGACGTTCCACGACGGTTGCCACGGTCTGCGTATGCTCAAAGCAAAACACGAATCGCGCGCATTGCTGGCAAAAGTCAAGGGCTTGGAGCTCGTCGAAATGAGCGAAGCGGAGTCCTGCTGCGGTTTCGGCGGCACGTTCTCCGTCAAATTCCCGAAGATTTCGACGGCGATGGTCGAGAAGAAGGCGGCTTCGATTTTGGAAACCGGAGCGGAATACGTGACTTCGCTCGATGCGTCCTGCCTGATGAACATCGGCGGTTACGCCGCGCGCGAAGGCCTCCCCTTCAAGACGATCCACATCGCGGAAATCCTCGCCGCACAAGAAGCCTAAACTCTATTATTTCCCGACATGAGCTCTCCACTGACACGCTTTAAAGCAGCCGTCGCCGACGCTACGTCCAACGAAGCCCGCCGCGATTTCATTTACAAGGCTCTCGGCGGTTATTACGTTTCCCGCGACAAAAACAAAAACAATTTCCGCGACTGGCAGAAGGCCCGCGAATGCGCGGCACAGACGAAGTACGAGTCGCTGAACAATCTCGCCGAAGAACTCGAAATCTTTTCGAAGAAAATCGAGGGACGCGGCGGCCACGTTTTCTTTGCATCGACGCCGAGCGAAGCACGGGAATACATCCTGAAAGTCGCCCGCGACAACGGGGTCAAAAAAATCATCAAGTCGAAGTGCATGACCTCGGAGGAAATCCACCTCAACGACGCGCTGGAAGCCGCGGGTACGGAGGTCGTCGAAAGCGACTTGGGCGAATTCATTCAGCAGCTGCGCAAGGAGCCGCCATTCCACTTCGTTTTCCCGTGCATGCATGTCAAGCGCGACGAAATCAACACGCTCTTCCAGGAAAACATCCGTTCCCGCGATACGAACAATCCGGCGGAACTGACGATGATTGCCCGCGAATACCTGCGCCAGAAGTACATCGATGCCGACATGGGCATCACGGGCGCAAACTTCATCGTCGCCCGCGACGGGATGATTTCGGTGACGGAAAACGAAGGCAACTCCCGCCTTTCCGCCGCAATGCCGAAGATTCACCTCGTGCTTGTCGGCATTGAAAAGGTCGTTCCGCGCCTCGAAGATCTCGCACTCTTTCTGCCGATGCTTGCCACCGCGGGCGCTGGCCAACCGCTCACGGGCTACAACACGCAATACGCGGGACCGCGTACGGCGGAAAATCCCGACGGCCCGGAACAATTCCACGTCGTGCTTTTGGACAACAACCGTACGCAATTGCTTGCGGATGCGGAACACCGCGATGCGCTCCACTGCATGCGTTGCGGTGCCTGCCTGAATGTTTGCCCGGTCTTCAAGAACATCGGCGGGCTCAGCTACGGCACGACCTATCAGGGCCCGATCGGCTCGCTCATCACGCCGCACCTGCGCGGCACGAAGAACTGGCAACACCTGTCGTATTCCTCGTCACTTTGCGGAGCCTGCACGCAGGCCTGTCCGGTGAAAATCGACATCCACGACCACCTGCTTGAAAACCGCCGCAATGCCGCAACGCTGGCCCCGAGCATTCTTTGGAAAATGATTTTCTTCGGCTTCAACTTCATCTTCGCCCACCCGAAGCTGTACGCACTGACCTTTAAGATTGCGAAAAAAATCAATCCGCTTACGAAACTGGCCGGCAAGGTTCCGGGCACCCTGCTCCACGGCTGGACGGGAACGCGCCAACTCCCCGAACCGCCGAAGAGTTCTTTCCGCGAACGCTTCGCCGAACACAAAAAACAGGATTTGAGCATCCGCTAACCCTTCGCAGACAACGACCATGAACAATCCTTCCAAAGAAAAAGTACTCGCACGTATCCGCGAAGCCCTGCGCCTGCGCGCACCCACGCCCGCACAAATCCACGGCCGCCACGCAGCCACGCCCGTCGCGGAATACACCCGCGATTTCCGCGATGCCATGCCGCCCGCCGGGAGCAACGAAGCCGAGCGCCGCGCCATTTTCGAAGCCAATCTCGACGCGCTCAAAGGCCAATTCGTCGCCTGCAAAACCGTTGCCGATGCCCGAGCCAAACTCGAAGCACTCTGCACCGAACGCGGTTGGGCAAAGCTCGCCACACACCGTGCACCGCTCTGCGAAGCCGTCGTTCCCGCAGAAAAATCACCGATCATCACGGATGACGGCTACGACAAAAACGCCCTCGCCGCCGTCGACGCCGGTATTACCGAATGCGAATGCCTCGTCGCCCAAACCGGCAGCGTCATGTTCTCGACGCGAGCCTGCGGCGGGCGCGCACTGTCGGTGCTGCCGCCGGTACATATCGTACTCGCCAAGCGCTCGCAGCTCGTGGGCGACCTCAGCGATGCCTACGCGCTCATCCGAGCCAAGTACGGCGACAATCTTCCGGACTGCCTCGGTTTCATCACCGGCCCTTCGCGCACGGGCGATATCGAACGCATCCTCGTCCTCGGCGCCCACGGCCCGAAAGAGCTCTTCGTCTTCTTCATCGAAGAATAAAAAACGGAAATCCGGGAATAGCGGGAAGTGCCTCGAGTGCTTCCCGCTTTTTTACAGCCACAAGGCTAAAGCTTGCCATCAGCCGGCATATTTTTTAGGATTTGTCCTTTAACAATATCCCCCACATGAAAATGCATGCCTATTCTGCCGCAATTGCGGCAATCGCTGTTGCCGGATTTGCCGGTCTTGACGTTCCGTTTACGAGTGTTCCGGTTTGTGCTCAAGAAGCCGTTGCCATCGCAGAGCTCGCGAAGCAATTCACGCCCGAAAACAACCTCGACCTTTCGGGAGAACGTATCGTTTACAAGAACCTTCCCGCAGGCGTAACCGCAACGATTATCGGAACGACCTACGAACAATTGATTCGTTTCGACGGTTCCATCCGCAACCCGATTGCTCCGAAGACGACGAAAGTCACTTTTGAACTCACCGACGCTTCCGGTCAGAAAGCCGTGACGCCGACGTTCGAAATCAACGTCCCGATGGATAGAGCTATCGTGATGGAACTGATGAAGGACACGGCACGCAATCCGAAGCCGATGGTCGTTCCCGCCCTTCAGGAGTGGCTCGGCGACTCCGGCACCTTCGTTCCGGATGAAGACTTTGCGATTTTGCTTTCCGACCGCTACGCCGATGTCGGCGACCCCATGTTGAGTGAGCGCGTCAAGCTCTTTGCACGCGAACTCTCGGAAATTTTCGGTCGCGAAATTCCGGTCCTTTCGAAGAAGCGTCCGGGCAAGAAGGACATCACCATCGGTCTCGGTTCACCCGAAGGCCTCGGACACCTCGGCAAAGAAGGCTACATGCTCTTCTCCCGCGAAAGCGGACTCAGCGTTCTCGCATCCGATCCGCTCGGTGCTTTCTGGGGCACGCGTACCATCCTCCAGGTCTTCAAGCAACACAACAACACCTTCCCGTGCGGGCAGGCTGTCGACTACCCGCAGTACCCGCTGCGCGGCTTCATGCACGACCTCGGACGCAAGCCGGTCTCGCTCAAGGCCGTTAAGGACGTCCTCAAGACGATGGCGTACTACAAGATGAACGACTACCACCTGCATCTGAACGACAACTACATTTGGATGTATAACTACACGCGCATCCCGAACGGACAAAACGCAACGGCCGAACAGAAAAAAGCCGCCTGCGAAGAAGTTCTCAAAGCGGCTCCGACGGCTTTCCGCCTCGAATCCGACGTCCCGGGTCTCACGGCAACCGACCTCCACTACACGAAGCGCGAATTCGGTAAGCTCATCGACGATGCCAAGCTTTACGGCGTAACCATCGTTCCCGAATTCGACGTTCCGGGCCACGCCATGAGCTTCGTCCGCGTCCGCCCCGACCTGATGTATCGCGGCAAGGTCACGAAGGCGCACGATGTCGAACGCACCGCCATGCTCGACGCCTCCGACGACATTTACGACAAGAAAACGGGTAAAACCTACCGCGAAGAAACGCTCGATTTCGTAAAATCCGTTTTCGACGAATACCTCGTAGGTAAAGACGACGAAGACCCCGTCTTCCGCACGCCGATCATCCACTTCGGTACGGACGAATACTACGGCGACCCCGAAGATTATCGCGCCTTTGCCGATGCGATGATCAAGTACATTAAGGAACGCGGCTACACCCCGCGCCTCTGGGGCAGCCTCTCCGTCAAGCGCGGCAACACGCCCGTGGACGGCACCGGAGCCCAGATCAACATCTGGAATCACGGCTGGCAAAATCCGCGCCTCGCGCTCGAGCACAACTTCGACCTCGTCAACATCATCGACGTTTGGTCCTACATCGTGCCGAACGGCAAGGGCAACCGCGGCGGCTACGGCGACCTGCTCGACCTCAACTTCCTCTATTCCCAAAACTGGCATCCGCACAAAATGTCCAACGCCGAAGAAGTCATCCCGGGCTACCCGAAGATGCTCGGCGCCTCCTGGGCAGTTTGGAACGACAACTCCTTCCGCGGCGACACGGGTCTGACGGACTACGATCTGTTTGACCGTATCCGCCAAAGCTGCGCCGTCTTTGCGGAAAAAACCTGGAACACCGGTGAAGACGCCAGCTTCCGCGACTTCCAGAAGCTCGTAAAGGCCGTCTCCTACGCCCCGCTTTCGAACCCGGAATACGTTGTTCCCGTGATCCGCAGCAGCGAAGACGGTGACATCCTCTTTGAGATGGACAACACGGCCAAGGGCAAGGCCATCAAGACGAACGTTAACGGCATTGCACCGGACTACGTCGCGACGGTCCACGTCACCCGCACGACCGGCAGCAAGAAGCCGAAAGTGCTCTTCAGCGGTCCGTCCGGCAAGATTTATGCCGTCCAGAAGGAAACCGGCAAGGTCGGTATCACCTGCGACACCTGGGATTATTCCTTTGACTACACGCTTCCGGTCGGCCGCGAAGTAAAGCTGACCTTCGTTGCGAAAAAGCGCACGCTCACGCTCTACGCCGACGGCAAGAAGATCGGTTCGCCGGTCCGCCACAAATTCCCGGAATCGCACAAATACTCGAGCTTTGTCTTCCCGCTCGCCGTTATCGGCGGCTCCGGTCTCGACGTCAACTCCGTAAAGCTGGTCCGCCCGTACAAGCCGGGCTTGGCCAATGTCGTTGCCGAAGACCAGATTGCCGATGTTACCGCCAGCAGCGAACACGGTCGGGGTGCCGACGGCGATGCCTCCGCCCTTTGGGATCGCGATGAAACGACGTATTGGCACAGCAAATACTCGCCGACGAAGGACAATCCGCCCTTTGAAATCGTCGTCACGCTGAAGAAGCCGCTCGCGCTCGAAGCCCTTGCCTTCCTCCCGCGCCCGTCCGGCGGCAACGGCAATGTCAAGCACGCCAAGCTCTACGCCCGTGTTAACGGCGAATGGAAACAGGTCGGCAACGAGTTCAAGAGCGACGGAGCTTCCGACGAACTCCAGACCATCGCCTTCCCGGCCTGCACGACGGACGCGCTCAAGCTCGTCGTTCTCGACGGCGTCAGCGGCTTCGGCTCCATCGCGGAACTCTATCCGCTGATGAAAAAATAAGTCCGTTCAACGGCTTTCCGACAAAGCGTTCCCGCATTTTTACGCGGGAACGCTTTTTTATTTGGATTTTTCGCATAAAATCAGACGTGTTTTTGTTTTCGGCGCTTGCGTTCCCGCCGCTTTTGTCAAAGATTTTCCGCATGAAAACTGAACTCATTCTCGCGGTCGATCTCGAAGACAAAGACATTGCCAAAAAATTTCTTACGCCGCTCGCCGGAAAGCTTCCTTGGGTTAAGCTCGGGCTCCAGCTCTTCACGAAATACGGTCCGTCCATCGTCGATGAATTCGCGGATTTGGGTTTCAAGATTTTCCTCGATTTGAAGCTGCACGACATTCCGAATACGGTCGCCAGCGCGATTAAGAGCCTGAAGGGGCGTCCCTGTGACCTGCTTACGATTCACACGCTCGGCGGCAACGCCATGATGGCCCGCGCCGTCGAAACCGCCGCCGAAGTCCTCCCGCAGACGCGCCTGCTCGGCGTGACCGTCCTCACCTCGATGGACGAAGCTCAGCTCGGCGGAATCGGGATTGCGCGTTCGCCCTTAGAACAGGTGGAAACGCTGGCCAAACTCGCAGTTACATCCGGCATGAAGGGCCTCGTTTGCTCGCCGCTGGAACTGCCGACCCTACGTAGTTTCCTCGGCGAAGATATTGCCTTGGTAACGCCGGGCATCCGCCCCGCAACGGCCAGCTTGGACGACCAGAGCCGCATCATGACGCCGGCGGACGCCGCCCGCGCGGGTGCCAGCTACATTGTCGTCGGCCGCCCGATTCTGAAGGCCGAAGACCCCGCCGCCGCCGCAATCGCCATCGAAGCGGAACTGCGCAGCGTCAACTAAGCCCTTTTCGACAACGCCTTCCCCGCCGCTCTCAAATGTTTTCAAACAGCACACGTCCCGACCGGCAACTGAAGCCCACCGACTTGCGCGGAATTCTGAAGTATGTTCCGATGTTCCGCGAACACACTTTCGTCATCGCCATTGACGGGAGCATCGTCGAGCATGAAAACTTCCAAAATCTAATTTTGGACATTGCGGTCTTACGCAGTTTGAACATCAACGTCGTTATCGTCCACGGCATCGGCAAGCAGCTCCGCGACATGGCAAAAGCCCAGCGCAAGTCAATCAGCGACGTTTACGGCGAAGGCGTAACGAATGCGACGACGATGGCGCTTGCCCGCGAAGCCGTCGGCCTCGTCTCACAATCCATCATCGAAGGCCTTACGCACGCCAACCTCAAATGCGCGATTACGAACGCGATCCGCGCCACGCAGGTCGGTGTCCTCGACGGCATCGATCAGGAACTGACGGGGAAAGTCGATAAAATTGACGCCGGCCTGATCAAGAGCCTGCTCGCCCAAGGCATTATTCCGCTCGTGACGCCGATTCTCTGCGACCGCGACGGCGTTTCCCTGCGTACGAACAGCGACTCCGTCGCCGCCGATTTGGCCATTGCGCTCGGAGCCTCGAAAATCATTTATTTAACGCCCTTCCCGGGTCTCGTCATCGATGGCGAGCTGAAAGTAAATCTGAACCTCCAGGACTTGGTCGCCGTACTCAAAAACAAAAGCGTCTCGATTGAAGAACGTTTGCGAGGAAAGGCGCTTTTCGCGATTCACGCCCTCGAAAACGGCACCCAACGCGCCCACATTCTTGACGGGCGCACCAACGGCGGATTGCTCGCGGAAATCTTCGACAAAGTCGGTACCGGCTCGATGATTCACGCCAACGATTACGATTCGATTCGTCCGGCGAAGAAAAAAGACGCGCCCGCCATTTACGCCATCACAAAGAATGCCGTTCAGAAAAAGAGCCTCGTCCAGCGCACGCACGCACACATCGAGGCCCACACGGAAGATTATTTCGTTTACGAAATCGACGGCAGCATTATCGGCTGCGCTTGCCTGCGGAAATTCGAAGACGCTCCGGGTGTCCTCGAAGTGTGTAGTGTTTATGTTCAGCCCTTCTACCAGAACCGCGGCGTCGGACAAAAACTCATCGCCTATGCGGAATTCATGGCTCGGGAACGCAAGGCAAAGTCGCTGATCACCTTCACGACGCAGACCTACGGCTTTTTCAAAAGCGTTTGCGGTTTTGCCGACGCCGAAGCCAAGGATATTCCGCCTTCCCGCCTGGCGGAAACGCATGCCAGCGGAAGAAATTCCAAAGCTCTCGTGAAGCAGTTCTAAAACGCCGTTGGTCCGGGGCTTTGAGGCTCGGCAAACAGGCACAAAAAAACTCCGCCCGGTTTCGGACGGAGTTTTTTTTACGCGAATCTCAGGCGAATTATCCCTTGATTTCCTTGTGGAGCGTGCGGCGACGAAGGCTCGGATTGTACTTCATCTTTTCGACTTTCGCCTGCATCGTCTTCTTATTGCGCGTGGTCATGTAGCGCGAAGGATTTTTGCCTTCTTTGCGTGCTTCAGTGCATTCGATAATAACGGTTTCTCGTGGCATGATGTTATGTTTCCTAAAAAGTTTTTAAATGAGTTTCTGATAATGGATTTTTAAGGCGGGGGGCGCAAGCGTAAATTTCACTTACATCTTGAAGTCTTCGCCGAGATAGAATTTACGCGCATCGTCGTCGTTAAGAATAACGTCCGAAGCGCCTTCAATCAGAACGGTTCCGCGGTGAATCAGGTAAGCGCGGTCCACGATCGAGAGTGTTTCGCGCACATTGTGGTCGGTGATCAGCACCCCGATGCCCTTGTTTTTGAGGTCGATAACGATTTTTTGCACTTCGGCGACGGAAATCGGGTCGACGCCGCTAAAGGGTTCGTCCAAAAGCATGAAGCGCGGCTTCGTGGCCAAGGCACGTGCGATTTCCAAGCGGCGGCGTTCCCCGCCGGAGAGCGTGTACGCAGGTTGCTTGGCAAGGCGCATCAGGCCAAGGTCTTCGAGTTGGGCTTCGCAATACGCCTTGCGCTCGCGCGCGGGCATGCGCAAGGTTTCGACGACGCCCATAACGTTGTCCCAAACGGAGAGCTTGCGGAAAATCGAGGCGTCCTGCGGAAGATAGCCCAAACCGCAACGGGCACGTTGCCACATCGGCATCGCCGTGATATCGTGTCCGTCGAGCAAAACCTTCCCGCGCGTCGCCGGCACCAGACCGACGACCATGTAAAACGTCGTCGTTTTCCCTGCGCCGTTCGGACCGAGCAAGCCGACGACTTCACCGGACTTGAGGCTCAGGCTGACGTCGTGCACCACTTCGCGCTTCCCGTACACCTTTGCCAAACCGCGCGTTTCGACAATACCGGGCGGCGGGGTGTTTGCGTTCTTGGGGGACGGGGTCGTTTTTTCTTCGGTCTCGCTTGTCATGATGTTTGCAATAATTTACCGCGCGACCCGCTCTCGAGCAAGGAAAGAAACGGAGAGCGGAGGACTTGCGCTAACACAAAAATCCGGGACGGGCAGGCACGGCTTTCAGGAGGGCGTTGGCTTCGGGGTCGTTCTTAAACAGCCCGCGAGCGCCGTCCCATTCGAGCCGTCGATTGAGTTGCTGGGCAATTACGCCGAGCAGGACGATTTCCGTGAGCGGTGCCGCGTAATCAAAGCCGGAGACGGCGGTTTTTCCCGCCTGAATCGACTCGACCCAATTGCGGTAAATATTGCCGCGAATGCGCGGATACTTCTTGGGCGGCGGGTTGGCGCGAATGGTGTCGTAGTCGCGCAACAAGCGCATGGTCTCCCCGGAAGAGCCGAGCATCATCGTATTTTTTTCTCCGTAAATAATGCTCCCGCCGATGCCGTTCGGGAAAGGCACGTTTACGGGCAAATCCTCCGGACGCGGCGGCATGCGGTTGCCATCATACCAAACCAATTTAATCGGCCCGCGGCGTTCGTTGCCGGGGAAATGGTAGGTAACCTTGGACGCGACGGGAAACGATAGCGGCGTAACGGTCGGCGCTTCGGCCTCAATTGAGTCCGGGGCTCCCAAATCAAAGATGAAATACGCCGGATTCAGAATATGTTGCGCCATGTCGCCGAGCGCGCCGGTGCCGTATTCGATCCAGCCGCGCCAATTCGTCGGCGCAATAGCCTTGGAGTAAGGACGTTCACGCGAAGCCCCGAGCCAGACATTCCAATCCAAGGTCGTCGGGCACGGATCCGCCACGGCCGGTTCGCTCATGCCCTGCGGCCAGGTCGGTCGATTCGTCCACGCGTGAATTTCCCGCACCTCGCCGAGGATTCCCGCTTCGTACCATTCCTTTGCACTTCGAATGTGCTGAGAGGCCGCGCCTTGATTGCCGGCCTGCGTCACGATTCCGGCCTCGGCGGCCGCGCGCGCCAAGCGACGCATCTGGTCAATTGTACGGCAAACCGGTTTCTCGACAAAAATATGTTTTTTCCGCATCACGGCTTCCATCGCCACGGCGAAGTGCGAATGGTCCGGCGTTGCAACCACGGCGCCGTCGATGCGCTCACGCGCGTTATCAAAGACCTTACGATAATCGGAAAAGGTTTCCGCCTCCGGGCAATTCAGTTTCTTGAGCAAGCGCTGAGCCCGCACGCAGCGGCGCGAATCCGGATCGCACAAGGCGACGACGCGCACCCCCTTGACGTGGAGCAAGGCTTCGAGGTCGGCCATTCCCATGACGCCCAAGCCGAAAAACGCCAGATTGAGCGTCTTTTTCTTCGGCGTTTCCGGGGCTTTTTTCTCCTCGGGAGCCGGCAGCCAATGGCTACACCCGCCGACCAAAAGCGTTCCCGCCGTCAGCGCGGCACCGATTTTCAAAAATTCGCGTCGAGTTTGCATGGGGTAATTTAATTTTAATTTCGAAGTTTAAAGCAAGTCTATCGTTTTACAATGCCCACCCACCAGGGTTCAACGGGATTGTGAACGCCGCAGGTGAAAATATCCGCGCAATCGCGCAAGCCGTCGAGCCAGGCGTTGACGCATTCGGATTCCGCAAAGCCGCCGGGATGCCGCGTATAGACGGTCAGCGAAATAAAACCGCCGGGAGCAAGCAATCTCCAAGCCGCATCGAGCGCGGGCAGCGTCGTCGCCGCGGAGGTCGTCACGGCATGGTCGCTTTTGGGAAGGTATCCGAGATTGAAAAAAACGGCACGGGTCTTCCCCGCCCAAGTTTCACCGAGCACCTCCGCCATTTTCTCGTGTCCGCAAAGATGCAGTTCGACTTGCGCGGCACAGGCGTTTTTCTCAAGGCGCACTCGCGTTGCTTCGATGGCCTCCGCCTGCACGTCAAAAGCCGCCACCCGCCCGTGCATTCCCGCAATCTGTGCAAGAAAAAGCGTGTCGTGCCCGTTTCCGGCAGTCGCATCAACGGCTAAAAAAGGCATCTCGCCCAAGCGTACCCGGGCGAAATCGTGTGCCTGCGCGACGAGATTAATCTTCATCGGGAAGCTCCGACGCCCTACTCTTTCGGAGCCCGGGCGCTACGGTCCTGCTTGGGTTTGCCGACGAAATCGAATTTCACGGGCACGCCGCCGAGATCGAAGGCCGCGTAGAACTTCGAAATCAGGTAGCGCTCGTAAGCGTCATCGAGCTTTTCTTCCGAATTACAGAAGAGGCGAATGCGCAACGGCTTATTCCCCGTCTGTACTGCGTAATAACACTTGAAGCGGCGTCCGCTGACCATGCGCGGCGGCTGAATTTCCATCGCGTCGTGAATGGCACGGTTGATTTGTCCCGTCGGCAATTGAACATTCATGCGAGCGTACAATTCGATGGCTTCCGCCAACATCGTTTGGACGCGATAGCCTTCCTTGGCGGAAGTAAAGAGAATCTTGGATCCGGGCAGGAAGAAAAGCTCCTTGTTGACCGCCGCAACGAAAGCACGACGGAAATCCTCTTCCGTCTCGTAGCCGCCGACAGGCGTTCCCGCCGCAAAGTGCTTGCGTGCCAAGTCCCATTTGTTGACGACCACGACCAAACCCGTCCCGAGCTTAACGAGTTGTCCCGCAAGCTGCTTGTCAAGACGCGTCACCCCCGTTTCGGCATCGATGACCAGGAAGCAGACATCGGCGCGCTGCATCGCATCGTCCGTGCGCAACGCCGAAAAATATTCCAAGGTGTCAAATTTGTTCTTTGCGCGCTTCCCCGCCGTATCGACGAGTTCAAAATGCGTGACATTGCCGTTTTTATCCGTGTAATCCAAGCGCGTCTTAATCGGATCGCGCGTCGTACCCGCAACATCACTGACAATGAGGCGCGATTCCTTCAGCAGACAGTTGCCAAGCGAACTCTTCCCGACATTCGGGCGACCGGCGAGACAAATGCGAATCGGCTCCGGCTCGCGCTGCGCGGGAGTAGCTTCCTCCGCCGGCACAGGCTTGCCGAGCTTCTCGATGATAGCCTGACGCAAAAAGTCCAAGCCGCGATTATGCTCGGCGGAAATCAGAATCGGTGTCCCGAAGCCGAGCTTGAAAAAATCGCCCTGCTCCATCTTGCGTTCGTCGTTGTCCACTTTGTTAACAACGAGCAGGACCTGCTTGTCGTAGCGGCGCAGGCGGGCGGCAACTTCGAGGTCAAGCGGCGTACAACCCTGAGAGACGTCGGTGACGAGCAAAATCAGTTCCGCCGCCTGAATCGCAAAGGAGACCTGCTCCTCCACGGCGTCGGCAATGACCTTCGGCGTCGCCTTTTCCGTGAAAAGCCCGATCCCGCCGGTATCCATCAGCAGATAATCATCCGCGGGAACGCGTTCGGTAATCAAATCGCGCGTCACGCCGGGCATGTCGTGCACGATGGAAACGCGCCGCCCGACGAGGCGGTTAAACAAACGGCTCTTGCCGACATTGGGACGCCCGACGATGGCGACACTCCGCGAAATTTCATTCTGTTTTGCCATGTGAATTAAATCTTCGGTGTAGTCTCGCAAATTATCGGGCGGGAATCAACCCTGCGAAAAAATAAGTCCAAAGGCGGAGCAGACCGAATCCGTCAGAAAATGCGTGCAAAAATCATACGAAGCCGTAAACTCCGCCGCTAATATTTAATACAGAAAGCAACACCGGAAAAATCGTTCGCTAATTTTCTCGCGAAACGAACTTGACGAATTGCAAACCGAAGCGTATCGTTTCACTTTAAATTTTTTAACAACCTTTTTTATTCAAAGTCATGGGACAACCGAAACGCAAACAGTCCAAACGCCGCAGCGCCCTCCGCCGCGGAGCCAATCAATACAAAGCACCGCTCCTCTCCAAGGATCCGGTGGACGGAACGGCTTGCCTGCCGCACCGCGTGAACCCGACCACGGGTATGTACCGCGGACGTAAGGTCGTCGACGTCGAAATCTAAATTTGTCCTTAGGGACATTTTTGTCTGTCTTAGTTTCCGCAAAAAGGGTAAGCTTTTTCCCATCGATGGACGCTGAGACACATTCATATCGCATTGCCGTTGACTGCATGGGCGGGGACAAAGGTCCCGCAGAAGTCGTCCATGCCGTCGCTTTGGCATTAGAAAAGCTTGAAGCATCGGATAAACTGATTCTCGTAGGACAGGAGCCGGTGCTCTCGCCGTTATTGCGCCTGGCGGGTCTGCACACCAACCCGCACATCGAAGTACGCCACGCTCCGGACGCCATTACGATGACCGACAAGCCGATGCAGGCACTCAAGTCGAAGAAAAACGCTTCGATGATTGTCGCGTTCGAGATGCTCAAAGCCGGAGAAGTCGATGCCGTCGTTTCCACCGGCAACACGAAAGTGCTCGTCGGTGCCGGAACGATTAAGGTGCGCATGATGCCCGGTTGCCAACGCCCGGCACTGACGGCAATTCTCCCGCGCAAATCGGGATTCACGATTATGGTGGACGTGGGCGCGAACCCGGAAACAACACCGGAACAACTCGTTCACAACTCCGTACTCGGCGCGCTTTACTCGATTGCCATGCTTTCCACCAAGAAACCGCGCGTCGGCCTCCTGACCGTCGGTACGGAAGAAGGCAAAGGCGGAGAACGCATCAACAAAACCAACGCCTACCTAAAGGAACTGACCAAGCGATTGGATTGGTTTGAATACGCAGGTCCGGTGGAAGGCTTTGACGTTTTCCAAGGTGATGTCGACGTGATTGTCACCGACGGCTTTACGGGCAATATCGTACTGAAGTCCGTCGAAGGCCTCGTCCACATGATCAAGGAACTGCTCTCCGGCAAGGTGAAGCAGAATCCGATTTACATTTTCGGCATCCTCCTCCTCTATCCGCTTCTGAAGGCGGTCAAAGGCCAGTTACGCCCGGAAAAGTTCGGCGGAGCTCCGTTGCTCGGACTCAACGGCATGGTCATCAAAGGCCACGGCTCCAGCAACCGCTACGGCACCAGCGCCGCGATCCTCATGGCCCGCAACGCCCTGAAGAGCGGTGTCAGCTCCCGCGCCCCGGAAGCCCTCTCCGAGGTCAATATGATTCTCGAAGAAATCAAAGAGGAAATGGCGCAATAAGCGTTCCGACGCGATAAAAACCCGACAGGTTTACACTTGTCGGGTTTTTATTTTACCCAATCTACACGACAGCAGCGCCGTTTTCAAAATTGACTGTGACACGGGAACGTGGGAGAATCTCGCAACACTATGGGCAACTCCACCAACACCCCTTCCCTCCCCGTCGTACCCAGGAAATTCATGACAGCATTCATCATGCTCGTCTCCTGCTTTGCGCTGTGGGGCCTGCTTAACAACATGACGGACAATTTGGTTCCGGCATTTAAAAACATCTTTTCCATCCCGCAGGAAAAGTCCGCGCTCGTGCAAGTCGCGTTTTACGGTGCCTATGCCGTGTTGGCGATTTTCGCGTCGATTCTGATTGAGGAATTTTCCTACAAGAAAGGCGTTTTGATTGGTCTCGGCGTTTATATTCTCGGTGCGTTAATGTATATCCCCGCGTGTATTGCACAGAGCTTCGATATTTACTTCATCGCGATTTTCGTCGTTGCCGGAGGTTGCTCGCTTTTGGAAACGACCTGTAATCCCTACGTGCTTTCGATGGGCCCGCAGGAAACGGCCGTGCGCCGCTTGAATTTTGCTCAAGCCTTTAATCCGGTTGGCTCGATTGCCGGGATTTTGCTCGCCCAGCAATTCATTCTTTCGAACCTGAATCCGGCAACGGCGGACGAACGCGCCGTCATGCCTGCAGATCAGCTCAAGGAAATCGTCCACCACGAATTGTTCTGGGTTTGCGCCCCGTATGTCGGTCTTTGCGGGATCGCATTCCTGATTTGGCTCTTTTTCCTCTTCCTTAAGGACGACAAAAAGCCGGCGACGGCTGACGCTCCGGCGGCAACGCAGGGCGGCGGCATGCGCGTCTTTGTCGCTCTGCTCTTCAGCGTCGTTCCGCTGACGGTGCTCTACTTCCTCTTCCCGGAAATGAACAAGGTCGCGTGGGTCCTTTGCGGCACGCTCGGTCCGGTTGTTTATATTTGCCTCGTTAAAAATTACCGCGAAATGCTGCTCGCGCTCCTCTCGAAGCCGCGCTACTGGTGCGGCGTGATTGCGCAGTTCTTCTACGTCGGCGTGCAAATTGCGGCGTGGACCTACCTCAATGTTTACTGCTGTAAGGAACTCGGCGTCACGCCGGCAACGGCAGCTTCGTACTACCTGATTTCGCTCGTGCTCTTCATCGCCTGCCGCTGGGTCGCGACCTACTTCATGAAGCAATTTAACCCGGCAATGATGATGGCGCTCTTTGCCACCGCCGCAATTGCCTGCTGCGCGGGTGTCATGTATCTGCCCTCGGATGTTCTTTTCACGATCGGCGGATTGGACTTCACGGCGAACGTGCTTTGCCTCATCGCCATGTCCGGTTGCATGTCGCTGATGTTCCCGACGATTTACGGGATTGCCCTCGGCGGCTTGGACGAAAAGATTGTCAAGCTCGGTGCGGCCGGCCTCATCATGGCCATTCTCGGCGGAGCCCTGATTACGCCATGGATGGCAGGCGTGCTCGGCGACGCAGACTCGATGTGGGTCTCCCTCGTTTCCTGCTACGACAACACCTGGGACACGAACCTCGGCACCTCCTCCGCCGCCGTTCGCGCCTCGTTTGTCGTTCCCGCAATCTGCTTTGCGGTTGTTCTCGCTTACAGCCTGATTTTCAGAAAAAAAGAATCCTAAAAGGAATGTGATAACAAAGCTTATTCCTTAATCCCCAATAAACAATGATTACCACTACAACACCCTCAATTGAAGGAAAGACTATAACCGCCTACCACGGCATCGTATTCGGAGAAGTTGTTTTGGGCATGAACGTGTTCAAAGACTTTTTTGCCGGAATGCGTGACTTTTTCGGCGGACGCAGTAACACCTACGAAAAGGGGCTTGCCGATGCACGCGTTCAATGTCTTGCGGAACTCGAGCAACGAGCCGCCCAATTGGGCGCGAATGCTGTTGTCAGTATAGACTTTGACTACGAGGTACTGGGACAAAACAATGGTATGCTCATGGTTACAGCCAGCGGAACCGCCGTCACAATTGCTTAAAAGTCCCCACCTTTCACCAATTACCAATTATGAAATACGACACGTTACCCACCATCGGAATTCGTCCGACGATTGACGGCCGCCGCCTCGGCGTTCGCGAATCGCTCGAAGACCAAACCATGAACATGGCGAAAGCCGCCGCCGCGCTCATCGAAGCGAACGTCACGCACGCCAACGGCCAGCCGGTCAAGTGCGTCATCGCTGATACCTGCATCGGCGGTCCGGCCGAAGCTGCCGCCGCGAACCAGAAGTTCCGCGAAAACAACGTCGGTTGCTCGCTCACCGTTACCCCGTGCTGGTGCTACATCACGGAAACCTTTGAAACGGACGCGACGATCCCGAAGGCAATTTGGGGCTTCAACGGCACGGAACGCCCGGGCGCCGTTTACCTCGCTGCCGCGCTCGCCGGCTACGCTCAGAAGGGCGTTCCCGCGTTCTCGATCTATGGCCACGACGTTCAGGACGCGGATGACACTTCGATTCCGGAAGATGTCGCCGAAAAGATTCTTCGCTTCGCACGCGCAGGCTTGGCCGTTGCCACGCTCCGCGGAAAGGGCTACCTCTCCATCGGCGGTTGCTCGATGGGTATCGCCGGTTCCATCCTCGACCACTCGTTCTGGGAAAGCTACCTCGGCATGCGTGTTCAAACCGTTGACATGACGGAAGTTCGCCGCCGCATGGACCTCGAAATCTACGACAAGAAGGAATTCGAGCTCGCCATGGAATGGGCCAAGAAGTACGTCAAGATCGGTCCGGATCGCAATCGCCCCGACCTCGTTCTCTCTCCGGAAGAAAAGGAACGCACCTTGCGCGAATCGATTCTCATGACGATTATCTTCCGCGACATGATGCACGGTAATCCGCACCTGAAGACCATCAACTGCGAAGAAGAAGGTCTCGGCTTCAACGCCATCTGCGGCGGCTTCCAAGGCCAACGCCACTGGACGGACTACTATCCGAACGGCGACATGGCGGAATCTATCCTGAACAGTACTTTCGACTGGAACGGACCGCGTGAAGCCATCCCGTTTGCCACGGAAAACGATGCGATGAACGGCATCTGCCAGCTCCTCCTCCACCAGCTCACGGGCCGCGCCGCCTGCTTCTCCGACATCCGCACCTACTGGTCGCCCGATGCCGTTAAGCGCGTTTCCGGCTACACGATGGAAGGTCTTGCCAAGAACGGTATTATCCACCTCATCAACTCCGGATCGACCGCACTCGACGGCAACATGCAAGCCACCGACGTTGACGGCAAGCCGATCATGAAAAAGACCGGCGAAACCACCTGGCAGGATATCGATGCCATGATGGCTGCCGCCGAATGGTGCCCGGCCAACCGCGAATACTTCCGCGGCGGAGGCTACTCGCTCCACTTCGTTTCCAAGGGCGATGTGCCGATTACGATGATCCGCATGAACCTCGTCAAGGGACAGGGTCCGGTCCTCATCGTCGTTGAAGGTCACACCTGCACGCTTCCGGAAGAAGTGAATAAGGTCCTCGACGAACGCACCGACCCGGGATGGCCGACAACGTGGTTTGCCCCGATTCTCACGGGCAAAGGCGCGTTCACGGACGTTTATTCCGTCATGGCGAACATGGGCGCCAACCACGGCGCATGGACGTACGGACACATCGGTGCGGATATCCTCACGCTGGCTTCGATGCTCCGTATCCCGGTTTACGCACACAACGTTGCCGAAGACAAGATCTACCGCCCGGCGGCTTGGAATCTCTTCGGAACGGCCGATTCCGAAGGCGCCGACTTCCGCGCTTGCGCGAACTTCGGTCCGATCTACGGAAAATACTAATTCTTATTTTTCGTAAAACAAAATCCCGTCACCTTCCGGTGGCGGGATTTTTGTATTAACGCGGCATATAAGACTCAGAAACGATTTTGGCATAATATCTGCAACACATTCCGCCGAAATGAATAATGCAGACAATTTTACTCCCCGAGCCAAGAAAGTGATGGAACTAGCAGTCGCCGAAGCGCGCCGCTTCCGTCACAATTACATCGGGACGGAACACATTCTGCTGGGCTTGCTGACCCTCGGCCAGGGCGTCGCGATCAACGTCCTCGTCCACCTCGGAGCCAACGCCGACAATATCCGCAAGTTTATCGAAGAACACATCGGCATGGGTCCGGAAGACATCCCGTTCCCGGAGCAGGTCCCGCTGACCGCACGCGCCAAAAACGTCCTCGATTTGGCTCAAAAACAGGCCAAATCCCTCGGACACAATTACCTTGGCACAGAACACATTTTATTGGGACTGCTGGCCGAAGGCGCTTCCGTTGCCGCCCAGATGCTGCAAAAGCAAGGCATCAGCCTGGAAAAGGCCCGCAACCAGATTTTGTCCGAACTCAACGCACCCGACTCCGGCAAGCAGGCCGAAACGCCGAAAAAACCGTCCGTTCAGGAAAACGCAGACCTTCCGGACTTCGACGAAATTTTCGGGAAAATGGAAGGCCACGAATCCGACGAAACGCAGTCGGGAAAAGACCCCTTGGAAGGCGGCAATCGCCGTCAGGAAAAAATGACGGCGCTCAAGGCTTTCGGACGTGATCTCACGGAAATTGCCCGCAAAGGCGAAATCGATCCCGTTATCGGACGCACCTCGGAAATTCGCCGTGTCATCCAAATTCTTTGCCGCCGCACAAAGAACAATCCCGTTTTGCTCGGCGAAGCCGGTGTCGGGAAAACCGCCATCGTCGAAGGGCTCGCCCAAGCGATCGCCTCGGGAAGCGTCCCCGAAATTCTCGCGGGAAAACGCCTGATTGCGCTCGACCTTGCGTTGATGATTGCAGGCACGAAATACCGCGGCCAATTTGAAGAGCGCATCAAGCTTGTCATGGACGAAATCAAGCGTGCGAAAAACGTCATTCTTTTCATCGACGAGCTCCATACGATTATCGGCGCCGGCGGCGCGGAAGGTTCGATGGACGCTGCGAATATTCTCAAGCCCGCCCTTTCCCGCGGCGAAGTCCAGTGTATCGGAGCCACCACGCTTTCCGAATACCGCAAATCCGTCGAAAAAGACCCGGCCCTCGAACGCCGCTTCCAAAGCGTTAAGGTCGAGCCGCCGTCAACGGACGATTCCATCCTCATTCTTCAGGGCATCGCCTCGAAGTACGAAGCCCACCACCGCTGCCGCTACACGCCGGAAGCCATCGTTTCCGCCGTGCGTTATTCCGACCGCTATATAACGGAACGCAATCTGCCGGACAAAGCGATCGACATTCTCGATGAAGCCGGCTCCCGCGTACGCATCGATTCGTTCGATCCGCCCGCACAAATCGAAGCACTCGAAGCACAGATTCGCGAGGTCGTCGCCGAGAAAAAAGCGGCTTCGGATGCCCAACGCTACGAAGAGGCGGCAACTCTTTACGAAAAGGAAAAACTGCTTTGCGCCAAACGGGACAACGCCATTGAAGACTGGCGCGAGCAACGCGAAAAGCTCTGCACTCCTGTCACGGAAGAGCACATTCTTCGCGTCGTTTCCGATTGGACCGGCATTCCGCTTTCGCGCATGGAAAAATCCGAAGCACAAAAGCTGCTGGAACTCGAAAAGGATTTGCAACGCTCCGTCATCGCCCAAGATGAAGCCTGCACCGTCATCGCCCGCGCCCTGCGCCGCTCCCGCGCCGACCTGAAAGATCCGCGCCGCCCGATCGGCTCTTTCCTTTTCCTCGGACCCACCGGCGTCGGCAAAACCCTTTTGGCCAAGACACTCGCCGAGAAAATGTTCGGTCAACAGGATGCCCTCATTCAAATCGACATGTCCGAGTACATGGAAAAGCACACGGTTTCCCGACTCGTCGGATCGCCGCCCGGCTACGTCGGTTACGAAGAAGGCGGAATGCTCACCGAAGCCGTGCGCCGCAAGCCCTATTCCGTCGTCCTCTTCGACGAAATCGAAAAGGCGCATCCGGACGTCATCCAATTGCTCTTGCAGGTGCTGGAAGACGGCCGCCTCACCGATTCGCTCGGACGCACCGTCAATTTCCGTAACACGATTCTGATTATGACCTCGAATGTCGGTGCGGACGTGCTTCAGAAAAATACGGCAATGGGCTTTGATACCGGACTCGATGCGGACGCGGATTTTGAAAAAACGAAATCACGCCTCGGCGACGAGCTGAAACGCGCTTTCAAGCCGGAATTTCTGAACCGCCTTACGGAAACCGTCTTCTTCCGCCCGCTATCGAAGCAAAACATGCGCGCGATTCTTTCCCTGGAAATTGACAAAGTTTCCAAGCGCCTCGCTGCACGCGGCATCCGCCTCACGCTCACGGACAAAGCCGCCGACTATCTTGTCGATGTCGGCTACGACGAAAAATTCGGAGCACGCCCGCTGCGCCGTAGCGTCGAGCGGCATCTGGAAGATCCGCTTGCCGAAGAAATCCTCCGCAACGGGGAAGGCTTCTCCGGAGCGTTGCATATCGATTCCGACGGAAAATCACTCGCGTTTACGTATCCGAAAAACAACGACACGCCCGCGAACCCGGAAAAAACCTCCGCGCCCCGTATGCGCAAACAAGCCGCCCCGCGTTCCCGAAGCAAAACGCCGGAACGCACGCCGCGCACCAAGCGCAAAGCGTCCGCACCGACCTCGCGCCGTTCCCGAAAATCCGAATAATTTCCGCCGATGAACCATATTCTGCCCGTTGCCCCCGAAAAGGCTTACCGACTCCTAAACCTCGGCGCGACAACTCTGGTCGCCGCTTCAAACAACGGCGTCGCCGATGTCATGCCGGCGGCCTGGTCCATGCCCTTGGACTTTGCGCCGTTTAAGGCGGGGGTCGTCGTGGATGCCTCGCACTTCACGCGCAAGCTGATTGATGCGAGCGGCTATTTCTCGTTGCAGATTCCGACGGCCGGCATCGTGAAGGAAACGCTTGCACTGGGCTCCGTCAGTAAAAACGATGATCCCGACAAGCTCGAAAAAAGCGGCGCCGAATTCTTCCGTATGGACGGGTACGAAATCCCGCTGGTCAAAGGTTGCGCGGCGTGGATGATTTTCAAAGTCATTCCCGAAGCACATAACGAAAAGAATTACGATTTGCTCTTCGGAGAATGCGTCGCTGCTTGGGCGGACAAACGCGTTTTTGAAAACGGGCATTGGCAATTTGAAAAAGCTCCCGCCGGGCTGCGTACGCTTCACTATGTTGCGGGCGGCCATTTCTACACCATCGGCGAAGCCCTCCACGTTTCCGCCGAATAAAATCTTAGCGGTAATAAAACGAAATCGTGGTCGTTTGTTCTTCGCCGAAGAGCGCGACCATTTCTTCGCGCCAAGCCTCGTAAGGCGCACGCGATTCAATCGCATCGCGGCAAGCGTAAGTTGCCAGCTCCGAAGCGGAAGAGTGTAAAACCTCCGTACTCTTAATCGTTCCGTCCGAGCAGAGCGTGAACCGCACGACAACGCTTCCGCGCGAATGTACGGACGAGCGTTCGCAGGTCACGTACCATGCCGCCTGAATCGCCTCCAACATCCGCTGGGTGTATTCGCCGAATTCACTGAATTTTGCGTCGAGCGAGACCGCGCCGATTTCATTCGTCGCCGTATTAGACTTCATCGTCAGCGTTTTCAATCCGGGCGGCGTAGCGATACGCGGACGCGCCTGGGGGTCGGGAATCTCCGTCTTCTTCGCCTGCGTACTCTCCGGCGTTTTCCCGAGCGCAATCGTTCCCGTTGCACTTTCCGGAGCGGAAACGCCTTGGGGGTCACGCGCCGTTTCTTCCTGCTCCGCCTTTTCCTGCGCGTCGCCTTCCGATTTCGGCTGGGCGGCGACACGCGTCACACGCATTTCCTCCGGGAGCAATTCCCGGGGAATCACCTGCTCTGCGATGCCGCGCGAATCCTCCAATTCTCCGTCGTTAGTCGGCTTGCGGGAACGCGTCGTCGGATCCGGATTTTCCTGAGCCGCACGCTGATCGACAGCCGAATGATTATTCGTCGCCTCCGGAATTTGCTCGGGAGCATTCGGGTTCACGGGCACGAACTCGGGCTTTTTCTTTTTACGAAACTCTTCCGGAAGCAAATCCTCGGGAATAAGCACGTTTTCGGGTTGCGCGAGGACGACCTTTTTCTGCGGCACCGGAGCATATTCCGCAAAAAGGCGAAAAGCGTCAGGCGCCGAACAGTAAAAAATCACGTGCAAGACCACTGCCAACAACGCCGCGGCCAGAAGGCGCTTCCGGGAAATACGCTGGTACGCCACGCGAAAGAGCGTATTCCAAACCGGCGTTTTCTTCAAAAAAGTCATTAGCCGGAAAGTGTGTTCCGCGCCTCCGTTCCCGCAAGCCTGATTTTTTCAACATTGCCAAAAGGCCTCCCCGCGCTCATGATTTCCGCAGTTCACACGAACATTTTGAACCCTAAACACAACAACCATTAACTCCATTATTTTCATATCCCGATGAAAGTTTTAATGATTTCCCCTGAAGTGACCCCGTACTCCAAGACCGGCGGTCTCGGCGATGCCGTTGCAGCACTTTCCAAGTACATGGCAAGGCACGGTCACGAAGTACGCATCGTCACCCCGGCTTACGGCTCGGTCAAGCGCGATGCCTCCTGGCAACGCTACCCCGATCCGGTGCGCGTCGAACTCGGATTCGGCATGTACGCCGACTGCGCCATCTGGAACGTTCCTTTCGACGGTGCGGAAATCTCTTTCGTCGAGTACAACCACTTCTTCGGCGGAAACGAAATCTACTCCAAGCGCGCAGATGACGCTCACCGCTTCGCCTTCTTCTGTAAGGCGGCGATTGACTTCTGCGAACAATCCAACTGGATTCCCGATATCGTCCACTGCCACGACTGGACAACCGGCCTCGTCCCCGCCATTTTGAACACGCGCGATAACTGGCGCCGCACCGCACGCGCCGGCACCGTCTTTACCATTCACAATTTGCAACACCAAGGCTACGCGCCGAAAAGCGTCATCGACTACCTCGGACTTCCGTGGGGGCTTTTCACCTCGGACAATTACGAGTCCCTCGGCGGCATCAGCATGATGAAGGGCGCACTCTATCACGCGACCAAAATCACGACCGTTTCGCCGACCTACGCGTACGAAATCCAGACGCCGGAATACGGCTTCGGACTCGACCACGTATTACGTCACCGCTCGCGCGACCTCACCGGCATCATCAACGGGATCGACTACGGCGAATGGTCTCCGCTCATCGACAATCTCGTACCCGCGCACTTTAACGCGGACGATTTCACCGGCAAAGATATTTGCAAGGCAGAACTGCAACGCCGCTGCGGTCTCGACGTCCGCCGTGACGTGCCCGTCTTCGGCGTCGTTTCCCGCCTCGCGGACCAAAAGGGGCTCGACCTGCTCGCCGCCGTCCTTCCGGATCTGCTCAGCCGCGCGGACATGCAAGTCGTTCTGCTCGGCAGCGGCGACCCGCAGCTCGAAAGCGCGTTCTCCCGCCTCGCGGCGATGTTCCCGACGAAAATGTCGGCAACCATCGGATACAACAATCAGCTCGCACACCTCATCGAAGCCGGTTCGGACTTCTTTGTCATGCCGAGCCGTTTCGAGCCCTGCGGTTTGAACCAGATGTACTCCATGGCCTACGGCACGCCGCCGATCGTCCGCACAACGGGTGGTCTCGTCGATACCGTCGCCGCATGGGATCCGCAAGTTCCGGGCGCAGGAACGGGAATTAATTTCCGCGATGCCGTACCGGATGCCCTCCGCTGGGCACTCGAACGCGCACTCCAACTTTATTACGATTACCCGCAGGACTACTACGCCGTCCGCTCGAACGGTATGCGCAGAGACTTCAGCTGGGATCGCTCCGTCGAAAAATACGAAGAGGTTTACCGTTCGGCCATCGAAATGCGCAAGGGCATGTTCCCGCCGAAACCGCCGGCGAAGAAAAAAGCCGTCGCCAAAAAGGCTGAGCCCGCCCCGGAACCGGCACCGGCACCCGCACCCGCACCCGTTGCACCCAAGGCCAAAGCCCCCGTTGCCGCTCCCGTAGCTGCACCGTCGCCCGCTCCGGCTAAAAAAGCTCCCGCCAAGGCCGCCAAAGCAGCGCCGAAGGCCAAAAAATCCGCCAAGAAAAAATAGGCGTTTCCCCGCATGAGTGATCAATCGCAAAGAATCGCGGCCGCGCGTAGCGTTATTCGTGAACAAATCAATTTTTTCCAAACGCATTTCTCGAAAGTCGAAAGCCAATGGAAAAAAGATAATTCACGCGTAACCGAAGCCGACCTGAATCTTTCGCGTGCGATCACCGATGCGATACTGACAAAGTTCCCGAACGACGATTTCTGCTCGGAAGAAGCGCTGCCGCCGTCGGGAACCACTCAGTATTTCAACGCCGAATTCGCGTGGGTGCTCGACCCGATTGACGGCACCAACAACTTCGCACGAGGCATTCCGCTCTGCGCCATCTCTCTCGCACTGCTGCGCAACGGCGTGCCCGTTTACGGAATTATTTACGACCACGCACAAAATTGTATCCTCGAAGGCGGCGACAGCGTCCCGCTTTCCAAGGACGGCGTTCCCGTAGCCCTCCCGCCGGAATTGCCCTACAACGAGCACAGCCTCATCAGCCTGCACTTTCCGCTCAAACAACACGAATTGCTTGAGCTGACTCCGTTCACCTCCGTCAACGCCCTACGTTGCCAGGGCTCCGCCGCATTAAATTTAGCTTACAACGCATTCGGCGCCATCGACGGCAGCATCGACCATTTTACCCGCGTTTGGGATATCGCCGCGGCCTACGCCATGCTCATTGCCGCCGGCCGCAAAATCGTCTTTATCAAAAACAAGCCCTTCCCGCTCCGCCAAATTTCCGCAGAGATGCCGAAATTGCGTTGGTACGCAGGCACGCGCTCATTTATCGCGCGCGCCGAACAGCTCGGGCTCATCTAAAAACGCCCCGCTACGCCGCAACAAGGCGTTTTCTCCGGCGTCCGGCAGAAGTAAAAAGGAAAGCACCGACTCCGACAAGCAGGCCGAAAGACGAGTATTCCGGAATCGCCGCCGAAGAAACCGTCACTGCCGCAACCGGCATGCGGTGTCCTTCCCAGGCGTTCAGGCCACTACTCGTGTAAGTTCCCCAACCGCTTGGCAGCAACTCCCCGCTGTACTGATCCGCCGTCACGGAAATCCCCCAAGCCAAAGCATACATTTGGTAAAGCTGCAGGAGAGTCGAATTTTCCGTGTTCGTCAGCGCATCGTTCGTCGCCGAAGCATTTACGAAGAGAAACTGGTAGCGCTCGCCGAGCGTCAAATCGAGATTGGCGAAAGTAAATTTTACCTCCGTGCCGGGAGCAAAGGATATAGCATCGGAAAGTCCGACGAAATTACCGACGTTGCCGTCTGCTTGGTAAACGTAAACTGCAAGCTTTGCATCCGCGAAACTATTGTTTAAACACGTAAGAATGCTTACATCGTCGAGAGCAACCGCAGTTCCGCTCAGACTCGTCAAAATCCCGTCCGGATCCGTAAGCGACGGAGAACCGCTCCCCAAAGCCAAAGTAAAACCGTAATAATTCCCTTGGCCGTCTTTCGTCGAGGTTTCCGCCGTCACCGTTCCGGCACAGAGGCAAACACTGCCCGCAAAAAATAAAACCCATCCTCCGATATGCTTCTTATTCATCGTTAACTCCTTTGGCAATAAAAGCGTTCCCGAGGAGCATTTTCCTCGAAAATTTTTCACCGACACTCCCCATTCCGTTCTTCAGCGCCCAATCCAAGTCTAAATTTCAAGCATCGCCACTAAACAGCCCCAGAGTCCCGCAAAACACCCCCCTATTTTCCGTTTCTGCTTGAAAACCGTTTTTTTTTGCAAAATCAGAGACGCTCAAGCAAGAGCGTTTTTGTTGCAAAGCTCGGTATTCTTTGCAAGCGTTTTTTGTTAGAGCAATAGATAAAGGAACATATGAATCAAAAAAACAAGTTAGAAATGTTTATCCACGAAGTAAAGCCACGTCTTTTCATTCAGCGGTGGAATGAACCAGAAATATACAGCCTCATTTTTTCATCAAACGGACAACTACGTTCAGACATTCGTCCGTTTTATGATGAAGTAAAAAAACTCGTAGCCGAGAAGAATAAAGCAGACCTTTGCAAAAAGCTTCTATCCTCAATCGACCAAAGCAAATTTGAGCCAACTACAGACGATGACTACCGTGTATTTTCTTCAGTAATCGCTTCTAAGTTTATCGAAGCCGGATCAGATGATGAAATCCTTTTAACCTACATTGGAAACTTTATGTTTGAATTTGTAAAACAAAAGTAAAGGACCTCCTAACTAACAACATCAACCCCTATAAAAAATCTCATGAAATCCTTAATTAAAACAGCCCTATCCGCCATAGCATTGTCATGCTTTTTTCTTGGAGGATGTGCAACAACTCCACGCCTAACGCCTCAAGAATTAGCAGAACAAGCAAGATTGGCAGAAGCCGCAGCAAAGAAAAAAGCAGAGGAAGATGCAATAAAAGCAGCCAAAGAAAAATACCTAAGTGGAATTCGAGAATCACAACCCTCCAAATGGAAGCCCGCGTTAGAAAACCTTTTCGCAGACGTCGAGAAAGGAAATTCTATTGCACTCGAAGTACTGTGCACATGCACGGGAAACTGGGACGAACCTACAGCTAAACAGGAGCTAATCAACAACAAGTTTTTAGAATTAGTATACAAAAACAACCCAAAGGCAGCAAGGCACGCTTCTTGGTTAGTTAGAGCCAAGGCATTCAAGACGTTTTGCATTGGATACAATGTCGGGTACTGCATTGACAGTCCTTTCCTTTGCCGGGTTGGGATGCGCATGATTGATGATAAACTAGAAGGCTCAAAAGAAATCGCATTCCTTTTCTCATGGGTTGTTGGCAGCGGCAGATTTAGAAATAGCAGGGTAAGTACTGGCAGGGGGGATCCAAGTTACAAAGGAATAGAAGGAATTGGGTCTTATTCGGAAAAATTCTTTACGAACTATCTGGAGAAAAGTGATCCTTCAACTAACTTATACATCGCTTTGGGGATAATGGGGGTATCGACCACCCAACCTTTCGGAGATGGCTCAATCTCAGGATGGGACTCCGAATATAGGACTCGAGGAATCAACGCACTCAAAAAATTTGCAACTAGCGGAGATAAAGACGCTATGAAGTACCTAAGTAAGATTCTTCATCAAAACGCAAAAATAACTGAGGGGGGCGTCCTGTGGGATGACGAGCCACTATTTAGAGTGCCTATTTCCTACATAGAAAAGATAGGAGAAAAATGTCTTTGGGTAGGAGGAACAACTCACGCAATCCAAATAAAAATTAAAGGAAGCGATGAGAATGTATTTCCGGCGCTCGCCGCCCTTATCGAAGCCCAAAAGAGCAATCCCAACCCTCTGATGCACGAATCAATTATGAAATATAAAGAAAAAACGACTGAAGCCGATCATTACGACTATATCGAGAAAAACTATCAATAATTTGATTGCCTCATAGAAAAATGTTCCTGTGCACATGCGCAGGAACATTTTTTGTATAAGCGCTGAAGCTATTCGTTGACCTAGGGGAATAAATCAACGGGTATCAACCAGCGGAAGAAGCTTCGGGAGGATCAAGCGGCAATTCCCAATCGTGGCAGATGGCGTAGCCGAGGCGCGAGTACGCTGCACGGCGGCGGGTAAACATTTTTCGTGTTACCGGTAAAGCAATATCCACGTAATCGTAAACGCGCACGTCGCGCTTTCCCGCATGCAGGCGATGAAGCCGTCCGACGTATTGCTCCAAAATCCCGCTCCATGAAACCGGTTGGGCCAGAAAAAGGGTGTCCAGGCGCGGACAGTCGAAACCTTCGCCGATGTAACGTCCCGTTGCGACGATTACGCTCAAAGCATTTTCCGGAAGCAGATTTAACGCCGACAAAACTTCTCGACGTTTTTTCGCCGAAAGGCGTCCGCTCAGCACGAAGACATTCGCGCAGTGTTCGCGTAACAACGCCGCGAGACATTCCACATGATCCGTACGCTCCGTCAGGACGATCGGGTTGCGCCCTTTTTCCAAAGCGCTACAAACGTCCTTTATCAATTCGGCATTGCGCCGGGCATTTCCTCCGATCCAGCGATAAACGTCCGCGATGAGCGCCTCGTCGTGCAAAAGCATTTCCGGCGGCGAATCGTCCATCGTACGCACGACGACTTCGTGCAAAAAATCCTTCCGCGACGCGTTCCCGCTACGAAAACGTACGGGGCCGCATTGCATTTTCACAATCGGTTCCAAGCCGTCTTTCCGATTCAGGGTCGCCGAAAGTCCCAGAACAAATTTGGCTCGGCATTTTTTCAAAATCTGTTCATAGCTGAACGCTGCGAGATGGTGACATTCATCCACGATGACGTGACCGTAGTTCCCGAGAATTGTTTCCGCGTCTTCCTTCCGGGAAAGCGACGAAAAAACGGCAACGTCTAATTTCCCGTTGAGTTTTTGTTTTCCGCTTTCGCAAAAACCGATTTCCGATTCGGATATACCAAGAAAAACGGAAAGAGACTCGCGCCATTGGGCAAGTAATTGGCGACGATGCACTAAAACAAGCACGGAAACGCCGCGCGCGGCAATCATGGCCGTTGCCAAAACCGTTTTTCCGAAGGCGGTTGAGGCAAATAGGATTCCGTCGTCAAAACGCATTAAAGCATCAAAGGCTTTTTGTTGCTCAGGGCGTAATTCTCCGCAAAAACTCACTCTCAACGGCATTCCCGCTGTGCGTTCGTCAATCACCACAGAACGAATTTTGTTTTCGCTGAGCAGATTTTCAAGCTCGTCGCGACATCCGCGCGGGAGAATCCAATGCGTTGCCGTCTCGTCGCCGCAGGAAATAATTCTCGGAATGTTATAAACGTTTTTCCGAAGGCGCTGAGCGAAGAAATAATTCGGATTCGGGAAAGCTGCCAAGCGACGAATCGCCGCCGTCATTCCCGGAGGAAGTGCGGACTTTTCGAAAAAAATGCCGTTGCGAAGCGTAATCGAAAGTGAATCCGGAAGTAATTCCGAAGATTTTTCACAAAGCGGATTTCTTTTCGCGAGCCTTCTATCTTCCGAATCGCCGTCGATAGAGGCATCGTTTAAGGCAAAAATTTCACCGTGTTTCTGTGCTGCAGTGACCAGTGTGTTTACTCGAGCAAGCGAAAGCAGGGAGACATCTGCAAGACGCTCCCAGGGATCGATAAAAGGAGTAAAACTGTCGTCAACAAACACGGAGTTACCGTTTTTACGAGCTGAGCCTTGCAAAGGAAGCGCAATCAGATTCCCGAAACCGCCTTTCGGGACAAAATCCTGATTCGGGAAAAGCCGATCGTAGCTATTAAAGCTGAGCGACGGAAACGCGTTCATCGTCTGCGTAAGTAGAAACGCTCCGAGCCTTCGGGCAAGCCGCGCCGGAATTTTTTCCGAAAAGAAAATCCAAACATGCGCACCTTTTCCGCTGCGGGAACGCTCAAGTAGCGCATCAATCTCGTAATTTCGACAAGTTTTGACAAACGCAAGTGCGGCAGTTTGAAAATCGCCTTCATCGAAATCCACGGCAAGGAAGCGGCAAGTATCATCCGACTCGAGCGGATAAACGCCCATTGTAAAATCGCGTCCCGTAGAATCGCGTCCGATAAGATGCCGACGAATAAACTGATTATCGAGCGGTGCCAAACGACGATTGGCACACGCGGAGCATTTTACTTTCGGTTTTTCGCAAAGCGGAAACTTCCACTCGTTCAAACAATACGGCTGATAGCCGGACTTCCCGCTTTTCGTACTCTCCCAACGCACGGCAAAAACATCTTCGCGACCGAAAAAGCGTTTGCGAAACAACGCAATCTTATGATCGGGCGAAAGCCGAACAGAAGTAGAAGCCGAACGGGAATGCATCGCAAGAACTTTGCGCAGATTGTCAATTTCCAAGTGCAACGCAGCAAGCTCCCGCTCGCGAATTGCAAGAATCTCCCGTAGTTTTTCGATGCTTTCGTGCTCCATCGTTAAAGAGATTCTTAACGGAGGCTTTCCCTTTTTCGCAAGTTTATATTTTACTGATTTATTTTCATTTATTTTACAAACGAGTGAAGCCCGTTTAAGTTTTGACTTAAACGGGCTTCATATAGACTGGCGACGACCTACTCTCACACAGCAGCGTGGCTGCACTACCATTGGCGGCTGAGGGCTTAACGAGCGTGTTCGGGATGGGAACGTGTGTT
>JAZRSB010000057.1:0-35781 GCA_045651325.1 Candidatus Spyradenecus sp.
GACGTATTTAGACGCTGTTTTGGCGGCAGGAAGCGCCTCTCAGGAGCGGGCAAGGAAAATGTTCCATTGCGCCGCAGGAACTTCGGAGACAAATCCGCGTCGCTTAGCGGGCATGGGATCGGAGGCCTGTCCGCGGGTTTCCGCTATTGCCTGCACCCGCGGATAATCGATGAAAAACAAGCGCCGCGAAGTGACGGGAGCAGACCCGTTTACATGCCTGCGGCGCAATGAAACGGATTGCGCGCCTCTGTAAACCTCTAAAAATGAATTTCTAGAGGCAGCCTTAAGCTTTAAGCATTAAGCTCTAAGCTCTTTCTTTAATCTCTCACATGCGGCGGCGTAAACTGCTTAAGGCGCTCCCACATGGAGTCCATCGATTCGACGAGCGTACGCGTGTCGCCGATGACGGGCATGAAATTGCTGTCGCCTTCCCAGCGCGGGACGATATGGCAATGCAGGTGTTGCGGAATGCCGGCGCCGGCCGCCGAACCGAAATTGAAACCGACATTGAAGCCGTCCGGCTTGAGCGCATCCGAGAGAATTTTTTCGCCGAGCACGATCAGCTCCATCATTTCGGCGCGTTCTTCCGGCGTCAAATCCGCAAGTGCGGGGACGGCGCGATAGGGTGTCACGAGCAGGTGTCCGGCATTGTACGGGAAGGCGTTCATGACGATGTAGCAGGTCTTGCCGCGATAAATCAGGTGGACTTCCTTTTCGTCCGGCTGATTCGGAATTTCCGCGAACGGATCCGCCCATTTCGGTCCGGATTTATTCGCTTGAATGTACGCCATGCGCCAGTAGGGATGCAAATGATTCATGAGGATTCGGGGTAAAAATTAACGGGCAATCGCCAGGAGGTCCGGCAATTCGACGCGCTTTTCGTACAGCGCCTTGCCGACAATGGCGCCGTCGAGATTGGCGTATTTTCCGGCAAGCTCACGGATGCGGATAATGTCTTCACGACGCGAAACACCGCCGGAAGCGATGATATTGGCGGAGGTGCTTTTCAGCATTTCCTCGAGCGCCGGGAAATTCGGTCCCTTGAGCATGCCGTCGGTCGCGATGTCCGTATAAATAATCGTTTGAACGCCGAGACGGGCCGCCGTCCCCGCAAGTTCCGTCGCACGGCGCGTCGTCACGTCCACCCAACCTTTGACGGCGACAAAGCCGCCCTTGGCGTCGATGCCGACGGCAATTTTTTCGCCGCCGAAAGTTTTAACGAGCTCGGCGACAAAAGCGTCGTCGTGTGCAGCCTTGGTTCCGACAATGGCGCGCGTCGCGCCCGCGTCAAGCACGGCGCGGATATTTTCGGCCGTGCGCAGACCGCCGCCGAATTCGATTTTCAAGCCGGTTGCGGCAATGCGTTTAAGCGCTTCCAGGTTTTTCGGCTCGCCGTCGAAAGCTCCGTCCAGATCGACGACGTGAATCCAAGCGCTTCCTGCGGCGGCAAATTCGCGTGCCGGTTCCGCGGGGTCCTCGAAATAGCGTGTCGATTCATTGGCCAAGCCCTGTTTCAGGCGGACACAGTGGCCGCCCTGAATGTCGATTGCCGGATAAATATTCATGGAAGGGGATTAAATGCAATTCGGCGGACGGATTCAATCCCGATAAGAGGAAAGCCGGCCTACTGCGGCTCGCCGTCGGATTCGCGGGGTTTGGCGCTCAGCGGAATGACTCCCGGAAGTGCCGTCGAGAAGAAGCGATTCGTGATTTTCACGAGTAGCCAAAACATACCCAGCGGAATGAAAATCACCTGCACGAGAAAGAGCGCGATGTAGTGTCCGGCCATCTCAAGGGAAACCTCGACCATGTCCATCGCGTTTTTCCAATAGACCGTCATTGCTTCTTGGAACTGCTCTTTCATCTTTCCCGCCTTATCCCAAAGCGAATCCTGCTCGGCGGCACGAATTTTGGTCTCCGCTTCGAATACGGACAAACGCGCTTGGCAGGCGGCAATTTTCGGAGCGAAGAAATGCGTTTCGACGGCCTCCGAAATCAGCGCCGTACACGGAAGCGCAACGCGGACAAAGAGGAGCAGCAACGCGGCTTTTTTCAGGAAAACGCTCCACGCCCGCAGTTTTTCGTTTTTGAAGCAAAACGCGAGCAAAAGGCTGAGCGCAAGCAATGCGGTGATACCGTAAACCGCCGTCGCACCAATGATTTCGTAAACCGCCTTCTGAATCCCGAGTGAGACGATGACGGTAAAAAGAATGTCGGAAAGCCGCTCAATAACGTCGTCAAGCGGGTCCAAAACCTGTCCGAGCGCAATTTCGGTCCCGACGCCGAAGGGAGTTACCGTCACCGTCGAATCCTTGATGACGGAAATACCGCCGTTGATAACACGGGCCGTCGCGAAGACGGTCGCCGCCTCGGAGACGGTTTCCGTGAAATAGGCATCGGTTTTTTCTTCGATTTGCGGGAAGGCCTTTTCGGCGATTACCAAGGTGCCTAAAAAAACGAAAAGCGCGACGAATGCCGCGTTTTTCGTTAAAAATCGGAAGAATTTCGATTTCATTTCCGAGAATCTTCCCCGTTAATGGCCGGAGCTTTTTATCGGTCGCATTCGCCCTGAACGAAGTCCAACGATCCGAGAATCGCCGGAATGTCCGTGATGAAGCAACCCGGGATGAGCACCGGAAGCGTCGAAAGCGAAACGAACGACGGACCGCGCACGTGCAGGCGGTACGGCTTTCCTCCGCCCTTGGAGTGGATGAAGAAGCCGAGTGCGCCCTTCGGATTTTCCGCTTCGAAATAAGCTTCACCGGCGGGGATCTGCGGGCCGTGCGTCGTGATCATGAAGTTCTGAATCAGATCTTCCATGCCCGAGAGCACGCGATTCTTCGGCGGGAGGCAGATGTTCTTCGCGTCTTCGGCGAAAATCGGTCCGTCCGGAAGCGTCTTGCAGACCTGACGCACGATGCGCACGGACTGGCGGATTTCTTCCGTCTTGAGCAGGTAGCGATCGTAACAGTCGCCGACGGAGCCGACCGGAATGTCGAAATCGTATTGTTCGTAACCGCTGTACGGGCGGCTCTTACGGATGTCGGACTCGATACCCGCGCAACGCAGGTTCACCCCGGTCAAACCGTATTGCAAGGCCATTTCCTTCGTGATGACGGCGATGTCTTTCGTACGGTCGAGGAAGATCTTGTTGCGGGAAAGCAGGCCTTCCATTTCATCGACGCCCTTGAGAATCGAATCGCAGGCCTTTTCGACGCGCTCGAGCCAGCCTTCGGGAACGTCGTGCGTGACACCGCCGATACGCGTATAGCTGTTCGTCAGGCGCTGTCCGGTGAGTTCTTCGAAGAGCGAGTAAATGCGTTCGCGTTCCGTGTAGGTCGTGAGGAAGACCGTGAGTGCGCCGGTATCCATCGCGTAAACGCCGAGACCGAGCAAGTGCGAGGAGATGCGGGAAAGTTCGCAGGTCAGCACGCGGAGCGCGGCACAACGGGCGGGCACTTCGAGTCCGGCGAGTTTTTCGACCGTCAGCGCGTAGGCGACGTTATTGCAAATCGGCGCGAGGTAGTCGAGGCGGTCGGTAAACGGAACAAACTGGTTGTAGGTCATGTTTTCCGCCAGCTTGTCGTCCCCGCGGTGCAGGTAGCCGACGACCGGCGTACATTTCGTGACGATTTCACCATCGACTTCGAGTTGCAGGCGAAGCACCCCGTGCGTTGCCGGGTGGGACGGCCCCATCGTCAATTGCATTTTTTCGCAATTGAGCAGTTCTTCTTCGGCCTGAGCGTTACGCGCGGCGTTGTCCGCGCAGGAAATTTCGATTTCTTTTGCCATGGGGAATTATCCTTTACGATTGTTTTCGCGCCATTCCTGGTCGCGGCCGAAAGGTTCGCTGGTGCGGAGCGTTTGGCCGCAACCGGAAACGAACGGACCGCCGTTTTGCGGGGCGGGCATCACCTTCACGCCGGTTTGCGCGACCGTGTCGGCATCCGGGAACGGGACTTCGACGCCCGAAAGCGGGAAGTCTTTGCGCAGCGGGTGGTACGGATAGGCGTCCCACATCATGATGCGGCGCAGATCCGGGTGTCCGGCAAAGCGGACGCCGACCAAGTCGTAGGCTTCGCGTTCGTGCCAGTTCGCGCCGGCCCAGACCGAGCACATCGACGGCACTTCCGGCTTCGCATTGTCCGGCGCATAAACGTTCATGCGCACGTAGAGATGCTTGTCGTAATTGTAAAGGTGCCAGATCGCGGAAAAGCGCGGGGACGCATCCACGCCCCAGTCGCAACCGCAACATTCCTGAATCGCGGCAAAGCCTTCGACGTCGCGCAGGGCACGGGCGAATTCAAGTGCCTTGTCCGCAGGAACGTCCACCGAAGCGTGGTCCGCCGAACCCGGACGTTCCGTGACGTACGGATAGGCCTCGAGCAAGTGTTTTTGCAGTTCTAAATCTTTTTCGGAAAGCATGGGTAAATAGTCGTAGAGGCTTTTCGTTTACGAGAAGTACAGCGGCTTGACCGGGCGTTCGCGCTTGAGCAGGCGTAGCGCCGGTTCCTTGGCAATCATTTCCTGCAACGCCATCAGGCCGTCAAAAAGCGCTTCCGGACGCGTCGGGCAACCGGAAATATAGACGTCCACGGGGATGATGCGATCCACGCCCTGCAGGGTCGAGTACGAGCGGAACATCCCGCCGGAGCTGGCGCAGGCGCCCATGGCGACAACCCATTTCGGCTCGGCCATCTGGTCGTAAATACGGCGCACGGCTTCCGCCATTTTGTAGGTAACCGTTCCCGCGACAATCATGCAGTCCGCCTGGCGCGGCGAAAAGCGCGTCACTTCCATCCCGAAGCGGGAGATGTCGAAGCGCGAACAGCTCGCCGACATAAATTCAATCGCGCAACACGCCAAGCCCATCGGCATCGGCCAAACGGAATGCGAGCGGATCCAATTAAGCGCGGCGTCCAATTTCGTAACGACGACGCCGCCTTCAATTTTACTGTTATAACCGACTTCGGTGTTTGTGGAGCTCATGTGTCTAAAATCAAAAACTTCTATTGGCTTGAGTCTAAACCATCCTGCCGTTCCCGCAAGGAAATTCATAGGCTTACCGCAGCGGAAAACGCAGATGACGGATGCCGGGAGACAAAAAAACGTTCCCGCGGATTTTCGCGGGAACGTCAAAACGGAGGAGGCGATTATTCCTCGTCTTCGTCGTAAGCGGCGGATTGGGCCGCCATGACTTCGCAGGATGTCGGAATCAGATCGTCCAACGGCGGTTGTTCGAAGGCTTCTTCCTCTTCTTCCGCGGTTGCGGCCACGTCCTCTGCAGAAGGCTTTTCCGATGCAGCCGGGGCGACCTTTTCGCCGACGGGAATGCTTTCTTCCGACCAGCCGCCGCCGAGCGCCTTGTAGAGCGAAATCATCGAAGCGATTTTTGCAAAACGCGTCTGAACAAGCGTCTGCTGTGCGGAGAACAAGTCATTCTGCGCGAGCAAAACATCCGTGTAGCTGATGACGCCGTCGCCACCGCGGTAATTCGCGGATGTCAGCTCGTAGCGGCGAGCCTGTGCCTTGAGCGCGGCTTCGTCGGCCTTGATTCGGCGGTCGATGTGCTTTTGCACGGCAAGTTCGTCCGCCACTTCGCGGAATGCGTTTTGAATCGCCTTTTCGTAGTTGGCGATTTCGATTTCCTTTTCCAATTCGGCGACGTCGAGTTGCGCTTCGAGGCTACCGTTGAAGTAATCGAAAATCGGCACGTTCACGCTCGGCACAAAGCTCCAGGTGCGCGCGGCACCCGTGAACAGATCATCGAGTTCGACGGAGGCAAGGCCGGCCGTTCCCGTAAGCGAAATGCTCGGATAAAACGCGGCACGTACGGCACCGATATTGGCGTTCGCAGCGCGGAGCGTGCGTTCGGCGGAAAGCACATCCGGACGCAACACGAGCACCTCCGAGGGAATACCGGCTTCAAGCGGCTTGAGGAGATTCGATGCCGCAATCGGCAGCGCGGGAACGTTGTCCAGCTTCGGCAGCGCAGTTTCGCCGCAGAGCAAAGCCAATGCGTTTACCGCCTGCTTCCGGCTTTCGCGGAGCTGCTCCGTGGAAGACACCATGGACTGATACTGAGCTTCGGCGGACGCGAGATCGATTTCGGTAATCGAGCCCTTCGCAAAGAGGTCCTTCATGATGTTGTACCACGCCAAAGTCGTAACGAGCGATTTTTCCGAAAGCGCGAGACGTTCTTCGGCGAGACGGAGCGTGTAGTACTGAAGCGCAATTTCCGAGACGAGCGAGAGGCGGACGGCGCGTTCGTTTTCGGCGGCGGACAGCCACTGTTCGAGCGCCTGATCCGTCATCGAGCGCACGCGTCCCCAGAGGTCGACCTCATAGGACGCAGAAACGCCGAGCTGGAAATTGTTCGTCGTCATCGCCTTGCCCGTCATCGACAGGTATTCGTTCGTACGGGAACGCGTGAACGAGCCGCTTCCCGCAATGCTCGGGAGCAATTCCGCCCACTGAATATCGTAGCGGGCGCGGACCTGTTCGACGGTAAGAATGGCGACGCGGAGATCGCGGTTGTTTTCGAGACCGGACTTAATGAATGCCTTGAGGCGGTCATCTGCAAAGAATTCCGACCAGCCGAGGCGCGTCACTGCGCTCCCGTCTTCGGTCGTCGGAGCGATTCCCGCGTAGGTTTCGGCAACGATATTGTCCACGTCGGGGCGCTTGTAATCGGGCGCCATCGTCGTGCACGCCGTCGCCACGGCAAGGAACGGAAGAACGGAAAGATATTTGAACATAATTTTTATTTCTTTATGAAAGTTGAAGGCTTAATGAAAGTTGAGGGCTTAATGCTTAAAGCTTAAAGAACCTTTACTCTCTTTAAGCTTTAAGCCCTAAACTTTAAGCTTTTTTAGTGTTTCACAATGGCATTCGGTTTGCGTTCGGTTACGCGGAACAGCTTGCGAATGACGACGTAGAAACACGGAATCAGGAAGACACCGAGAATCGTCGAAGCCAACATCCCGCCGATAACGCCGACGCCGATGGAGTTCTGCGCGGCGGACGAAGCCCCCGAAGCGCGGGCCAACGGCAACACGCCGAGAATGAACGCAAACGAGGTCATGAGAATCGGACGCAGACGGAGCTGGACCGCTTCGAGCGTGGCATCGTAGAGATTGCGTCCCTGTTCCTGCAGGTCCTTCGCGAATTCGATGATGAGAATTGCGTTTTTCGCGGAAAGACCGATGATGACGAGGAAGCCGACCTTAAAGTACACGTCGTTGTAAAGCCCGCCGAGCATCGTCGCGCAAACGGAACCGAACACCCCGACGGGAACGATGAGCAGCACGGCGAACGGAATCGACCAGCTTTCATACAAGGCCGCGAGGCAGAGGAAAACGATGATGAGTGAGAGCGCGTAAAGCGCAGGAGCCTGGCTGCCGGAAGTGCGTTCTTCGAGCGACTGACCCGTCCATTCGCCGCCGACACCGTCAATCCCGATCGAGGGCAGGTATTCCGACACGAGCTTTTCGAATTCTTCCATGGCTTCCCCGGAAGAACGGCCCGGTTTCGGCTGACCGACAATGTTGAGCGAGGGGAAGCCGTTGTAACGCGTGAGTGCGGGCGCGCCTTGGATCCACTCGAAGGAAACAACTTCCGAGAGCGGCATCATCGCACCCGAGTTCGTGCGGACATACATATTGCTCAGCTGTTCCGGCGAAGTACGGTCTTCGGCGCTGAGCTGAACCATGACGCGCTGAACGCGGGAACCCTGCACGAAGTTGTTTACGTAGGACGAACCGAACGCAACCTGAATCGTGTTGTAGAGAGAGCTGACATCGATGCCGTGTGCCTGAGCCTTTTCGAGGTCCACGTTCATCTTGAGCATCGGGCCGTCATTCAAGCCCTGGAAGCGAACACCCGCCATGGAGGTTTCCGGTGCGTTGGCTTTCGCGAAAACTTCGTTCATCGCCTTCACGAGCGTTTCGTGGCCGACACCGCCGCGGTCCTGCATTTGGTATTCAAAGCCGGTGGAATTCCCGAGTTCGGAAATTGCCGGCATGTTGAAGGAAAGCACCAAGCCGTCACCGTGGCCGGTGAAATGCTGCGTGATGCGTCCGGCGATAGCTTCGGCGGAGTGCTCTTCACCCTTACGTTCGCCCCAGTCACGGAGCTTGAGGAAGCCGAGACCGACGTTTTGGCCGCGTCCGTTGAACGAGAAGCCCTGGACGACGAACAGCGATTCCACTTCCGGCTGGGCAAGCGCGTAGTTTTCAAATTCTTCGATAACCTTGAGCGTGCGTTCCTGAGACGCCGTCTGCGGGAGCTGGATGAGCGCCATGATGCTGCCCTGGTCTTCGTCCGGCAAGAACGCCGTCGGCAGGCGCAGATAAAGCCAGCCGAATCCCGCACCGATGGCCACGAAGGAAACGATGCCGATGATACTATGCTTGATCATGCGGGCAACGATGTTCTTGTAGCCCCGCGTCATGCGGTCGAAGTTGCGGTTAAACCACGCGGCGAGCCCGCGCTGTTTGCCCGTTGTGTTGTGCTTGAGCATGGTCGCGCAAAGCGCCGGCGTCAGCGTCAGCGCCAGGAAGAGCGAGAACACCATGGAGGAAATGAGCGTGAGCGAGAACTGGCGGTAAATGATACCGACCGAGCCCGAGAAGAACGCCATCGGAATGAACACCGCCGTCAGCACGAGCGTAATCCCGACAAGTGCACCGGAAATCTGGTCCATCGCCTTGCGCGTCGCTTCGCGCGGCGGCAGGCCTTCTTCGGTCATAATACGTTCGACGTTTTCGATAACGACGATGGCGTCGTCCACGAGAATCCCGATGGCGAGCACCATCGCGAACATCGTCAGAATGTTGATGGAATAGCCCATCACAAAGAGCGACGCACAGGTTCCGAGCAAAGCAATCGGGACGATGATGGTCGGAATAAACGTTGCACGGAGATTCTGGAGGAAGACGAGCATAACGATGAAGACGAGTATAATCGCCTCCACGAGCGTCTTGATTACTTCATAAATCGAAATACGGACGAAGAGCGTCGTGTCGTACGGAAACGCGTAATTCATTCCTTCCGGGAAGTACTTCGAAAGCTCTTCGATTTTCGCCTTCACCGCGTTGGCAACATCAAGCGCGTTTGCCCCCGTGGCGAGCTTGCAGCCCAAACCCACGGCGACACGTCCGTTGTAGTGCGATTCGAACTGATAATTTTGTTCCGCGAGTTCGATGCGGGCGACGTCACGCAGATAAACGCGGGAGCCGTCTTCGAGCGTACGCAGAAAAACGTTGCCGAATTCGTCCGGCGTTTCAAGCGTACCCGGTCCCTGAATCGTGATACCGAGCTGAGCGCCGGGCACGGCGGGAGAGCCGTTAACTTCGCCGACAGGCACCTGAACGTTTTGCGCCTGAAGTGCGGAAACGACGTCCGTCGCCGTCAGTCCGTAGGCGTTGAGCTTGTTGGCATCGAGCCAAATGCGCATTGCATTTTCGGAACCGAAGAAGTCCACCTGCCCGATCCCGTTGATGCGCTGCACCTGGTCAAGAACGCTGGAAGCCACATAGTTCCCGACTTCCGCCTTGGAAATCGAACCGTCTTCGGAATAGAACGAAACGACGAGGAACATATTGCGCGCCGCCTTCTTGACGGTCACCCCCGTGCGTTGAACTTCGGACGGAAGCTGTGCCGTCGCGAGCGAAGCCTTATTTTGAACCTGAACCTGCGCCGTATCGTCGTCCGTTCCCGGATTGAAGTACACCGTGATTTCGGCATTCCCCGTGGAGTCCGACGAAGACGTCATGTAAAGCAGGTTGTCGATACCGTTGAGCTGCTGCTCGATAACGGCAGTAACGGTTTTTTGCGTGGTTTCCGCAGAAGCACCCGCGTAGGAAGCCTGTACGGAAATCGACGGCGGCGCGATGGTCGGATACTGAGCGATCGGCAAGAACTTGATCGAAATCAGACCGAACAGAATAATCATCAGCGAAAGCACCCACGCAAAAACCGGGCGGTCGATGAAGAATTTTGCCATGTAAATTCCTTGTTTTTGATTAAATTTTTATGGAGAGAATTTTCTCGCGAAGGCGCACTGTCATTGAGAATACGCCTCCGCGAAAATGCCGTTATTGCTGGGCTTCCGCCGATTTTTCGGAGGTCGCGTTTTCGGGCTTGGAAGCTTCTTTCGGAGCCGGAGCGACAATCTTGACACCGGCTTTTCCGCTTTGCGACAAGGCCGATCCGATTGCAATCATACCGTCCGCGGCAATGCGGTCGCCCGGCTTCAAGCCTTCCGTGACAATCCAGCAGGCGCCTTCCATTTTTCCGATCTTGATGGAGCGCGGGCGCACCATGTCGTTTTCGTCAACCGTGAAAATCGTCGCCTTCCCGCCGGTGCCGATGGAAACGGCTTTCTGCGGAACGAGAATCGTCTGCTTGTTCACGCCTTCTTCAAGCACGGCGCGGGCAAACATCCCCGGGAGCAAAAGATTGTCCGGATTCGGGAATTCCGCACGCAGCGTGTACATACCCGTGGATTTATCGACCGTCACTTCGGCGAATTTGAGTTTCCCCTTGTGTTCGTAAACCGAACCGTCGTCAAAAACAAGCGTCACCGGAACCGTTGCTTCGTCGATTTTTTCAACCGTTCCCGCCGCAATGGCTTTGCGGAGCTCGAGAAGCGCCGTCGCGGACTGCGTGAAGTCGAAATTAATCGGATCCATCTGCTGGATGACCGCCATCTTCGTCAACGAATTGCCGGAAACCATGCCGCCTTCCGTGACGAGCGCCGCACCGATGATGCCCGTAATCGGAGCCGTCACCGTCGCGTATTCAAGATTGATTTCGGCGGACTTCAGCTGGGCCTCTGCCGACGAGAGCGAAGCCTTGGCGGTTTCCACGGCAATCATCGCGTCGTCGTAATTCTGACGGCTCACGCCGCCGGTTTTGACGAGATCGGAATAGCGTTTGAAAGTAATTTCCGCACCGGAGAGCGAAGCCTTGGCGACTTCAACCTGCGCCGCTGCCGCATCGCGGGAAGCCTGCAACGGAGCCGGATCGATTTGGAAAAGCACTTGGCCCTTTTCCACCTTCTTGCCTTCGTCGAATTTGCGTTCGAGTAAGACACCCGTCACGCGCGCGGAAACGTCCGCCAAACGCACGGCATCGACGCGGCCGGGAAGCTCGCGCACAATTTTTGTTTCCTCAAACTTCAGGGTTTCGACGGTCGCAGCGACTTCCGCCGGGCCTTTCGGCTGAACCTGTTCGGCTTTTTTCTCGTCACAGCCCGTGAACGCCAAGGTTCCCGCAAGCGCCGCAAACGCCGCCGCGAAGAAGGATTTTTTCAGCTTATTTTTCATCATAAATTCGTTTTTCTAAGTTAGTGTTATTAAACAGGTTAAGATTTCAGAGAAAGCGTCGGGGGCGCGTTAAACATTTCCAAAACTATCGCTATGAACATCTCAAAAAAATGCTCCTGCGTCACCTCTTTCGGATAAGTCCCCTTCTTAAACGGCGCAATCGTCGTCCACCCCGCCAACATCGCCCGGACGCTTTCAATCCGGAAATTAATCTCGACGCTTGAGAGCTCCGGAAAGGTTTTTCCGAATTCCCGCAAAAAGCAGTCACGCAGCTCCTGCGCCGCGCCCTCCAGGGACGCAAACACGCGCCGCTCCAGCTCTCCGCTGCGCAACAAAATCATCGTAAAAAGCCGATGGACCGCCTCGGAAACGCATTCCGCATGCGGCAAAATCATCGCTTCGGCCAGGCGGCGCGGCGGAATCGGTGCCGTCCCCGCAAGCTCGCGAGCTTGCTTCAAAATTTCGAACTGTCTGTCGATCAGCGGCTTCACATGGCGGTCAAACACCGCAAACAGCAAGGCTTCCTTATCCTTGAAATAATAATAAACCACCGAAAGATTCACCTTCGCCAAGGCCGTAATCGCCCGCATCGACGCCCCATCCACGCCGCGCGTCGCAAAAATTTGCTCGGCGGCGTCTAAGATACGCTCCCGCGTCTTGGGTTCACTCGAATCAATCTCGGCCATTTTTAGAACAAACGTTCTATTTTTTTTCTTGGCCGCGAGCAACGAAAAAAGATTAAAGAGGAAAGATTAAAGAGAGAGATTAGAGCTTAATGCTTAAAGCTTAAAGAAAGGTGGACGAAATCAGACATAGGTAAAGCTTAGGGCTTAAAGAGGCGATGGCGGATAGGCTCCTTTGTGAAAAAGATTAAAAGAGCCGCAGGCACTCGCTTGGTGCTCGATACTTGATGCTTGGCGCTTTTTCCGCCGCTCTCCCTTTAATCTCTCCCTATCCGTTATCAGCTATCCGCTACCACCCCTCTTTAAGCATTAAGCTCTAATCTCTCTCTCACGTATTCGGATACGAGCCGAGGTGTTTGACGGAGACCGCGATTTTTTCGAGCTCCGCGATGGCTTCGCACACCTTGGGATCGTCCCAAGAACCGATGAAATCGATAAAGAACATATATTCCCACGCACGGGCGCGCACGGGACGCGATTCGATGCGCATGATATTCAGGGTGCGTTTCGAGAAAGGTTCGAGGGCGCGCAGCAGGCTACCCGGCTCGTTTTTGACGACGAGGACGATACTGGTCTTTTCTTCGCAGAGCGTGCACGACGGGTTAGCCTTTTTGCCGACGACGAGGAAACGCGTCATGTTCACGCCGCGATTTTGAATGGCACGCTCCACGACGGGGACGCCGCGCAATTCGGCGGCGATGGTCGAAGAAATGGCGGCAACGCTCGGGTCTTGGGCGGCGGCTTCGACGGCGGCGGCCGTGGAATCGGTCGGCACCAAGTCGGCGTTCGGCAAATGGCGTGTCAGCCATTCGGAGCACTGCTCGAGGGCAATGTCCTTGGAAAGAACGCGCGTCACCTTGTCGAGCGGGCCCGCACAAACGAGGCATTGTTCGATTTCAAGTTCAATCTGCGCGATGATTTTCAGCTCTGTCTCCGCGAGCATATCAAGGGTTCCCGTCACGGCACCGGCATTGGTGTTTTCGACGGGAACGACGCCGTAAGCGCATTGTCCGCGGGAAACCGCATCGAAAATTTCGACGAGGGTGCGCTTGGGTTGCAATTCCACGCTACCGCCGAAGTTTTTACGGGCGGCCTGATGCGTGAAGGTGCCTTCCGGCCCGAGGTAGGCGACGGGCAACTGCATCTGCAAGGCGACGGAGGCGGAAATGATTTCGCGATAAATCGCCCGGATATTGGCCTGCGGAACGGGAATTTCGGCGGCAAGCTTTTCGAGCTTTCGCAACAATTCCTCCTCGCGCTCGGGCACGAAAACGTTTTTGCCGTCGCGCACTTTGTTTTCGCCGATGATCTTTGCGCAGGCCTGGCGCTCGCCGAGAAGGCGGACAATCTGGGCGTCGATTCTTTCAATATCCTGACGGGCTTCCGGAATGGTTTTCATGGGATTTAGGCTTCTGTTTCGAGGGTTTCCGAAGGCGTTGCGGAGGGCGCTGGCGGTGCTTCGGATTCAACCACCTGTGCGAGTTCGAGTTGCGCTGCGGGAGCTTCTTCTTCGTGGAGACCGACATCGGCATTCGTCGGGCGGTTCGGGTTCATCGCTTTCTGAATCCAAGCCGAAATCTGAGAGGGCGAAAGCACGTCCGATTCCGGCAACTCCGAAATGGTCTGCAAACCGATAAATTCGAGAAACTTCGAGGTGGTCGAAAACTGCGACGGGCGCCCCGGCAAATCGGCACGGCCGGAAACCATAATCAGCTCCAGGTCCAAAAGGCGGGAAAGCGCCGAATCCACGGAAACGCCGCGCAGAGCTTCCATTTCGGCGCGCGTGACCGGCTGGCGGTAAGCAACGATTGCGAGGGTTTCGAGGGCAGCCGCGGTCAGACGTTGCGGGCGCGGATCATTGCGCAGGAGGCGAATCCATTCGGCATAATCCGGAGCGATGACCATGCGAAAGCCCTCCGGACCGATGACAATACGCGTCGCGTCACGCGAATCCTTCATCTCGGAATTGAGCTCCTCGACGGCTTCGCGAATCTGCGTCGCCGTCAACAAAACCGGCACCTGATTGATAATGTCTTCGATGACGCGCTGTTCCGGTTCGACGCTTTCGCCTTCGGGGCGGGCAACGGGCACGCCGCCTTCGTCGGTTTCGGGCACCGCGTTCTTTTCATTTTTTTCGCGCTGTTCGTGATAACGCGTAATAACGGCCTGAATATCTTTGATGGAAAGCGGCTCGGAAGTTGACGCGAGCAAAGCCTTAAGAATCTTTTTCAGATTAAACTCCATGGAACAGTAGCGAATGTTGTAAATTTCGCCCGACAATAGTGCGTTCGGGAGTTTTTTTCAACGGAAGATTCACAAGGCAACTCCTTATAAATCGCAAAGAAAAGGCCCCCGCCGTTTCCGAGCGAGAGCCTTTCTCTAAGCTTTAAGCCCTAATCTTTTTCCGGCGGCTTATTCCACCACGCCGGCACCGGCACCGGTCGTCGTACGGAAGTACTTCGGATAGGAGCCGAACTTTTCGTAGAATTTCTCCGCGACCTCCTTGGCCTGGGCTTCCGAGAAATCGCCGTTCGTGAGGGCGATGGCAATTCCGCCGAAACCGCCACCCGAAAGGCGCGCGCCGTAAACATTCTTCTGGGCGGAAAGTTCCGTGACGAGGAAGTCGATTTCCTTGCAGGAGTTTTCGAAGAGGAAACGCGAGCTCATGTGCGAGGCCTTCATCAAATCGCCCACGGCAACCAAGTCGCCGACGGCGAGCGCATGTTCCATCTCGACGACGCGGCAGTTTTCGCCGACGACGTGCAGGGCGCGATTGAAGGTTTCCGCAGAGAGCTTGGACTTGTTGGCTTCAACCGTGCTGACCGATGCGTCCGCGAGGCAGGTAATTGCCGGATTGTATTTTCCGAGCACGTCCTTGGCTTCCATGCAGGAGGCGTGGCGCTTGGCATAATCGCCGGCGACGAGCGCGTGCTTCACACCGGAATTAAAGACCCAGAAATACGTTCCCGCCGGGAGCGGCAGCGTCGAGAATGCTTCCGTCTTGCAGTCGATACGAACGATGGCGTCCTTTTCGCCGAAGCCGGAAACGCCTTGGTCGAGAATCCCGCAGGGCATGCCGACGAATTTGTTTTCCGCAGCCTTGCCGATACGCACCGTGTCAATTTTCGAAAGCGGGAAATTGTAAAGTTTGCAGAGCGCATAGGCCGTCGCGAGTTCGATTGCGGCGGAAGAGCTGACGCCCGCGCCCGTCGGCACCGTCGAGGTATCGGCGAGATTGAAGCCCTTTTCGACCTTCATCCCGGCTTCGCGCAACATCGCGAACACGCCGAGCGGATAGTTCATAAACTTCTGCTTCTTTTCCTGAAGCACGACTTCGGAGAGCTTGACCTTGCCGAAGCAATGCAGGCCTTCGGATGCCATGTGGATTTCGTCGTCATCGCGCATCGAAACCGCCACCGTGATGTGGTTTTCAATCGCAACGCCCATGACGATGCCCTGATTGTAGTCCACGTGATTGCCGATAAATTCGAGACGCCCCGGAGCCTTGGCGATTGCCGTCGGTTCACAGTTAAATTGCGATTTGAAGTATTCCTTGATCATTGCGGGTAATAATTAGTGAGTGTTACTTGTGATTAGTGCGTCCATTAAATCAAAATCTTACGGAGAATTCACGCAGAATTTACCCCGCCGCTAAAAATAACTCAGCGACTCCGCCAAACCGCCCTCGCGGTCGGAAAGCCTCCAGACTGCGGCAAAAGCGTCCTTAATCGGGCCGCGCATTTCGGCTTCGACGGCGGCAAGCGCACCCGCGTCGTTTTTCAAAAACGCTTCGGCGCGGCGCAAGGCGGCCTCCGTCATCTTCAGCGCGACGGCAAACTCCCTCGCCCAAAGCTGCGAAGCGCGGACACTTTCCGGCACGCCGGCGAAATGCCCTTGAACGGCGGCAAGCGCCGCTTTTGCGGCGGCAAGTTCCCCGGCGGAAACACCGTCCGTAAGCCGTTCAAAAGCCTCTCCCTTAGTAAAGAACATTTCCCGCGTAATGCTGCGGTTGGTGATTTTTTTGGCAATAAAATCGTCGAGCTTCCCGAAAGCGATCAGGGCTTCCGCAAAGGGTTCGGCGCCCGCATCAAAGCCGATTCGGTTCAAGGATACGGCAAAATCCCGCGCGGTCTCGGGAGCTTTCTCTCCACGCATTTCGGCGGCGGCAACGATGAGCGGAATCAGGTTCGCGCAAAACGGATTGTGGTAGCCGAAATCGCCCCAGGTCGTGAGCAGGACACCGGTCGCGCCGTATCGTTTGGCGGCGGCACAAGCCTCGCGGATGTTCCTGAGCGCATTTGTCTGCCGCGTCCCGAAGCTCAACCAGGACGAAGTCCCCGGAGCAAGGTAAAATTCGCCCTGCCCGCCGGCCTTTTCGAGCGCCGCTTTCACGCGGGAACACTGCTCGCCGAAGGGATGACCGGCGTCGTACCCCCAAATCACGGGAATCGTATTTTTCAGAAACTCCGCCGGAATTTCGCCCGATTCGCCGAGCAGAACGTCGCCCCAAAACATCATTTTTTTACCTCGCGCTTCGACGCGTTTTTTCAGGCGCGCCATGTGTTCGAGGTAAACGGCCCGCTTCCCGTGCACTTCGCAGAGCTCGCGGGAGCGTCCCTGCCCGAGTTCCCAGGGTTCGTCGCCGCCGATATTAAATTTATCCGACGAAAAATTCGGAAGGAATTCGTCGTAAAGCGCCTCCATAAAATCCGCCGTTGCCTCGCACGCGGCGAAAGTCCCCGCGACGCGTTGCATCTTGAAGACAGCGTGATAAAACCCGTCCGGGCATTCCGCCAGCGGCTTGTAGGCGGCATGCTTCAGCCAGCGTTCGACGTGCCCGAAAGAATTCAGATTCGGAACGAATTCAATGCCGTGTTCGCAACACAGCACATCCAGTTCCCGCAGCTCCTCGCCGGTCAGCGGCGAGGCCTCGCTCCAAACGACGGCGTGGTCTTTAAACGCGTACGTGTGTTCAACGTAAAGCTGGAGCTGGTTGTAACGCAACTGCGCCAAAAGGCGAATCAGCGCGCGCAGGGCCGGCATCGTCGGCACACGCCCGCGGGAAACATCGAGCATAAATCCGCGGACGGGAATGACGGGGCGATTTTCGGAATTCGCGGTATCCATTTTTACTTCAGACTTCGGAGATTAGCGCAATAAAAAGGTTCCCGCGACACCAATCACGGGAACGCTTTTCGGGACGCCGACGGCTTAGAATGAAACCTGACACTGCGTGCGCAGGCAGTTGGAATCGGCGTGCGTGCCGTGTCCGAAGGTGTGGACATATTCGTAGCCGGCGGAAATTCTCACGTATTTGTTCAGGTAGTAATTCGCGCCGAGATAATAGCTCGTGGCATTCGGCAGGCCGCCGCTCGCCGGATTGTGATTCTGCAAGCTCGTCTTCACTCCGTAAGCCGGCGTGTGCGCATTCAGGTAAGTCGCACGGACAACCGGCTCCCAATGCTCGTCGATGCGATAGGCAACGATCGCCGCCGCCGCCAGCGTACGCTTAATCTGCGAATCGCTGTCGCCGTCGATATAGTAAGAATCGAGGAGAACGGAGAGACCGCCCTGCGTGTAGCGAACATAGGGTTCAATCCCCCAAACCGTTCCCGCATTGGCGAGAATCGTGTTGCTGTTGTAAACGCCGTCGTCGCTGAAATTGACGATGCCGTTCAGCCCGAAAGTCACCTTCGTTTTGTCGTCGAGCTTCATGTCGTAGCCGAGATTTCCGGTCAGGCAGAGGTCGTTGCTTTCCTTGTGGTAATCGCGGGAGCTGGCGTTGGTCACGGAAAAACCGTAGCTCAAATCGTCGCTCAGCTTGCCGTCCCAGAACACGCCGATGTGGTAGCTGGCAAGCCCCTTAATCCCGGAATTGCCAGCGATATAGTTCGAATTGATCGAGCGCTCGATGGCGGGAAGCTTCAGCGCGGAAGTGTATTCTTCAACCATGAAGCGGTTTTTCTGTTGGCCGACGGAGAGCTTGCCGGCCTCGCCGCTGTACTGCACGAGCGCCTTGTCGAGGTAGTCGTTGTAATTCCATCCGCCGGTCGTTCCGCTGTCGAATTCATAGGCGACGACGGCGTTCCAAGCCTTGCCGAACGAAGCTTTCGCCGCGATGTTCGTGCGGCGCAGCGAGAAGCCGCCCTCCGCAGGCCCCGCGCCGTAGCCGTTGGCGCTCGCATAAGCGTACTGCACCTGCATGAACGCGGAAAGCGTCACCTTCACATCCTCCGGCAAGTCAACCTTCGGAAGGGTAATCGTAATCGAATGCTTATCTTCGGCAACAACCGGCTTCGCTTCCTGAGCCAAAGCGGGAAACGTGAGGACCGCAGACGCCGCGACAAAAAATAATTTTTTCATATTCATGGGTGAGATAAAGTCGGTTTAAGAAGTACGGAGATTCTAAAATGCCCTCCCCGACTTGGGAAGTTTTAATTTCGCATTTTCCCGGCGAACTGATAGATTCGCGACCACGATTATGGAACTTCTGTTTTTGGGCACGGGCACCTCGCAAGGCGTCCCGATGATTGAATGGGACTGCGACGGTCTGGATTTGAACAATCCGAAAAACTGGCGCGGACGCTCCTGCGCTCACCTGCTCATCGACGGGCAACACATCCAAATCGACGCCGGACCGGAGTTCCGCCTCGCCTGCATCCGCGACCGCGTGCCCGCCGTCGATTATTTCTTCCTCACGCACGAACATTCCGACCACATCCTCGGCATGGAAGACCTGCGCCGCTACTGCGCCATCAACGGCGGCAACGCCATCCCCGTCTATTCCACGGAAAGCGGCGTCGCACGCGTAAAAACCCTTTTTGATTACGGCATCCGCGAGCGCTCCGACGACGGCTACATCGCCCTCAAGCCGATTGTTATGGAAAAACAGTTGCGCCTGCCGACCGGCACGCTCATCGAATCCGTTATCCTGCCCCACGGGAAACGAATTTCGACGCTCGGACTGGTTTTCACGGAACAGACAAGCGGCAAGAAAATCGCGTATTACACCGACTGCAACGCCGTCCCGGACGCCGCCGTCGAGCTCGCAAAAAATGTCGATGTTCTGGTCATCGACGGCCTGCGCCCCAACCCGCACCCGACCCACCTTTCCGTCCCCGAGGCCATCGAAGTCGCGCAAAAAATCGGCGCGAAGCAGACCTACCTGATTCACATGACCTGGCAAATCGACCACGACACCTGGAGCGCCAAGCTCCCCGCGAATGTCGCCCTCGCCTACGACGGCCTCCGCGTCACCGTTTAAGACGACCTCAGGAAATTCATTTTTAGCGGTTTACAAAGGCGGCGCAATCCGCTCCATTGCGCCGCAGGCATGTAAACGGGTCTGCTCCCGCTACTTTGCGGCGCTTGTTTTTCATAGATTATCCGCGGGTTCCGGCTACGTCTGCACCCGCCTTTTGTGAAAGTTTAGGAGCTTAGAAGTTAAAAGCTGAGTCGGCAGAGCCGGGAGGCCGTCCTCCTAAAGCTAACAACAGAATTCGCTAAGCGGTAATCATTCGGAATTCGAGATTCGCTATTCGCAATTGCCTCTTCGAGGCCGTGCGCCGCTCACGGACTCAGGCACGCCCCTGACCCGCCTGCGACACAATGGAACAAGCCACAAAAAAGCGCTCCCGCCAAACAGCGAGAGCGCCCTTCTTTAAGCCTTAAGCCCTAAACTTTAAGCTTTCTCTTACTTGCGACGGCGACGCGTGCCGGCCAAGGCCAGCGCACCCAAGCCCGCCAACAAGCCGAACATCGACGGCTCCGGAATCGCCAGCGTCAGCGAAAGCGCGCCATTACTATAGCTCCACATCTGATTGACATAAGCCGCAAGATGTTCGTCGCCTGTAATGGAAACAAAGTCTTCAACCGAGTAGCCATCCGCAGCAATCAAAGCCTCAGACGTTTCCGTCCACCCGAAATTGATTGCATTAGCAGCAATGATGTTAAGGACAATCTCTTCTCCTCCTGCCGTAACATTCGACAAATCAACGACAATCTTTGATCTGGAAGCAAGATTGACATCTCCACCAACAATAACAGCACTATACTGTTTCACCTCATCGCCCACGAGCAAGTCAAGCTGCGCCCCCCCCTTAACAGTCAATGTTTCTCCAATATCAACAACGTAATTAGAATTCTTATTAATGTCGTGTTGAGACCACGATAGTACGCCACCTGCAACCGTAATACTTTGCGCAGAAAGGTAGTTACGAAGAGAAAGCTTATCATTTCCGGTTTTTACGAGCGACAGGGAGTAAACATCACTCCCCCCAACGGGGCGCTTTCCGACGATGCCTCCATCAAAACTACCCTTTTCTACAGTCAAAGTCTTCACGTCGGCCCCAGAGTTGACAATATTGGAATTCTCCAACACATTCTGCCCTTCCCCGTTCAATTCGGAAATTTCTACGTCTGCGGCAAGGTCAAGCTCTCCGCCCTTAAACGTCACCGCTCCAGTCCCGAGAGCCTTGGAATTCGTAACCTTAAGCACCCCTGAATTAATCGTAGTTCCTCCGGAATAAGAATTAGTTCCGGAGAACGTAAGCACCTGAGGAGACTCTTTGTCGTAAACCATTGAGACATTAACCGCAAGACTTCCGGAAATGGCAGCCTTAACCTCCGTGGGATTTTTTCCGTCGGACGCAACTCCGGTAAACTCCAAAGCGCCATTTCCGGAAATCGTCCCTTCAATCGCAGAACCATCTCCATAATATCCGGTTTTAATGACTGCGGCAAGTTCCCCTGCCCTATCAACGACAATATCACCGAAAATAGTCCCTACGGACCCGCCACCATTGCGAATCTCTAAGGTCGCTCCACCATTTAAGGTTAAGCGTTCATACGTTGCACCTGTCCCATAAGCAACAAGCACCTTAGCACCATTCGCAACAGTAATCGCCGAGGCAGAAATTATTGAACCTTCCTTGCTCAGCTCAAGAACTCCGTTTTCAACAGCAACCGCACCAGATCCAAGCGCATTTTCGTGACTAGCCACTAACGTTCCTGCAGAAATCGTCGTTCCGCCGGAATAGGAATTTCCTTCAGAAAGCGTCAACGTACCTGCGCCAATCTTAATAAGCTTCCCAATGCCAGAAAGTGCTCCCGAAACAGAAATCTTGCCCGCGCTACTTCCGCGAGAAATGGAATTTCCATTCTCGGCAAAAACGTATTTTTGCGTATCGAAAGTTGCTCCAGACGCACTAGTCAACTCCAGCGAATTGGCAATAGTCGTCCCCGCTTCAGCATCCGAATACGTCGCAATCGTTCCCTCTGCGACACTGCCAGACCACGTCTTAGAAGTCGCAATACCTTCACTTCCTAGAATCATTAGTCCGCCATTTTCAACAATCAACGAAATCCCCTGGGCTTTATCATTCTTAAGGGTTGCCACTCCAAGCCCATTTACAGCCAAGACGCCTCCTTTCTTAATGGAAACTTCCATATTATTGTCGCCTACAAGTGCCTTCGCATCCTTGGCAAGCAAAGTTCCTTCAATGTCGACAATTGTCTTAGCGACCCACTCACCTAAAAGCAACGACGCATCCTTATATCCAGAGCCGTTATTGTTGCCAACAACCTTTAAAGTCGAATTCGCTTTAACAGCAAGGGTGGCTTGCCCCGACGTCCCCGAATCGCCCATCTCGACACGCCCCACAGACAGGAATGAAGCTCTTTCCCCGTCACCAATGGTAAAAGACCCACGTCCTAACTTAACACCCTTTCCGATTGTGCCAGTTTCTCCCGTAAACACAAAGCTACCGCTATCGTTACCTCCATCAATCTTCAGAGTGTCTGTTCCATTGCCTCCAACTGTAATGTTTCCGGAAACGGTCAAAAGCGAACCATTATTCAGGGTAATAATGGCATCCCCTCTACGAATACGAAGATTTGTCTCAATTTTTGCGCTAGAAGACATCACCTCAATGGATGAGCTACCAAAAATATCCCAATAGGTATCATTACCCGCAAGCTCTCCGTTTTTAATTGTGCCTCCTAAATTCAACTTCCCCGCAAAAGTCTCATTCCCATTGACATTCATCAACAAGACTCCGCCCTCAGAAACAGTAATTGTGTGCAAGGAAGTAGCCCCTCCGCTGTATCCTGTGACATCCTTTTGGTCAAACTGGAGAGTCCCTCCGTTTTCAACAACAATAGCGCCTCGCAGTAACCCAGTATCATTCGTTTGACTCCCAAGGATTAATTTCGCTCCGTTCTCAACCGTTGCATTTCCCGAAATATTTACATGGCCATTCCCGCTACGCGTAAGAGTATAAGTTCCAGAGCTAACCACAAAGTCACCAACCGTCACATCAGAAACAACATTGACAGTCCCCGCTCCATTGCTCGTAAACTCGACATTGTCTCTCACATAAAAAACATCAGGCGCTTCACCATTCACCCAGTTCGCAGTAGCCTCAACATCCCAAGTAGAATTAGTGGCGCCCGACCAAACAAGGTTTGCTACGACTACAGAAACTGTGACACTCCCCGACACAGAAAGGTCCAAAGAAGATCTTCCGCCAAGAGCATCTCCATTAAGCGTAAAATTGGATGCACTCAATGAATCCCATCCCATAACACTTCCGCCGGAAATGATGGTTTGAGCCCCGTCCACGCTCGTCAAATCAAAAATCGTTCCAGAAGAAACAACTACCGTCCCCGTATTCACAATAGAATTCCCGTTCAAGACAAATCTAGCCCCGGAAATATCAAGCGAGCCCGAGTTCTCAAAAGTAGCGCTGGAATCAACAACCACCTTTCCAACAAGCTTCGTCGATGTAACAAAAGACGTTTCCCCTCTGACATTAATCGTCGCAACATTAATCTCGGAATTGTTAACCGTGGCTCCATTAAAATTCACATTACACCACGCGCTCGTAGCCGTGATTGTTCCACTCCCAGTCGCATTGTTATTGAACGTGAAGCTTCCATACCTATTGGCATTGATTAGCATATTCCCAGAATAGCCGCTGACATCCCCTTCAAAAACATAGTTTTGGTTATCTGCGTTTGTTGTAGGGTTAAACGAAAACTCGCCACCGCCTGTTACCTGTCCCTTGAAAGTATAAGTCACCCCCGAATAACCATCGGTAAGCTTCAATGAGTCAATTACAACCCCTGCGTTAATCACTCCTCCCCCAGCGGTAAGAAATCCGCTCTCTTTCTCAAAAACAATTGTATCCTCTGCCGTTGCAGAAGTAATCACATTGCTATTGTTGTCTGCAGTTCCGATCGTGTACGTATCCGCATACGCGGTAGCGGTCATGGCGGCAGCAGCAATGAGGGTAGAGAAGAAGAATTTTGAAGTCTTCATAAGCAAACGAGTAATGTACTAAAACTTGGGTAAAAAAGGGTATGGGTAATTTTGAAAAAATTGTCGCGCTGCGAAAAATTGAGGTCAATAAAAAATTTCGGTGACGCTTATGCGGGCGCGTAAAATAAAGGATGTTTTTTTTGGGACCAATCCGGGGCCTTCGGCATGAATAGCGAATTCCGAATGCGTACCGCGAAAGAGTGATAGCGGATAGAAAGCTTAAAGATTAGGGCTTAAAGCTTAAAGAGCGCTGTTTGGCGGGAGCGCTTTTTGTAGCTTGTTCCATTGCGCCGCAGGCGTGTCAGGGGCGTATCGGAGTGCATGGGCGGCGCACCGCCTCGAAGCGGCAATTGCGAATAGCGAACCCCGAATCCCGAATGCGTACCGCGAAGGTGATGGCGGATAGCTGATAGCGGATAAGTGAAGACACCGCAACAGGGATAAGCCCAAGCATCAAACATCGAGCATCAAGCCGGCGCCTGCGGCTTCTTTAATCTCTTTTCTGTCTGTTCCATTGCGCCGCAGGAAAATCAAAGACGCAACTATGTTCTCAAGCGGCGCTTCTTCCCTTTGGCAAATCCGCGGGTTTAGTCTATTGCCTCCACCCGCGGTTATCCTATGCATTCCCGCTCCACGGGAATCGTCTCCAAGCACGTAATGCCCCTCTCTTTAAGACTTCTTTCCACCCCTCCAAACGGGGCAAGGTTCATACAAAAAACGAATTTCCAGAGGTAGCCTAAAGTGTTACCTATCTCCGGTTTCGCCGGAGCTTCTTTAATCTTTAACCTCTAATCTTTAATCTTTTTCGCAGAAAACCCTTAACATTCGGAACTCGGAATTCGAAATTTGCAATTGGCGCAGGCCCCGCCTGCGCCTCACTTTCCGCTTGCGGGAAAGAGCGCTTTGCCATTTCATTTTCCCAATTCATAATATAGAGAGAAAAGCAACCATGAATTCCATCAAAACCGCACTCATCCTTCTCGCCTCGCTCGCCGTTGTCGCTTGTACGCCGAAGCGCGGACCGGAAGACAACGTTAAATACACGACCGGCAATCAGGGCGGAATCACTAACGTCGATTCCGGCAAGCTCGACGGCGAAGACGTTCTCGGCGAACGCGACACCCGCACGACGGACGAAAAGGTCGCGGAATGGTTTGCCTCCAACTCGATTCCGGAAGAAGCCAAGCTCTGCACGATTTACTTCGGATTCGACAAGTTCTCGGTGGATGCCGAAGGGCGTGCGAAGCTCGATGCGATCGTCGGCGACACCCGCGGTAGCGGCATCTACCTTGTCGGCTACACCGACCATATCGGTACGGAAGAATACAATCTTGCGCTCTCCGACAAGCGTGCACAATCCGTCAAGAAGTACCTGAACCAAATCGGCGGCGCCCAAAGCGCACAAATTCAGGCGATGGGCGAGCAATTCGCAACTCAGGCCGGCACCCGCGCGGAAGTCGCCGAAGACCGCAAAGTTATCGTCGTTGACGGGAACGCTGCCAACTAAATCTTTGTAAACCACAAAGCTCCGGTGCGCTTGCGTTCCGGAGTTTTTTTAATACGACAAAACCAAACTATGAAAAACAATACGCCGCAATTGACCTGGTGCGAAATCCGCTTCGGAGACGACATGAATTGGTGGATTAAGGAATTGAGCATCCCCGTCCAGTGGGATATCGATTCGCTCTCCATCATCGACCCGCGCCAAATGAGCTACATCCTCGACCTGCTCGACGCCATGCGCGACTACGGGCTCTCCATGGATATCGTCGAAAACGCGTTCATCCCGTTCCAGCTCCAGAAAATCAATCCGGACAAGACGGCACGCCTCGTGCGCGTCAACGAAACCTTCTTCGACACCGACGAAGAGCTTTTTGCCCTGCCCGACACGCTCGACGAAAGCAAAAACACCTACGCCGATTTCCTCGCGCATATCACCAAGCTCCGCGTGAATTACCTGAACGACAAAATCGACTTCGAACAGAAATTCACCACCACGGAACTCGAAGAGCAAATCCGCGACGCGCAAACCCAAGCCTTCATGGAAGGCCGCGCCACCCACCTCTTCCAGGAAATCATCGACATCCTCGAATTCATCCCCGACGGATTCGAAATCAGCGGAAGCGATGACGACGACGAAAAGCTCAAGACCAAGAGCGAAGAAGACTTCTCCGCCGTTAAGGACATCGCCGAGTTCGACGACAAGGATCTCGAAGAAGACGAAACGATGCGCTGGGACGACGAAGACGACGACCGCCCGAGCGAATTCGACGACGAAGGACTCGACCTTGTCGAACCGAAGCCCGAAAAGAAACGCCGCGGCCGCAAGCCCAAAAAGCTACAGGACTAAGCGACACAAAAAAACGTTCCCTTTCCGGGAACGTTTTTTTGTTATCAGAGAGCGGCGACGAACGTTTTCGTGAGCGGCAATTTGTCGGCCGCTAATTACTTCTTTGTTTTACGTCGAAAACCTGCCATCGAAACCGCGAAGACTCCGGCCAACACTCCAAACATTGACGGCTCGGGAATCCCCAATGTCACGTAAAGCGTATTGTCTTCTACTACGGCCTCCCAATCGGCGCTAAAAGAAACTCCATTAAACAAAAAGTCTATATTCAGAGGAATCCCAATTCCACCGACATTTTCGGCAGTAACAACCGCAACTTTAACACCTTGAGTAACAACACTTTCGAGTTCGGATTCAGATGCATCAACAATAACATCCACAACCATCTTTGCCGTGTCGTCAAATACGATAGAAGCACCCCCAAAAACAGCTATGGGAGCCTCCCCATCCAAAGTTGTCTGAACTTCCAACGCGGAGTCCGCACCAATCGTCAGAGAGGCCCCATCCACAAGCTCTAAGCAAGCATCTTCGTAAACCATCAACATTGCTCCTCCGGTAACACTCGAGTCCGTACCAATTTTCGCACTAATACTTTCTCCTCCTGCCTTCGGAGTATATTTCCGTATCGAAAAGCTGTCTTCAGCGGAAAGCATCGAAAAATTTTCGATTTTCCCGTCCGTCATAATCGTATTTTTGAAAGTGCAGGTTGCGAGTTGGGAACTCGGAAATATTGATCCGCGAAGGTCTGCACCCGAAAAATTTGACCCTGTCAGATCTGCGCCGCTAAAACTTCCATTCGTCAAATTTTGTCCGGAGAAATCGACATTGCGCAGAGTATTTTTGGTAAATTTAACTCCACTCAAGTCCTTGTCATTATAGCTTTTAGTCGAAATGAGCTGCGAAGCAGTCAACCCGGTCCCGTGTTTTCTTTCGGATAAGTTTTCCCCTGTAATAGAATCAACGACATAGGTTACATTTATTCCGAAATCTGCCCCCGTAATTGTCGCGCCGCTAAGAATTGCGGACGTTAGAGTTGCCGTATAAAAATTCGCTCCGCTTAGGGTCGCATTTGTAAAGTTAACCTGTGTGAGAGTAGCATCATAAAAATTTGCATTTTTCAAGTTGTAGTTTGAAAAATTACTCTTTTTTAAGTTCTCCCCGCTATAATCTGCTGCGGGAAAAACGGTAATAGAACCGACAAGGCAAGATAGAGCCACAATTAAGGATAGTTTTGTTTGTGTAGACATTATAGGAGTGGGGTAAGGTTTAGGGTAAATGAAGCAAGTTACGGGTCCCACTTTAATTAAAACTTAAGATTCGGCAACCCAAATCCTTACACACAACACAAAAAACGTTCCCGTTTCCGGGAACGTTTTTTAGTCGGAGAGCGGCGACGAACGTTTTCGTGATCGGCAATTTGCCGGCCGCTAATTCGCTTGCGGAGCCTTTAATAGGCGGGAAAGCTCGCCGTAACGAAGCTTGAGGCTAATCGGGCCGCGGGAATACGGTGCGATATCGTACGGGTTGAAGTAGAAGAGGATTCCGTCGGTTTCGACGATGAAGTTTTCCGTGGGAGCCGGCTCGCAGGAGAGCTTGCTCTTGAGAGGAACGTTTTCCAGCGTCATGGCACGGCGCGTCAGCAATTCCGTCAGTTCTTTTTCGTAGCCGGGCTTAAAGAGGTCCGCCAGAGTCAGGCGTTTTCCGCTTTCGCCGTCGAAATTGAAAAAGTACTTAAAGAGGATCGGGTGAGCGCCGCCGGTATCGCGGTCGAGTTCGAGGCTGTAAATGATGGTCGAACCGACGATTCCGCGTGTATTTCCGCGCAACGCGATTCGGTTTTCGGCACCGGAAGAATGTCCCCAGTCGTTGTAGATTTCCGTCCACGCTTCCTGGTAGGACTTTACTTCTCCCGCGATGTAGTTCTGCACGCTGCGGACGAAATCGGGGCTGATGCTCACGGTTGTTTTTTCGCCGATCGGCACCAGCGCCGTCTTAAGGATTTCGCGGTTAATCGCTTCGCAGGCCGCCGGCTTGGCGGGATCCACCGCATAGCGCAAATCTGCGCTGATGTTGAGTTCCGGCTTGCTCGGATCGCATTCGAGCACCGATTTTTCTTCGACGGTCATTCTCGAAAAGCTGATCGGAAGCGGCTTCGCCGCCCCTGCGCCGGAAACACAGGCGCAGAGAAGCGAGGAGGCGAGTGCTCCGAGAAGCAAAACGTATTTGCGAGCAGACTTCATTGACGGAGCCGGTTGGATTACGCTTCGATCTTTTCGGAAAGATAGGCGATGAGTTCGTCTTCCGTGAGGCGAATCTGCTGAAGCGTATCGCGGTCGCGGAGCGTCACCTTGCCGTCCTTTTCAATCGTGTCGAAGTCCACGGTGATGCCGTACGGCGTGCCGATTTCGTCCTGACGGCGATAGCGGCGGCCGATGGCACCTGCGGCGTCGTAGAAGACGTTCCAACGGCGTTTCAGGCGTTTATAAAGGGCTTCGGCGCGTTCAACGAGTTCCGGTTTGTTTTTAACGAGCGGGAACACGGCGGCTTTGTACGGGGCGAGGCGCGGATGCAGTTTGAGAACGAGGCGCTTATCGCCTACGACTTCTTCTTCGCAATAGGCGGCCGAGAGCACGGCGAGGAAAATGCGGTCAACGCCGACGGAGGGCTCGATGACGTGCGGCACGTATTTTTTCTTGGCGGCTTCGTCGAAGTATTCCATCGACTTGCCGGAAACCGTCTGGTGTTGCGTCAGGTCGTAGTCTCCGCGTGCGGCGACACCCTGCAGTTCCTGAACGCCGAAGGGGAATTCGAACATGATGTCCGTCGTGCCCTTCGAGTAGTGGGCGAGCTTTTCTTTCGGGTGGTCGTAGAGGGAGAGGCGGGACTTCGGAATGCCGATCCCGTCGAACCAATCCATGCAATAATCAATCCAGCCCTTGTGGAGCGCCTGCCAATCCGCGTCGGGGGAGATGAAGTATTCGATTTCCATCTGTTCGAATTCGCGGGAGCGGAAGATGAAGTTGCGCGGGTTGATTTCGTTGCGGAAAGCCTTCCCCGTCTGCGCGATGCCGAACGGGACTTTGACGCGGCCGGTATCGACGATGTTTTTGAAATTGATGAAGATGCCCTGAGCCGTTTCCGGGCGCAGATAGGCGACCGCCGTATCGTCGCGCAATGCGCCGACGTAGGTTTGGAACATCATGTTGAACGCGCGCGGCGGCGTGAGCGAGCCGGGCTTGCCGGTTGCGGGCGACGGAATGAGCGCGTATTCTTCGGGCTTGGCTTCGGTGTAGTCCTTCAGAACGATCGGAGTCATTTCACCCTGCTTGGCGAGTTTGCGCTTCATGTCGTTCGCCATTTCTTCCGCCTGAGCCTGCATGCTTTCGTCTTCGAGAACGGAAACGTAGCCGATGGTTTCGCCGGCGACGATAACGGGGGCAAAGAAAAGCTGGTCGGCGCGATAACGCATCTTGGACTCTTTGCAGTCCACGAGCGGGTCGGTAAAGTTGTCCACGTGGCCGGAAGCCTTCCAGGTCGTCGGGTGATGAATAATCGTCGAATCGAGGCCGACGATGTCGTCACGGCGATGTACCATGTCTTTCCACCAGGCCTGTTTGATATTGTTCTTCAGTTCGACGCCCAGCGGACCGTAATCGAAGAATCCGTTATAGCCGCCGTAAATATCGGACGACTGGAAAATAAATCCGCGGCGTTTGCACAGGTTGATGATGTCGTTCATCAGGTTGGAGGAAGGTTTCTTTTCGCTCATCTTTATAAAAAAATTGTTTCGGAAAAAAATAAACGCGTTCCCGCTAAAAGACAAGCGCGGGAACGCATTTTGAGGTTCGGATTCGGAATAAAGTTCCGAAAAAACTAATCTGTCAGGCCGAGTACGGCATCCATGCCGTAAACCGCCGGGGCTTTGCCGATTACCCAAGTCGCCGCATGAACGGCACCGTTCGCGAAAATGGCTCGCGACTCGGCCTTGTGCGCGAGCTCGACGCGTTCGCCTTCGCCCGCAAAAATCACCGTGTGGTCGCCGACGACACTCCCGCCGCGCAGAGCGTGCACGCCGATTTCGTTGCGGGTACGTTCTCCGACTAGGCCCGAGCGCCCGTGGCGCTCCGCCGACTTGCCCAAACCGCGCGCCGCTTCGACAACGGCGAGGAGCTTTTCCGCCGTTCCCGAAGGCGCATCCTTCTTGTGGCGGTGGTGCATTTCGACGACTTCGATTTCGAAAGACGGGTCGAGCAACTTGGCGGCCTTGCCGACAAGCCAGTTGAGCACATTCACACCGACCGAATAATTGCCGGCCCAGACAATCGGGATTGTTTTGGCCGCCGCTTCGATGCGGGCGCGCTCTTCCGCCGTGTGCCCGGTCGTACCGATTACAAGCGGCTTCCCCGCTACCGCACAGGCTTCCGCGAGCGCCGGAGTCACTTCGTGAAACGAAAAATCGATTGCCACATCGCAACTTGCCACGGCTTCCGCCGTAAACGTTTCGCCGACATCGCATTTCGCGACGATTTCCGCTCCTACTGCCTGAGCCGCAACCGTAATCGCCTGCCCCATGCGCCCCTTGTAGCCGTTTAATAAAATCTTCATGCCTCCTTTTAATCACGATTCCCGCCGAAAGAAAACAGAAATTTGACGGACCGATTTAAGATTGAGGTTAAAGATTAAAGGGGAAAGATAAAGAAAGCTTAGAGCTTAGGGCTTAAAGCTTAAAGAAAAGTGATTTCGACGAACAGAATCCACGAATTTCACAAATTACACGAATTAGAGGAAACGTCATCAGCTATCCGTCATCACTTTCACTTCCGGTGCTTGATGCTCGATGTTTGATGCTTGGCGCTTTTTCCCTATCCACTATCACTTTTCTTTAAGCTTTAAGCATTAAGCTCTAATCTCTCTCTTTAATCTCCCCTCAAACTAATTTGTATCGCTTTAACGATGGGGACAAAATTTAATGGGAGCTATGAATCTTTCACGGGCACTTTCTTTTTTTCTGCTTTCGGCGGCGAGCGCGTTCGCGGCTCCGATTGCACGACTCGGAGACGTCCCCGTGGACTGGCCGGGCTCCGAGAAATTTTCCGGACGGATTGAAGCCCGTGCCGATGTCGCGGACGCTGCTCTCGGAAACGGGGTCGTCGCGCTACAAATGAACGGCGACGAAGCCGTATTCACGCTCGCAGGCACGACGATTCGCCTTACGGAAATTGCGTCCGTCGAAATCGAGGATGCCGACGGTGCGCGACAGCGCCTTGCGCTTAAACGCGTTTCCCCGTATGTCAAGCGCACCTACACGCCCCCGGAAGTCCCGGTACGCCATGCCGACGCACTCGACGAAGCCGGGGCCCTGCTCTCTGCGACTTTCGAAAATACGGAAAAGCAAATCCGCATGGAATGGGAAATCCTGCTACGCGGAAATGCGCCCTACTTCACGCAACGCTTTCGTTTTTCCCGCCTGAAAAATGCCGAAGCAATGCATGTCGTTTCGATTCGCCTCGGAAAATACATTCCGGAAAATCCGGAGCACGTGCATACGGTCGGGAAAGTGCCCGGTTCGCCCGTCGCCCTGAGCGAAAACGTGCTTTGCGGTATCGAACAACCGAGCTTTGAGTTGACGCAAGCCGACGAAACCGGCGCTGTCGGACTCAATCTTCCCTGCGATTTGCGGGTCAAGGGCACAAGCCATCTCACGCTCAGCTCGATGATCGGCTACTTCCCGAAAGCACAGCAGCGCCGCGCATTTAATTTCTACGTCGAACGGGAGCGCGCCGCGCCCTCACGCCACTTCCTCCTTTACAACGGCTGGTACGATTTCGGTCTCTCGCCCACGGAAGAAAAACTCGGCGAAGCCATCGATGCCTACGGAAACGAACTCGTCAAAAAACGCGGCGTCCGTTTCGATGCTTTCGTGCTCGACGACGGCTGGGACGAACCCGCACGCGAACTCTGGGCCCCCTCGCCCGCGAAATTCCCGAACGGCTTCCGTCCGCTCTGGAAAAAAGCGCAAAGCTACGGAGCCGGATTCGGCATCTGGATTTCCCCTACCGGCGGCCACTTCGGCGTTGCCGAACGCTTGGAATCCTGTCGTAAAATCGACGGCATCTCCGAGAACGCCCTCGCCTTCGACCTCGACGATCCCGTTTACGAAAAGTGGTTTGCCAAAAAATGCCGCTCACTCATCCTCGGCGACCGCATCGTCTATTTCAAATGGGACCGCATCAGCGGCAATGTCTCCCGCCACTTTTTAAACCTCCTCACCATCGCGGACAATCTGCGTAAGGTCCGCCCGGAGCTCTTCATCAACGCAACGAGCGGCACCTGGCCCTCGCCGTTTTGGCTGAACCACGTGGACACCACCTGGCGCGGCGGAGCGGACATCGCGTTCTACAATCCCGGCATCGGCGACAAGCGCGACCAATGGATGAGCTACCGCGACGGGGAGCTCATCGACAGCGTTATTCGCCGCGCCCCGCTTTATCCGATCAACTCGGTGATGCACCACGGCATCGCTCTCGGCACGCATTACCAAGGGGCCGTCTGCGCCGAAGCCGGCAATGACTTGCGCCGCGAAATCTTTTCCTATTTCGCACTCGGAGCCAATCTGCAGGAACTCTACGTCGACTTCCGCATGCTCGATGAAAATCCGACGCAGTCGAAAGCTTGGGCACTCCGAAAAATACGGCCGAAACCCAACAGCCCCGCCAAAACCGTCGCCACGCGCAAAGCCATCGGCAACGCAAACTGGATCGCCGGCAGCGCCGTTTGGGACTGCCTCGCGGAAGCCTCGGCATGGGCCCGGCGCAACGCCCGCCCGCTCGTCGATATGCACTGGGTCGCAGGCACGCCCTCCAACCCGCCCGGCGCCTACGCCTTCGCCGGTTGGCATCGCGGCGACGGCGTCCTCTACCTGCGCAACGCCTCCGACAAAAGCACGTCTATCGAATTTTCCCTAAGCGAAGCCTTCGAGCTCCCGGCAAGCGAGCCCGCCGATGCCGCCTACACGCTGAAAGCCGCCTACGTTTACGGCAACGATGCCTACACCGCTCCGGCAGAAGCCATCCCCGCTGCGGAGAAAATCCGTTTCACGCTTCAGCCGCTCGAAGTCCGCGTCCTGGAAGCCCGACGCCTCCCCGCAGGAAAAGAGTAATTATTTTGTAAATACCATGAACCTGATTAACGGAAATGTCATCGCCCAAGCGGTGCTCGACGAATTAAAAGCCGAAGTCGAAAAGCTCGCGGCAACCGGCCTCGTACCGCACATCACCGTCCTGCGCGTCGGCAACGACCCGGCCAGCATTTCTTACGTTAACAAAAAAGAAAAAACAGCGCAGGCCATCGGCATCCGCAGCACCGTAAAAGCACTCCCGGAAACAATTTCCCAAACCGAGCTCGAAAGCGAAATCGACGCACTCAACGCCGACAAAAGCGTTCACGGCATCCTGATCCAATCCCCGCTCCCCGCTCACATCAACGAAACGGAAATCTTTAACCGCGTATCGCCGGAAAAGGATGTTGACGGATTCTCAACCGCCAATATCGGCCGGCTCGTCCAGGAACTCCCCGACACCTTTGCGGCCTGCACGCCCGCAGGTATCCTCGAACTGCTCGAACGCTCCGGCACAACAACCGCCGGGAAACACGCCGTCATCGTCGGACGCTCGCAAATCGTCGGCAAGCCGGTCTCGCTCCTCCTGCTTTCCAGAAAATCCAACGCCACCGTCACCGTCTGCCACTCGCAAACGGAAAACCTCGCAGCCGTCACACGCCAGGCGGACATTCTCATTGCCGCCATCGGGCGCCCGCAGTTCATCACGCGCGAAATGGTCAAACCCGGCGCCGTCGTCATTGACGTCGGCATCAACCGCATTCCCGATCCCGCAAAGAAAAGCGGATTCCGCTTGGTCGGCGACGTCGATTTTGAAAACGTTGCGCCGCTCTGCGAAAAAATCACACCCGTGCCCGGCGGCGTCGGACCGATGACGGTGGCCATGCTGATGAAAAACACGCTGGCGGCCTGCCTGCGACAAAACCCGGCACGCGAATAATGAACCTCCCGCCGCCGATCCCGCCGGAAATCACCCGGAAACTGCTCGAAGCCGGCTTTCCGCCGCCCGCGCCGCTCCTCCCGCGCGCCTTAGCCTTCATCGCCGACGGATTGCTCGCGGGGCTACTCGCCTGCCTCGTCGTACACCAACTGATTCCGGTCTTTATCCCCGACGACTTTCCGGTTTTTAAGGAAGCCCTGCAGAGCCTTTGGCAGGACTATATCGCGGCCAACCAAGCAGCTGCGAGCGGGAATCCCGCCGTTGCCAACGCGTTCCTGCAAAGCATCCCCGAGCGGCTCGGCAATTCCGCAGTCCAAAACGCCACGAGCTTTATCAGCCTCACGGCAATGCTGAGCACGCTCGCCTATTTCACACTCTCGGAAAGCCTGACACGCGGCGCCTCCTTCGGGAAAAAAATCTTCCGCCTCCGCGTCATCTCAACCCTAACGGGCGAGCCTCCGCGTTTTCTCCAAACGCTTTCCCGCTCGCTCTGGCGCGCCTGCTCCGTCGCTCCCGCAGGCCTGCTGATCGGCATCGTCGTCACCCTCAACGCCCACGTCCCGTTTTTCTCCTATCGCCGACGCGCCTGGCACGACAAACTCGCGCACACGGAAGTCGTTGACGCCAAAGACGCCTAAGCCACGCCGCACAATGCCCCTCGTTCTGATCAGCGAAGAAGACGCGAAAGCTCCGGTCCCCGGCGAAGGCCGCATTTGGCAATTTTGCGAATTCCTCAAACACGAACGGCGCCTCTCCCGCTACACCGTACGCAATTACGGCGACGCGGTTCGGGATTTTGCGCGCTGGGCACAAGCAGCCTGCGGATTCGGAGGCGATTTTTCGAAAATCACCCGACGTGACGTTCGGGATTTCATCATCGAAAAACAAAGCGAGACCGCCTCCGACGCACCTCTCTCCCGCAGAACCATCCACAACCGAGTCTCCGCGCTACGGAGTTTTTACCGTTTTTTAAGAAGCCGCAAATTGCTCAGCGCCTCGCCGATGAGCGCCCTCGCCCTGCCGAAACTTCCTAAAAGCCTGCCGAAATTTTTAACCGAAACGCAGATTGCCGAACTGCTCAAAATGCCGGCACTCGCCCTCGAACGGGAGCTCATCACGGAAGAAGAATTCACCCGCGACACGGCAGCACTCGAGACGCTTTACGGCGGCGGCTTGCGCATCAGCGAACTTTGCGGACTCACCGTCTCGCGAATCGACTTCGCCGCCGGCACCCTACGCGTCTTGGGTAAAGGCAATAAGGAACGCGTCGTCCCCGTCGGCTCCGTTGCCATGCGCGCCCTGCGGGAACAAGTCAACAGCCTCGCCGATGCCGAAGAGCGGGCGTTCGTCTTCCCCGCCAAACGCGGCGGACCCCTCTCTCCGCAAACCGTCCAAAACCGGCTGAAAAAATACCTCAAGCTCGCCGGACTGCCGATGGACATCACCCCGCACAAACTCCGACACAGCTGCGCAACCCACATGCTCGAGCACGACGCGGACCTGCGCCTCGTCCAAGAGCAACTCGGACACGTCAATCTTTCAACGACGCAAATCTACACGCACGTCACCCTGTCCCGCCTGAAAAAAACCTACAAAAAAGCCCACCCGCGCGCATAAGCGGATAGGGGAAAGAGATTAAAGATTAAAGGGGAAAGATTAAAGAGAGAGATTAGAGCTTAATGCTTAAGGCTACCTCTAGAAATTCGTTTTTTAAGGCATTGTCCTAAGTTTTCTTCTTTCCGTTCGTCAGAGCCGGTGCGCCGGAGGTGCACTACATGGGATAACCGCGGGTGCAGGCAACGCCGGAACCAAGTCGGAGGCCAAGCGGTCTTAGGAAGACAACCTTCCTGGTCAACTCCTTGGCTCACAGAACGACATGGCTACGATCCGACTTCGCGGGTTTCGACTCCCGTCTGCACCCGCGGTTATCCCATGTAGTGCACCTCCGGCGCACTGGCTCTGACGAACGGAAAGAAGAAAACTTAGGACAATGCCAAGTCGGAGGCCAAGCGGTCTTAGGAAGACAACCTTCCTGGTCAACTCC
>JAZRSB010000058.1:0-38096 GCA_045651325.1 Candidatus Spyradenecus sp.
AAGCGCCAAGCATCAAGCATCGAGCACCAAGCGAGTGCCTGCGGCTTCTTTAATCTTTTTCACAAAGAAGCCTATCCGTTATCAGCTATCCACTATCACCTTTCTTTAAGCTTTAAGCCCTAAGCTCTAAGCTCTCTTTAATCTCTCCCCTTTAATCTTTAATCTTTAATCTCTTTCCCTTATCCGCTATCACTTTCGCCGGAAGTGTTTGATGCTCGCACAAAAAAGCACCCCCGAATTGCCGGAGGTGCTTTTTTGTATTTATCGGATTGGGCTTATTCCCATTCGATGGTGCCGATGGGTTTCGGCGTCAGGTCGAGGGGAACGCGGTTGATGCCTTCGACCTCGTGCGTGATGCGGTCGGTGATGCGGTGCAGGACCGCGTAGGGGATTTCCTCAATCGTCGCAGTCATTGCGTCCACCGTGTTGACGGCGCGGACGATTGCCGGCCAGCCTTCATAGCGTTTGTTGTCGCGGACACCGACGCTCTTGAAATCCGGTACGGCGACGAAGTACTGCCAAACCTTATCGGCGAGGCCGCATTTGTCGAATTCTTCGCGCAGAATGGCGTCGGCTTCGCGGAGGGCGTGCAGGCGGTCGCGCGTGATGGCTCCGAGGCAACGGACGCCGAGGCCCGGGCCGGGGAAGGGCTGGCGGAATACCATTTCGTCCGGAAGGCCGAGGGCTTTACCGACAACGCGCACTTCGTCCTTGTAGAGGAGCTTGAGCGGTTCGACGAGTTCCATTTCCATGTCTTCGGGGAGGCCGCCGACATTGTGGTGGGCCTTTACGCCATGGCTTTCGAGGATGTCCGGGTAGATTGTCCCCTGGGCCAGGAAGGAGATGCCGGAGAGCTTTCCGGATTCTTCGTCAAATACCTTGATGAATTCGTTTCCGATGATTTTACGTTTCTTTTCGGGATCGGCGACGCCTGCGAGGAGGTCGAGGAAGCGATCCGTGGCATCGACGTAAACGAGGTTGGCGTCCAGGCCGTTGCGGAATACCTCAATAACCTGTTCGCTTTCGCCTTTGCGCATCAACCCGTGGTTGACGTGAACGCAGACGAGCTGCTTGCCGATTGCCTTAATCAGGAGAGCGGCAACGACCGACGAGTCCACCCCGCCGGAGAGTGCCAAGAGCACTTTTTTGTCGCCGACTTGGGCGCGGATTTCGCGCACCTGTTCTTCGATGAACGCGTTTGCCAGTTCAGGCGTTACGACGCGTTCCATAGATTCCGGACGTACATTATTTTGTTGCATAGTTTTGTTTCTGGTTGGTTGGTGGAAAAATGGAGGATTTTCTCTTTCCGGCGTCAGATTACCGGGCTACCGTCGCTTTAGTAGGAGCGTGAGCTTCGGTTTTCGTAGAAGTTGACGTAGGCTCGGTTGAGTGCGCGGAATCCGCCCGGAGTCGGATAATTGCCGGAGAAGTACCAGTCGCCGGCACTGCCGGGGCAGGACTTGAGCAGATTTTCGAGCGTTTGGAAGACCAGGACGAGTTCGCCTTTCCACTCGCAATCCGGATAGACGAGCTCTGCGCACTTGCGGGCGATTTCTTCGTCCGTAAACTGTGCGTAGATGCGCCCGACGTGGTTGACCATGGCCGGTTCCGGTTTTTCGAGTTCCTTGAGGCAGTCCTGATACACCTCGCGGAGCAGGTCGCCTTTGCCCGTTTGCTGGCAGAGTTGGATGGCGGCCTGGAATGCGAGGAATTTCCCGAGCTCGCTCATGTCGATGCCGTAGCAGTCCGGGTAACGCACTTGCGGCGCGGACGAACAGACGATGATTTTTTTCGGATTCGGTCGGGAAAGGATCTTCAGAATCGATTCGCGCAGAGTCGTGCCGCGCACAATCGAGTCGTCGATGATAACGAGGTTTTCGCCTTCGCGGACGACGCCGTAGGAGATGTCGTAAACGTGGGAGGCGAGGCGGTTACGCGTTTTTTCCTGAGAAATAAAGGTACGGAGCTTGATGTCCTTGTGGGCGACTTTTTCGCCGCGCGGCCAATTACCCATGATGAGCTTTTCGACGAGGGCTTCATCGACGTTTCCGGTTTTGACGGCGGCGAGTAATTCGTCGCGGACTTCGCGACGGCGGTTGATGCGCAATTCCGACATCATGCCGTAGTACGACATTTCCGCGGTATTCGGAATGAACGAGAAGACGGTATGGGCGAGGTCGTTGTCGATTTCTTTAAGAATCTGCGGGACGAGTGCCGCGCCGAGGGCTTTGCGTTCCCGGTAGATGGCCGGGTCATTGCCGCGGGAGAAGTAGAGGCGTTCGAAGGTACAATGCGTCTTCGTTCCCGCTTCAAAAATCTTTTCAAAACGGATATCGCCGTAGCTTTGGACGATCATTGCCGTTCCGGGGGCGAGCTCTTCGACCTGTTCTTCCTTCGCGTTGAAAATCGTCATCAGAGCCGCGCGTTCGGAGGCGACGGCGACGACTTCGTCCGTGCGCAGAATGAAGCAGGGGCGGATGCCGTTCGGGTCGCGCATGGCGAACATGTCGCCGTTGCCGGTGGCTCCGCAGAGCGTGAAGCCGCCGTCCCAGCGATGTGAGGCCTTGCGGATGACTTCGGCGAGGTCGATGCGGCGGGAAATGATGTCGGGCATTTCGCGTCCCGGGACGCCGGCGTCGCGGAGTTCGCGGAAGATGGTTGTATGGGCGTCGTCGAGCCAGAAGCCGAGTTCTTCGAGGAGCGACTGCGTGTCGGTGGAGAATACGGGGTGGGCGCCGCGATTGATGAGGGCTTCGTTCAGGTCACCCGGATTTGTAATTGAAAAATTACCCGCAATCATCAGGTTTCGAGTCGGCCAGATAGATTTGCGGGCAAAGGGGTGGCAGGTGGAAAGGTCATAATTGCCGGACGTGCCGTAGCGGAGATGACCGATGAGCAGTTCGCCGCCGAAATTGAAGTTTTGTTTTACGGTGGCGGGAATTTCGGGGATGATCGTCCCGTTGTGCACCTTTTCCTCGTAATCGGCGAGTTGTCGCGAGAACATCTCGGTGAGTGCGGCGGAACCCAAGGCGCGGTCGCGAGCCATGAAGCTCTCGCCGGCGGGGACGCCGAGTTTGACGCAACCGATGCCGGCGCCGTCTTGCCCTCGATTATGCTGCTTTTCCATCAGCAAAAAGAGCTGGTTAAATCCGTAAAGCGGCGTGCCGTATTTGTGCTCGTAATACTCGAGCGGCTTTAAAAGCCGTACAACGGCAATTCCACATTCGTGCTTGATTGGATCGCTCATAGAAGTGAGCACAGAGAAAAACAAAATTTTCCGTTCCCGTCAAAATTTTTGATGGAAATCCCCCAAGATTTTTTTGAAGCGGGCTTAAAATCTTTTCTCCAACTCGATTCGGCGGGCGCCGGTCGGCGGGGGACAACGCTTGTTTGAGTGAAAAAAGCGTTGAAAGCCGTGGGCGGCGGGAGCATAGTTGCACCCAAGGAAATTTCCCCATGACCAAAGTAATTTTCTCCATTTGCGCCGTATTGGTTTTTGTTGTTGCCGTGCTCTTCTGTGCTCAAGGCTTCGGGACGGCTTTTCCGTCCGCTTCGGTGGCGGAAACGGAAGACGAAAACTACAAGCGCGGTAAAGCGTTTTCTGCAGAAAAAAAGGACTCGGAGGCGATGGAGGCTTTTTACAAAGTCGTTAACGCCCGTGACGAAGCGCCGGAGTCGCACTTGGAATTGGGTTTGTTGGCGCTGCGTCGCGACATGCCGCTCGACGCCGTTTATCACCTGAGACAGTATCTGCGCCAGCGTCCGGTCCCGAGCGGGCTCGACCAGAAAAGGGCTTTGGTCGAGGACCAGATTCGCGCGGCGACCAAGATGTTCCTTTCCCAACAGCCGGGACGCCCCTTTGATACGGCATCGGCTTCGCCCGATTTTGAGAAAAAGTATGATTTGTTGCGCAAGGAAAACGATGCTCTGAAGCGGGAACAGCTTGTGTTGCGCCGCCGCATCGTCGATTTGGAAGGGCGTCTCGTGCCCGTCGTGGCTCCCGCTCCGGATTCTCCCGGCCATTCCGATATTCCCGCGACCCACACCGTGGCGAAGGGCGAAACGCTGACGAAGATTAGTCTGAAATACTACGGTACCCAAAACCGTTGGCGCGAAATTTACAATTACAACCGCGACACGCTTTCGACTCCGAGTTCCCTTAAACCCGGAGACAAGCTGAAGCTTCCGCCGCAATAGTTCCGATCGATGCGACTCAATCGCCTGCGCGTTTCGCAATTCCGCAACGTGGAATTTGCCGACCTCCCGTTTACGGGCACGCGCATTTTTCTTTTCGGGGAAAACGCCCAGGGGAAAACCAATCTGCTCGAATCCGTAAGTCTGCTGACGGCGCTTCGTTCCTTTCGGACTCGGGATTTGAAGCAACTGATTCGTCACGGCGAAAAAACGGCGCAGGCGGCATTTGAAATCGAACACGAAATTGAAGGCGATACGCAGGTGCTTTTTGCCGTCGAAGCCTCGGGCTCCAAGCGCGTCGAAATCGGTGAAGGGACGCCTGTCAAACGCATGGGGGAATTTGTCGGGCGTTTCCCGGCTGTCGTCTTTTCTTCGGAGGACGTGGCGATTCTGCGCGGGGCTCCGAGTGTGCGCCGCCGCTGGTTCGACGTTACTTTCTCTGCCGTCAGCTCCGAATACCTGACGCAGCTTCAGCGTTTTTACCGCGCGCTCGAATCCCGCAACAAGCTGCTCAAAAATGAGGCGGCTACGGCCGGACAGATGCTTGCGTTTGAGAAAATTATGGCGGAGAGCGGCGAGTTTCTCGTGCGCACCCGCGAGCGGGAAATGCAGGGACTGGCGGAAAAATTTGCCGAAATGGCGCGTCGTATTCTGGGGAGTTCCGCGATGCCGGAACTGCTCTACGTGCCGAGTGCCCGTGCCGACGGCGTCCAAGCGTGGGAAGCCTTTTTCGAGCGTTCCCGCCGGAGCGATTTTATTTTCCATGCGACGCAGAAAGGACCGCATCGCGACGATTTCCATTTTCGCTTAAACGGAAAGGACGCCGCCGACTTTGCTTCGGAGGGACAGCAGCGCGGGCTTTCTCTCGCGCTCGGGCTGGCCCAACTCGCGTTGTTTCGCGAACGCACGCAAATTGCTCCGATTGTGCTTGCGGACGATGTACTCAGCGAACTCGACCCGGTCCGCCGCGAAAATTTCTGGCGGGAGGTCGGCGAAGAACTGCAGGTTATCGCCACGGGAACGCAGTTGCCGCCTAATCCGGAGCAATGGACCATTTTTAACGTCATAAACGGAACCTATTTACAATGATGAAATTTATCTTGGCATCGGCCTCGCCGCGTCGTCGGGAATTGCTCGCGAAGGCCGGCTTTCAATTCGAAGTTCACACCGCCAATGTCGTTGAAGACGAAGATCCGGACGGCAATCCGCGCGAGGCGGTCGCACACAACGCCCGCATCAAGGCGCAGGCCGTCGCCGATCAATATCCCGATGCGCTGGTTTTGGGCTCCGACACGACGGTGGCTTTTCGCGAAAAGGTGTTTAATAAACCGGCCGATCTCGACGAAGCGCGTGCGATGCTTAAAACGCTTGGCGGAAACACGCACACGGTTTACACCGGCGTTTGCCTGATTCACAAGGCTTCCGGGCTTTGCGAGGAAAACGTTTACTGTTGCAATGTGACGTTTAAACCGCTCGACGACGCTGCGATCGACCTGTATTTCAAAATCGTCAATCCGCTCGATAAGGCGGGAGCCTACGGCATCCAGGAAGGCCGCGAACTGATTATCGCTTCCTATGACGAGCCGCTGAGCAATATTATGGGTTTGCCGGTCGAACTGATCGCCGGACGCATTCGCGAATTGCTTGCCGCGCAATAATAGCGTCCGGGGCGGCATCTTGCCGGAGATTATTCCAGCGGGAGCTCGAGCTGCCGGGATTGCGTGAGCTTGCGCGCGGCGGGTTGAGCGTGCGAAATCGTGATGCCGAGTAAGCGGACCGCCTTGTTGTAGGGCAGGTGCAGGCGAAGCAGGGCGCGGGCGGCGGCTTCAATTTGTGCGTATTCGCCGTAGGGCGCGGCTTGCGTGCGCGAACGCGTTATTTGCGAAAAATCCGAAAATCTGATTTTCAGGGTCAGCGTGCAACCGACGAATTCGGCGCGTTCGAGGCGGCGGCATAAATCGCGGGCGAGCGGCTCCAGGGCATCCTCGCAGGCTTGCGTTCCGACCAAATCCTGCGGGAACGTATCTTCGATACCGACGGACTTGCGCTCGCGATTCGGCATGACGGGGCGCTCGTCCTTGCCGCGAACGACGTCGTAGAGCCATTCGCCCGTTTTCCCGAAATGCGTTTCCAAATCTTCCCGCGAAAGGGCTTTCAGCTCGGACCCGAGGGAAACGCCGAGCTCGTGCATGCGCTTTGCGGTCGCGGGTCCGACGCCGTAAAACGCCTCAATCGGCAATTGTTCCAAAAAGCGCTCCGCGTCCTTCGGAAGAATCCGGGAAAGCCCGTCGGGCTTTTGCAAGTCGGAGGCCGTTTTGGCGAGAAATTTGTTATAGGATACGCCGGCGGACGCGGTGAGATTCAGTTCTTTTTTTATCGCAAGCTTGATTTCTTTCGCGATTTGCGTGGCGGTTTTCCCGTCGGGATTGTCGGTGACATCCAGAAACGCTTCGTCAATCGAAAGCGGCTCGATGAGCGGGGTGTAGCGGCGGAAAATCGCGTGAATTTGCGCGGAAACTTTTTTGTAGGCTTCGAAACGCGGCGGGACGAGTACGAGGCGCGGGCAAAGGCGTTTGGCCTTGGCAACGGAAAGGGCCGAGCGCACGCCGTAACGACGGGCCTCGTAGCTGGCGGTCGAAACGACATTGCGCGGCGAATTTCCGGCGACGGCGACGGGGAGGCCGCGCAGTGCGGGATTGTCACGTTGTTCCACCGACGCGTAAAAGGCGTCCATGTCGATATGGATGATTTTACGCATCGCGGGTGCTTTCGGGGATTAAACCCAACGCAGTTTTGTTCTCAAAATTTCGAATTCCGAGAGCGTGTTCGGTTGGAGAATTTCGACGCGTTCGTCAGACATTTTGATGCTGAGCGGGAAGGCCTTTTCTCCGGAAATCGGGGGATTGCCGTCCAAGGAAATGCCGACGGGAACCTTGTCGGAAACATTATCCACGCGGATTTCCATGTTGCGCGGGAAAACGACGGCGCGGTTGGAAAGCGTGTGCGGGCAGAGCGGCGTGAGAGCGAAGACTTCGGCGTCGGAATGGATTAGCGGGCCTCCGGCGCCGAGGCTGTAGGCCGTCGAACCGGTCGGCGTCGTGAAAATCAGACCGTCGCCGCGGAAGGTGTTGATGGTGCCGTGTTCGAGGGAATCGACGCGCAGCGCGGTCATTTGAAAATTTTCCCAGGCTTTGATGACGACATCGTTCAGCGCGTAGCGGGGGACGGAGTCGCCGTCGTTGGCGAAGCGGCATTCGAGCAGGGATCGGGAGACGGTGCGGCAGTTGCCCGCGAGGACATCTTCCAGGTCGCGTTCGATATTGCCGGCGGCATAATTGGCGAGATAGCCGAGCTTGCCGAGATTGATCCCGAAAATCGGCACGCGGTTGCGTACGGCGCTTTCAACTGCGCCGAGGATCGTGCCGTCGCCGCCGATGACACAGCAGAGTTGCGTGTCGGCGAGTACGTCGCGGTCGATCGGGTGGTTGCCGGAAATCTGCGTTGCCAGACCGTGTTTTTCCGCGACTGCGATTACGGAATCCAAGCAGGCCTCTGCGCCGGGTTTAGAGCAGTTCCAAATAACGCCAATACGGGAAATCTTCATTGCGGGGATTTTAAAATTAAACGCCGAATAAAACAAGCGGCGAAACGCGAAAAGGGAAGCCTTGCGGGATGGACCGGAGGCGTTGCCCGCCGTGACGGACGGCGCTTAAGGAAGTCTCCGGAAATTCGTTTTTTGAGAAGTGATAGCAGGGAAAAGATTAAAGATTAGAGCTTAAAGCTTAAAGAGATAGTGGGTAGCTGATAACGGATAGGGGGAAAAGATTAAAGGGCAAAGATTAAAGAGAGAGCGGCGGAATCAGACATAGGTAACACTCCTCGGATTTATAAAATTTGCTAAGCGGTGAGCATTCGGAATTCGGGATTCGCTATTCGCAATTGCCTCTTCGAGGCTGTGCGCCGGAGGTGCAGGCGATAGCCGAAACCCGCGGATAATCGATGAAAAAACAAACGCCTGCTGCGCAATGGAACGACTTACACGCTTTTGCGGGATTCCTCTAAAAAATGAATTTCCGAAGGTCGCCTTAGCGGGATTCCGCTTCGCAGAGCCAGTTCCGGAGGGCGTTCAGGGACGGGAGGACGGCGGCGGCATCGCGTCGGGCTTCGGGCGTGGGTGCGACGAGGTCCGGAATGAGGACGGCCAGGCATCCGGCGGAGAAAGCGGAGCGGAATCCGGTCGGGGAGTCTTCGACGGCGAGGCATTCGGCGGGAGGAATGCCGAGCTTTTTGGCCGTTGTCGCGTAAATTTCGGGGTGGGGTTTTCCGACGGCAACTTCGTCTCCGCAGGTCGCGGCATCGACATGTTGCCAAAGACCGGCGTGCTCAAGTTTTGCCCGGGCGCTCTCCCGGCGCGTCGATGTGGCAATGCCGATTTTCCATCCGCGCTGCTTTGCAAAATCGAAAATTGCCTCGGCTCCGGGCATGAGCGGAACACCGGCGCCGACGAGGCGGGCGTAGTGCTCCCGCGCGGAAGCCATGACGGTCTCGGCGGGAAGGGGCTTGCCGCTGCTTTCCTGCAGGATGCGCATGCAGTCGGCGGAGCGGTGCCCGACCATTTTGAGAAAGATTTCCCGAGAGACGCATCCGCCGACTTCCCGTGCGGCGGCGTCCCAAGCCTTGTGGCTGAGACGTTCGGAATCGAGAAGCGTGCCGTCCATGTCGAAGATGACGGCTCGGATTTGCCGGAGGGAGGCGCGTGCGGGCATGGCGGAGTCTCGGCTAAACTTTGGCGATGAGGAGGCGGGCGCAGGGCGTGCCGTCGGTTACGGCGGGTAGCGCATCGAAGAGCCGGATGATGTCGGCGTTTCCGAGGAGCAGGCAGCCGTGGGAGTTCGGCATGCCGAGCTTGTGTTCCTGATTGGTGCCGTGAATGTAAACGAATCGTGCATATGTATCGCGGTCGCCGCCCCGGTTGTAGCCGTATTCTTCGCCTTGTATGCGGAGGATGCGCGAGGTGATGAGGTTTTCGTCGGGGGCGTTTTTCAGGAATTCGGAAAAATGCATGCCGGTTGATACGCGTGCCTTAAACACGGTTCCGGCGGGCGCGCCGTCACCGATTTTTTCGACGACGGAAAAGAGCCCGTCGGGTGTGCCGAGAGAGTCGCGGATGCAGGAGGGAGCGGCCCGGGAACTGGAAATGGTGTATTCGGCGACGAGATTGTCGTCGCGAAAATGCCAGAGCCGCTGTGCCGGAACGGAGGCGACGAGGGCATCGGGCAGGGCGGAGATTTTCAGCATTTCGCATTTGCGTTTCAGCTCGGCGAGGAGCATGCTTGGCAACTCTTTATTTTTTAAACAATTTTTAGTAAACGACATATGGCATACAAAGTTGGTATCGTAGGCGTGACGGGAGCGGTCGGGCAAGAAATTCTTGCATTGCTCGCGTCGAGAAATTTCCCGGTGGCGGAACTTCGCCCCTTGGCCTCTGCGCGCAGCGCGGGAAAAACGATTGAGTTCGGCGGCAAGAGCTGGACGATTCAGGAAGCGACTCCGGAATCTTTCGAAGGACTGGATTTCGCGATTTTCTCCGCAGGCGGAAGCATTTCCAAGGCCCTCGCTCCGGAAGCGGCCAAGCGCGGTTGCATCGTCATTGACAACAGCTCGGCGTTCCGCATGGACCCGAACGTTCCGTTGGTGGTTCCCGAAATCAATGCGCATGCGTTGAAGGAGCACAAGGGCATTATCGCAAATCCGAACTGCTCGACGGCGATTGCGCTCATGGGACTTTATCCGCTTCACAAGGCATTCGGCCTGAAGCGTTTCTTTGCATCGACCTATCAGGCGGTTTCCGGAACGGGCGCCGCGGCGATGGAAGAATTGAAAAATCAGGTCAGGGCGTGGGTCGCGGGCGAGCCTGTCGAAAGCAGTGTTTACCCGTACCAAATTGCCTTTAACCTGCTTCCGCACGTCGATTCCTTCCTCGAAGACGGTTACACGAAGGAAGAGATGAAGATGCTCAATGAAGGGCGAAAGATTATGGAATTGCCGGAAATGGTTTGCACCTGCACCTGCGTGCGCGTACCGGTTCTCCGCGCCCACTCGATTTCCATCGACGCGGAATTTGAAAAACCGGTCAGCGTGGAAGCCGCCCGCAAGGCGATTGCCGAGTTCGTCGGCGCGGAAGTGCAGGACGACCCCGCGAACAAGGTTTACCCGATGCCGCTTTTCTACCAGAACAAGGTGAAATGCGGCGTGGGACGCATCCGCAAGAACACGGCGTTCGACAATGGCCTGGCTCTTTGGGTGTGCGGCGACCAGCTCTGGAAGGGCGCGGCGCTCAACGCCATCCAAATCGCCGAGGAAATGGACCGTCAGGGTCTCCTGAAAAAGTAAATCCGGACAAAACGGCGACGGATAGGCGCGGCTCTTCGGACGCGGCGCTTATCCGTTCGTTTTTATCTTCGCTTTTTTGTTTCGTGAATCCGCAAAATCATTAGGATGTAACGCAAACTCCGCTTTCCGAACGTGTTGAACTCCAAACAGCTCCTCCTCGCCGCCGTTCCCGCTTTTGTTTTCGCGGGAGCACTTTGGGCCTCCACCGAAAATACCGACGGCATCCTGCCGACGGAAGTCGCGGATCTTGCCGCCGGCGACGCAGAGGAAAAAACAGAGGGAATCCCCGTCACCTATACGCGCTTTTCGCTCGGAAAAGACGGGGTCGTTCGCTACGAAGACGCAGAGCTGGCCTTGGGCGACATCCGTGTGCGTGCGGACGAAGTACTTTACGAAACCGAACAAAAACACTTCCGGGCTTCCGGAAACGTTCAGGTCAATTTCGCGACTCTGCGCGTTTTGGCCGATTCGGTGGATCTCAATCGCGGGACGGGTAAACTCGAAGCCCAAAATGTCGTCGGGAGCGCCGATGTCCTCTTCTTCGAAGCCGGAACGATTTCCGGAGTCTCCGCGGAATCGAAGGAGATGGTAATCGAGGACGCGACGCTCTATTTCGGCGAACCGCATTGGAGCTCGGTCTCCTTCGAGGCAAACGGCATCCGCTACGACAAGGAAGCGGATTGGCTTCATCTCGACGCGTCCGTCTTCCGCGTTGCCGGCATTCCCGTTCTGCCGCTTCCCGCACTTTCCCTGCCGCGTTTCGACCGTCCGCCCGTGCGCATCTGGGCAAACACCGGAGGCAAGTCCGACACCGGCGCGTATTTCCGGACGACGACCCATTTGACGCTTTGGGAAGATTACGAACCGGGGCTTTTGCTCGATGTCTATGAACGCTCGGGCCCGCTCGTCGGTCCCGCTCTGGCGTACGATACGCGTGAAGCAGGGTCACGCCGTTGGATTTTCGGCGATTTTCAGTCGGCTTATATCAACGATACGGGCTCGCACGAAGAAGATATTTACGGGAACGAAATCGGCGGGAAGCGCGGCTTTATCAACTGGTTTCACAAACAGCGCCTCGATGCCCTCGAAATCACGGCTTCGATTCATCGCTGGAGCGACTCGGAAGTCATGGAAGATTTTCGCCCGTCGATTTACAACGAGAACCAAAATCCGGACAATTTCGTCGAATTTGTCATCCCGGATCGCGCGTATTACCTGTCCGCCATCACGCGGATGCACCTGAATGATTACCAGAGCGTCCAACAACGCCTTCCGGAGTTGCGTTTCGATACCATGCCGAACGAAATCGGAAAGAGCGGCATCTTTCAGCGTTTCAGCGCTTCCTACGCCGCACTCGTCGAGGCCGACAGCGACCAGTACCACCTTACTCAGGCGAATAAACGCGACGAACTGAAAAGCTCCCGCGCCGATTTCTATTACGGCTTGGACGCTCCGATAAAATTCGGCGATATCGCTACGCTGACGCCCGTTGCCGGCGTTCGAGCGACTTTCTACGGTGATATGGCACCCGAACGCGACGACACCTATTGGCGTACGCTCGGACAAATCGGATTTGATTTGCAGTTCTTGGTGACGGGCCGCTCCGATTACCAAAACGAAACTTGGGGCATTGACGGTCTGCGCCACGTGCTCCGCCCAATCGTCCAATACCGCTATCTGCCGGGTACGGACTCCCAAAGTGCCCGTATTCCGCAGATCGACCGCGATATTTACCGCGACGCACCGACGATTCTCGACCTCGGCGAAAATCGGGCCGTGGACCAGATTTACGATGAACATATTTTCCGTCTCGGTCTCGAAAATCTCTTTCAGACGCGCGACAGGGAGTACGGTTCCCGCGACCTTGCGGAACTCAATATTTATCAGGATATCCGAAAGACGGAGCGCCCGGTCGATAACCGCAATCTGAGCGACAATTTCGTTGTCCTCAATCTCCGCCCGGCCAACTGGATTTCTTTTGCTTTCGCCCACCGTATGGACGTCTATGACTTTAAAACGAAGTCTCTCAAGTCCAGCGTGAGCTTTACCGACGGCGATTTGTGGACGGCGACTCTGGGCGCCCGTTTCGTGGCCAATGACGACCTCGCGTACTACGGCTGCGACCCGCGCGCCCGCCAATACACCATTCGCGCCGAGTATTGCCTGAATTCGTACTTCCGGGTTTACGGCGATTGGCGCTATGACGACGAGAAAAACTACTTTACCGATCAGTACTACGGGCTGCGCCAGCGTCTCGGAAATTCCTGGACGATTGATTACTACGTGCGCCACCAGCGCGATACGAGTGACGGAGGATGTGACCTCTCCGTCGGCGTTTCCGCCAGCCTTTTGACTTACTAAAAGACGATGGACGGCGCATCGGCAGTTCCCGCTCAAAATATGTCCGGCGGCGAAGACGGGCTTCACGTCGGCCAGGTGCAGGACGGGCTTTTCCCGGACACGGTGCCCGCCGTGCGCCTTTCCAAATTCGAAGGTCCGCTCGATCTTCTTCTCTTCCTGATTCGCAAAAACGAAATCGATATTTACGATATTCCCATTGCGGAAGTCGCGCGCCAGTACATGGATATCCTGCGCAAAAACGAGCAGATGAACATTGATGTCGCGGGAGAATTTTTCGTCATGGCGGCGACGCTCATGTACATCAAGAGCCGCATGCTGTTGCCGTCGAGCGAAATGCCGGCGGACAACGATGCCGCAGAGGCCGGCGACGAGGATCTTGACCCGCGTTGGCAACTCGTCCGCCAGCTCATTCAGTACCGCCGCCTCAAGGAATCCGCGCGCTACATTGCAAACCTGATTGAGCAACAGCAGAATTTTCTTCCCCGGGAAATCGCCAAGCCCGAAGCCACGGAAGAACGTCCGCTCGCCCCGCTCGGGAAAATGGATCTTTGGAATGTCTTCAATCTCGTTCTCAAGCGCCTTTCCGAGCGCATTCTGCCCGGCGAAATCCAGGACGACACCGTTACGATTGCCGCGCGCATGGAAGTGATTATCGAGCGCCTGAAAACGCAGAAATCCTTTACCTTCACTTCGCTGCTTCCCGAGCAAATCACGATTCCGATGCTGGCGACAACCTTTCTCGCCTGCCTGGAATTGGCGCGCCTCGGGCAAATGAGCGTGCGGCAGGACGAACTTTTCGGCGAAATTTATTGCGACGCCCGAGACCCCGGCGAAGAGCTGCCCGCTCCCGCCAACGGCGAGCAGATTCACGACGATCCTCTTTTTGCGGAGCTTGAAAAATGAGAATTACCGGTGGCACGGCACGCGGCATCCCGCTCGCTCTCCCTCAACGCGGCGAAATTCGTCCCGCAACGGATTATATTCGCGAAGCGGTGTTTTCCTCGCTCGGGGACTTGCCCGAAGACGCACGTATTCTGGACGTCTTTGCGGGCACGGGCGCCTATGCGCTCGAAGCCGTTTCCCGCGGCGCGCGTTCCGCTTGCCTCATTGATAAAAATGCCGCCGCCACGGCTGTGCAGAAAAAGAATTTCGCCGCCGTGAAGAAGTCCCTCGAAGCGGCGGGAAGGGCGATTCCGCAAATCGATTTCATTTCCCTCGACCTGCTGAAAGAAAATCCTTTTCCGGCAGGCTTTCCGTGCGTCGATCTGATTTTCTGCGATCCGCCTTGGGCGCTTTGGAAAAGCACGCAAATCGTAAATCTCGTTACCGCACTTGCGGCCTTGGCGGACGAAGCGACACCGTGGGCGCGCCTGATTCTTGAAGCCCCGAGCGGGTGCGAGCCGCCCGTACCCGCCGGCTGGGAACTCGCCAAGCGTATCGGGAAAAAGGGCAAGGATCAGCCTGTTGCCGCGGTTCTAAAACGATCCGCCGCGTAACGACACCCCGCCTTTCCCGCGTGCAATTCCGCAAAAAAAAGACCGAGCGTAAACTCGGTCTTTTTTTATCGGAACGGGAAGGGCTATTTGGCCTTCGGAATGTCTTCCCCGATTTCAATTTCCTGGGGGTGATTGCGCTTTTCCTTTTCGAGGCGGTGTGCCCGGCGGATTTGGCGAATCAGCTTGTCCATCAATTCGTCGATTGACTTGTAGAGGTCGTCCGACGTGATGCTCAGGATGATATTCGGACCGGGGATTTCGAGCGAGGCTTTAGCGACGAACGAGCTATGCGGGTCCTTGGTCGGGATGTATTCCAATTCAAAATTCGCACGGATAATGCGGTCGTTATGCTCAAAAAGCTTGGAGGCTTTTTCGGTGACGTAAGTCTTCAGGGCTTCCGTCAAATCGAGGTTGATACCGCTGATATTGATTTTTCCATTCATGGGGTCTGTTTTTTACTCCTGGGGTTTGGGGTTTTAGGAGCTTGTTTCGCGAACTGCTAACAAGGATTCGGGGTTCTCCCGAACTGCCGAAATTAGAACAGTCGGATACGAAAAACTCAATCCTAAAATTGCTTTCCGCTGCTTTTCCCGGAACTCGAAAATCTTCCTTTTAGGTGCTTTTTTCGGCTTCTCAATGTTTACGGTTTCGCTATGATTTCCGTATGTCCGAATTTCTTTTTGTCGAATACCCGAAATGTACCACCTGCCAACGTGCCCGGCACTTTCTCGAAGGGCGCGGCATTGCTTTTGAAGATCGCCACATCGTCGAAGCGCGTCCGAGCGCCGAAGAGCTGCGCACCTGGATTGCCCGCAGCGGTCTTCCCGTAAAGAAGTTTTTCAATACCTGCGGACTGCGTTATAAGGCACTGGCGCTCAAGGAAAAGCTCCCCGCCATGAGCGAAGACGAGCAAATCGCTCTTTTGGCGAGTGACGGCATGCTTGTCAAACGCCCGCTTCTCATCTCAGATTCCGCCGTCCGCGTCGGATTCAAATCCGCCGAGTGGGAAACGCTCTAAGCGTGGCGCAGAAGGCGCTGCCTATGCCGTATGCGGGCAAGCATATAAAAACTTGCCAGAGTTCCCGTAGAATCATGAAATGGTAGCATGCATATTTTTAAATCCTTTCGGACGTTGTCGGCACGTTTTTTCTGGGCCCCGATTTGCCTTTTGGGCGTTGTCGCCTGCTCGGAGAGCGGCGTTGCCCCGGACAAGCTTTCCAATCAAAAAACTATGAGTAACAATACAGTTGAAGAAGTGGCAGTCCTCACGACGAGTGACGGCGAAATGGTCATCAAATTTTGGCCGGAAGTCGCACCCAAAACCGTCGAAAATTTCAAAAAGCTCGCACGCGAAGGCTTTTACGACGGAACGGCGTTTCACCGCGTCATCAAGGGCTTTATGATTCAGGGCGGCGACCCGCTCACGAAGGACGAAAGCAAGCGTGGCTTGTGGGGTACCGGCGGACCGGGCTATAACATCCGTGCTGAATTCAACACGAAACCGCACGTTCGCGGCGTGATTTCGATGGCGCGCTCCCAGCATCCGGACAGCGCCGGTTCGCAGTTCTTTATCTGCCACGGCGACGCCCGCTTCCTCGACCGCCAGTACACGGCGTTCGGCCAGCTGATCAAGGGCGACGAAGTCCTCGAAAAGATCGCTTCCGTTCCCTGCACGGGCCCGGAACGCAGCTCGCCGATCGAACGCAAGGCGCTCGTCAGCGTGAAAATCGTTCCTGCCGACGAAGTGAAATAATTCGCTTTTAAGGCCTATAAAAAACGTTCCCGCGGAATTTCACGGGAACGTTTTTTGTTTTGGCGAATCGCCGGAAGCTTATTTCGCTTCGAAGAAGGCTTTGTAGGCCTTGTAGGTCATGTACGTATCGTGCTTGGAAGCGATTTCCCACGGCGCGTGCATGTTCAGGAGCGGCGTGCCCATGTCGATGACATTCATGCCGTAGCGCGACATAAACATCGCGATCGTTCCTCCGCCGCCGACATCGACGCGGCCGAGTTCGCCGACCTGCCAGACAACACCCGCGGCATCGAAGATTTCGCGGAGTTCGGCAACGAATTCTGCCGAAGCGTCGTTTGCGCCGCCTTTGCCGCGTGCACCCGTGTATTTGATCATGCTTACGCCTGCGTTGAGCGCCGCCATGTTGCCCGGCGAGCTGCTGTTCGGGAAGAGCGGATCGTGCGCGGCGCAGACGTCGGCGGAAAGCATCGACGAGGCTTCGAGCGCACGGCGGACGATGATATCGGAATAATTCTTTTCCTGGCGGAAGATGAGTTCGGCGACGGAATTTTCAAAGAAGGTGGAATCCATGCCGGTGGCGCCGACGGAGCCGATTTCTTCCTTGTCGCAGAGGAGGACGACGGCGGTCTTTGACGGAACGCCTTTCATGTCCATCATGGCTTGAAGCCCGGCAAAAGCGCAAATGCGGTCGTCGTGGCCGTAGCCGGCAATGAGCGAGCGGTCGAAGCCCATTTCGCGCGGCATGCCTGCGGGAACGATTTCGAGTTCGGCGGAAATGAGGTCCTGTTCCGTCAGGCCGTATTCTTCTTCGAGGATACGCAGGACGTGAAGCTTTACCTTTTCCTTAACGTCGGCGTCGTCCTTGGCTTCCGGGCAGGGCGTGGTGGCGATAACGAGGTCGAGGTCTTCTCCCGGGAAAGCTTCGCTGAGTACCTTGGCGGCTTGGGCTTGGCCGAGGTGCGGAAGGATGTCCGAAATCATGAAAATCGGGTCGCCGGCTTTGTCGCCGACGGCGATTTCGACCTTGGAGCCGTCCTTGCGAACGACGGTCCCGTAGAGGGCGAGCGGATGCGCGACCCATTGGAATTTCTTGATGCCGCCGTAGTAGTGCGTATCGAAATAGGCGATACCGTTCTTTTCGCAGAGCGGAACCGGTTTGAGGTCGATGCGCGGGGCATCCGTGTGTCCGCCGACGACGCGCACGCCGCTCGAAACGGCGTCTTTACCGATGACGGCTGCGAAAAGCGTTTTGCCGTGGTAGCCGCGGTAAACCTTGTCGCCCGCCTTGAGCGTTTTGACGGAAGAGAGCGGCTTGAAGCCCTGCTTTTCGAGCAGGCGGACGGCTTCGGCGTAGGCGCGGCGCTCGGTTTTGGCGACGCTGAGGTAATTCATGTACGTGGCGATGTAGCTGTCGAGCGCCTTGCGTTCTGCGGGAACGAGTTTGTTGACGGAGTCCTCGCGCTTAAAAACGCCTTTAACGGCAGCGGGGGATTTTTTCTTTTCGGTTTTTTTCGTAGCCATATTGAGAAAAATTTTGGTGCGGAAAATGATTTTTTTCAAACGCAATCGGCGGCTGTTTTTATAAGCAACCGGTCGTCGGCATTGCGTTATTTCGTCGCGATGTGGACGGCGACGATGGAGAAGGTCAGTCCGAGGGCGCGGACTTCGGAGAAGCCGGCGGCGCGCAGTTCTTCCGAAAGTTTTTCCTTCGGCGGGAAGGATTCGATGGAACCGGCGAGATAATCATAGGCCTTGCGGTCGCCCGTAATCGCCCAGGCAATCAGCGGGAGCGCGAGCTTCAGGTAGAGATAGTAGAACGGGCGGAACAGCGTTGCCGGCTGCGTGAATTCGAGGATGAAGGCTTTTCCGCCGGGGCGCAGGATGCGATGCAGTTCACGCAGGCCGCGCGGACGGTCTTCGAAATTGCGGACGCCGTAAGCAATCGTGAGGGCGTCGGTCGAAGCGGTTTCAAGCGGCAGTTGCATGCAATCGCCGAACGCAAAGCGGATTTCGGGCTGCGTGTTTTGGCGCTGCTGGCGTTCCCGCGCGACATCGAGCATAGCTTCGCAGAAATCGTACGCGCCGATTTCGGCATCCGGCAGGCGTTTGCGCAGGGCAAAAGCGATGTCGCCGCTTCCGGTCGCCAAGTCCGCAATTTGCTGCGGCTTTTCCTTGGCGACGAGGCGAACGAGCTTACGCGCCCAGTAATGACAGGCGCCGCCGCTCAAAAGCGTATTGGCGAGATCGTAGCGTTTCGCGATTCCCGCGAACATTTTTTGAACTTTAATTCCTTCCGGCATATAGAACTTGCCCCGATTAAATGCTAAGCCTCCCCGCGGCGCAATAGCTATATCTCGGCTTGCCGTCTGCCGATTCCCCGTTTTCCCGCTTACCGATCACGATTCCGAAACTTGCTGTTGAAAAGCCGTCCCGCGAAAATCTAAGATACGCGCATGGAAACAATTATTCGGGGTGCCGGCTGGTTTCTGTGGCCGCTCGGCTTTTGTTCGTTGCTCGCCGCCTTTATCGTCGTCGAACGCCTGATTGCGTTGCGGGCTTCCCGCATCCTCCCGGCGCAGGCGCTTCCGCTGATTCTCGCGGGAGATTTCCGCTCCGTGGCTCAGGCATTTCCGAAGACGACCGCCGGGAGCATCGTCCGCTTTGCGCTCGACGAAAATCCCGATAAAGACGCCCTTAACGCCTACGCCCGCCTCGAGTTTTCCCGCATGGAGCGCGGCCTCTTCCTGCTCGATTCCGTGGTCGCCGTGGCTCCGCTCATCGGCCTTTTCGGGACCGTTTACGGCCTTTTCACGCTCTTCCCGGAAAGCGGCGGCCTGCCGGATCAGGCGACGCTGACGCGGGGCGTGGGGCTGGCGCTGACGACGACGATGCTCGGGCTTTTCGTCGCGATGCCGTCGCTTTTTGCCAATAATTTTATTCTTCGCCGAATCGATATTTTGGCGGCGCGCGTCTCTTTGCTCGTCGAACGCCTCAACGCACGGGAACGCTAAAATTCATGGCCGAGACCCTTTATACCCGCCGTCGGCGCATCTCCGGAATTAACATCGTGCCGCTCATCGACGTGATGACGGTGCTGATTTTTTTCTTCCTGATGAGCATGAAGTTCGACGATATCGCGCAATTGGGAATCACGCCGCCGAGCGCGGAATCCGCCGCCAAGAACCGGACGGAGACGCGCCTCGTCGTTGCCGTTGACCGCGACGGCTCCTTCTTCATCAATTCCGAAGCCGTGCCTGCCGAACGGATTGCGGAGACGCTCAAACGCATTGCGGAGGAACAAAAAACGCAATCGATCGTGCTGGTGGCCGACGAAGACGCGGCGACGAAGCACACCGTCTTCATTGTCGATCAGGCGCAGAAAAACGGCCTCCATATCCAGCTTTTAACACGCAATGCCCATGAATAAAATTTTTGTTTTCTTAGGAATCATTTTGGCGGGAACCTTCCTCTTTCCCGCGTGTGCAAACCGCCGCGGGGATGTTTGGAGCGAGCGTCCGGCCCGGGAGGAGGCGCCGTCGCGGGAGACGCGTAAACAGAAACGCGACCATCTCCGCTATGTGCTCAGCAAGGTGGTCCTCATACGTATGAATACGAAGGGACAAATTTGCATCGGAGAGGACGATTCGGTGCTCCTGACGCCTTTTGAGTTTTCTTCGGAGCTTTCCAAAATCGCTAAGGCGGAACCCGGCAAGCCCGTTCTGTTTTTCTATGACCGCGAAGCCGCCATTGCGCGTCCCGATGTGCGGAATTTTATCATCCGCGAGTGTTCCCGCGCCAAGCTCGGAAAAATCTATACGGAAGTTCCCGATAAGCTTTAACAGCTCCGCTTCGTCGCTTATTTCCCATGGCTTCGGTAAAAAAACACATGAAACGCTTGGCCTGCATTGCGGGCGGGGCGGCGCTTTTGGCAACGGGAAGTTTTGCCGTACTTTCGTCGGATGCCGTTCAGGAAAAAATCGCCTGTGCCGCTCTCGAGCGCGCCGGTATTCAAGCCGAGTTCGGCGCTTGGGAATCGCGTTTTTTCTCGGAATTTCATTTGCGGGAAATCGTGCTCCGCCGCGGGGACGATTGCCGCATCGAAATCCCGGACCTGAAGCTTCGCGTCGGGCTTTTTTCGCTGATTTTTTCTTCCCGATTGGACTTGGAGGCCGCGTTTGAAAAAACGAATCGCGTGACGCTTGCGGGAAAGGACTTTGATCTCGCCGTCGAAGCCTGTACGTTGAGCAATCTCGCCGGCGCGAAAAATCACCTCGCCGGAACTCTGGTCGCCCGCAAAGGCGAAACTCCGGTGCGAGTACGATTCGCATGCGAAAGCGAAAACCGCCGTTTTATTCGCGAGGCCGCTTTCCCGGCATGGCTCGCCGGAACACGCACGGCGCGCCTGAATTTCGACGGCATCGAGTGTGCCTTGGAAGAGGACGGCAGCTGGACGATTGCGGACGGTGATACAACCCGATCGGCACTCGCCGGGACGGGGCGGTTCAAGGACGGCGTTTTGTCCGGAACCCTGCTTGCAAATTTGGACGGGGAGCGCTTTCGTGCTTTCGGCATCGGCGACAATCTCCCGCGTTGGAGTGCCCGTTGCACTTGCGATCTCGCCGGAGAACTTTCGTCCGGACGCTATTCGTTGCAACCGCAATTTGACATTCGCGTCGCCGAGCCGGCGGGAACTTTTTCCGGAATTGCATTGCTTCCCGAAATGTGCCTGAACGGGAAGGGCAATTTCGAGGTACACCACTCCGGATTTACCGTGAAAACCTGCCTTGCGACGCTCTCGGCCGTACCGAAAAACGGCGAATCCGTCGTCTTCGCGGAACTGTCCGTGCCCGGTCGGTTGTGCTTCGGCTATTCCCCCGAAAAGGGACTCGAAATCGGCGGTGAAGACCGTGCGGACGGCCTTGCGCGCCTACGTTTCAATACCGTTCCGCTTTCTTTGGCTAATCCGTTTATCGCGCAGGGACCGCAGGGGAAAAGCGCGGAGTTGTCCGGGACGCTCGACGGATGTTTCGTGCTGACGCGGGATGCGGACGGCGTTTTGCGTCTGGCCGGGACGGATGCCCTTGAATTGCGGGACTTCGCCTTGAAAACGGGCGGCGAGAGCATTCTCTCCGGGCTCTCCGCCCGCTTGCCCGTATCCGCATCCCTGCACGGCAACACGGCAAATATCGAACTGAAAAAAGCGCGGGTGACGGGTGAAAACGGCGTACTCGTCGCCGAGGCCGACTGCGCGGGAACACGCGATTTTGCTCTCGAAACAACGCATCTGGAAGGTGCTGTCCGCGTTCGTGCCGAAGCCCTCTCGCAAAAGTGTTTTGACGGGTTTTTCGGCGGCCTCTCCAACAAGTCAATCGCCGCGGAAGCCACGGTTAAAGCGGAGGTTTCCGACAACGAAATCTCTGTTTCCGCCTTGAATTTTTCGCTCTTCGAAACCGGGGAAGGCGCCCGCACTCTTTTGCTTGCCGACACGGAAGCCTTCCGTTTTGAAGCCGGAAATCCCTTTGCCGGCCTTGCTGGAAAACAAATTAACTTTCGGGCGCAGGCTTTTCCGCTGGCCTTACTCGACCCGCTTGCCCGCAGAAAATTCTTTTTCTCCGGGACGCTCGACGGCGAAATCGCCTTCGTCGGAGAAAAGGACAAACTCGCTTTCGTCAGCGAAAAACGCGGCATCACGATTCGGCATTTTCATATGGAAAACGAGCAGCGGCAGCCGCTTTTGGACGACCTGTTTTTGCGCTCCGACGAAAATCGCCTCAATATTTCCCGCGACAATTCCGGGCGTTTTCTCACCGAGATTAGCCTGAAAAATGCGCGACTGAAAAACGGCGACGACCGGCGCTTGCTCTCGGGCGACCTTTACTTGAATTTTTCCGGAAGAGAACTGGTCACGTTGCGCGGTGAGCTCGCAGGCGATCTCGGCGGAATCAGCTCCCAGGCGCTTTTGGCTCCCGTCGTCAACATCGGCGGCGGCACACTCGAAATGCACGGCGGCTGGGACGCGCTTAACCGAATGACAAAGCTTGAAATCGACTGCCGCAACTTGCGTTCCCGCGGCTCCGAGCCGGTGGTGCTCGACGGTCTCCGCTGGGTTTGTGAACACAATGCCGGAGCGGATGGCGGTACTGCGGCGCGTCTGCAAATGACACTCGAAGGAAGCGAACGCTCCTACGCCGACCTCCGCTTTTCGAAATTGGATTGGGATTGGCGGGAAAAGAAAGCTGATTTTGATGCGGTGATGAACGCGGAGAAAATCGTCGTCGAAGATTGGATGCGCCTGGCGGAAATGCTGGTTCCCGCGAAAGGCGTTGCCGCTGTTGCAGTCGTCAAATCCGCGGAAAAAATCACCGCCGCCCGAAATACGACCGCCGATACTTTCGAAACGGGAGCTTTCGCGGCTCCTTCGAAAACGCCCGTCGCTCCTCCCGTATCAGTGCCGCAAAGCAGTGAAAAATCCGCACAAACGCAAGCTGTCGCCGCACGCCCCAAGACTGCGCGCGCGGAACTCCCGTGGGAAGGGTTGACGGGACGCCTCCAATTCCGAATCGACGAATGCGTCGTGCCGGAAAACCGCATTCACGACATTGCGGGGACTTTGGAACTGGCTCCGAAGCGCGGCGAAATCATCGTCGGCAGCAATGCGTTTTTCGGCGGAACTCTGAAGTCGAAAACGGTCCTTGAAGCGCGGGATGCTACGGCGTCTTATTTTGCGAAAACAAGAATTTCCGTTAAAGACTCCCGCCTCCATGAAGCCGTTCCGGCGTTGAGGACCGAGAATCCGCCGGTCGTCGAAGGAATGTTCAATCTTGAGTTGTCCGCGGAGGCGCTTGCGCCGAGCCTCGCAACCCTGACGCGGCATGTTTCCGCCGAAGCGAGCCTGCTCGGTCGCGACGGGCGCATCCGTATTTTTGCGGCCGACAACGCCAAACTGCGCAATGTCGGCGAGTGGGTGCGGGTTGGCGGAAGCGTGGCGGAACTGGTCGGCGCTTTCGGCGGCAAAAAACTGCGGCGTACGGCCAAGGCGTTCAATCGACTGCGGGAATATTTGGAACGCTTTCCCTTCAATCAGCAGGAAATCCGCCTCCGCTACAAGGCCGGAGAACCGATTGTCTGCGAAAAATTTCTCCTGCGAAACGAGCTTTTGAAAATTACGGGGCAGGGCGAAATTGCCTATTCGGAAGGCGTTCCGATTCAAGACACTCCGCTCGCCATGCGGGCCCGCCTCGATGCGCGCGGCGAACTCGAGGAGCTGATGGCGACTTTGGGCGTCCTAAAGCAAGCGGACCGTATTACCGAAAGTGACGGCACAAGCTACGTCGTCGGCCCGGAATTTAAGTGCTCGGGCACCTTCAATCGCTTCTCCAACAACCTCCTCGAAACCCTCCTGAACGCGCATTAGAGAAAACGGCGTCCTAAAAGCCGATGGCCTGCGTTGCCGAGGGCAACAAGCGGGTGTGTAAGCTTATTTTCCGCTTTTGGCGGCTTCGCGGAGCGTGAGCACCTCGCATTGCGGGGTGCGGGCTTCGTCGTCGTTCGGGGCGGCGGGGACGGCAATCAGGAAGTAGCGTTGCGTTTTGATGAGGCGCATGGAATTGGCATAGCGCCAGCTGCGTTTGACGGCTTCGGGGCTGCTTGCCGCCGCGAGAATTTTAAAGGAGAAGGAGGCGCTTTCCTGTTCCGGATTCAGCGCGTGGATTTTGCGGCATTCGCCGGGGAGGAATTTTTCGGCTTCGCCGCCGCGGATTTGGACACGCAGCGTTTGCGGGGAAAGATTGCAGAATGCGACGGCGCCGCCGTGGGTGCGCGCTTCTCTCAGGTCGAGCACTTCGGGCGCAAACGCCGTGTCCGCGTCGTCGGCGCATTCCGGGTCCGGGACGAGGATGACGGCGCAGTCGCGGACTCCGGCGGGGATGTCGATTTTGCCGCAAGTGACGTAGTTGCCGCTGCCTTCTTTTTTATAGACGGTAATCGGGTTGTTGCCGCGAAATTTATAGGGTGCGGGCGCAAGGGCGCGCAAGGAACCGTCGATTTTCCTGTAGTCGGAGGTTTTAATAAAAAACTCGCCCCGTGCATCGTCCGGGCGCATCCAAACGAAGTGGATGTTGGCGTCGATGAGTGCGCCGAAAAGCTCGCCGGCGGCGAGGCAGAAGAGGGCGCACAGGAGGAAGAAGCGGTTACGGGATTTCATCGTTTTCGGTTTTGTCTTAGTAATAACCGTTCCGGCTTCGCTTGGAAAGAGCCGAATTTTTATTTGTTCCCGCGGGAAAAAAGGAGTAGGCTTGCAGAAGATTTACAAGCAGTATCTTATGAAAACCGTATTCGTTCCTCGCGAAACCGCGGATAATGAGACGCGCACCGCGCTCATTCCGCAAGACGTGTCAATTCTCACCCGCACGGGATTTGAAATCTCCGTCGAAAGCGGAACCGGCGTAAAATCCGGCTATTTCGATGCCGACTACGCGAAAGCGGGTGCCAAGGTCGTTCCCGCCGCCGAAGCCGCTTCGGCACTTGCCGCCGCCGACATCGTTCTGCGCGTGCAAAAGCCGGAAAACGCCAAGGGCCTCAAGTCCGGCGCGCTCCACCTGAGCTACATGGATCCGTTCAACGAAAAGGAATTGCTCAACGATTTCGCCAAGTCCGGCGTTCGCGCAGTTTCTCTCGAGATGATTCCGCGTACGACGCTCGCTCAGAAAATGGACGTGCAGTCGTCGCAGACCTCGCTTGCGGGTTACTACGCCGTGCTTCTCGCCGCGTCGAAACTCCCGAAGATTTTCCCGATGATGATGACGCCTGCGGGAACGATTTCCCCGGCGCGCGTGTTTATTATCGGTGTCGGTGTCGCCGGTTTGCAGGCTATCGCAACGGCTAAACGCCTCGGCGCCCGCGTCGAAGCGTTCGATACGCGTCCGGTTGTCGAAGACCAGGTCAAGTCGCTCGGCGCCAAGTTCGTCAAAATCGACCTCGGCGAAATGGGGCAGACGGCGCAGGGCTACGCTAAGGAACTCACGCCGGAACAAATCGAAAAGCAGAAGGCCGGTCAGGCGAAGGTCTGTGCGCAGTCCGACGTCGTCATCACGACGGCCAAGGTCTTCGGTCGCAAGGCTCCGCTTTTGCTCACGAAGGACATGATTGCGGGCATGAAGCCGGGTTCGATCATCATCGACATGGCGGTTTCCACGGGCGGTAATGTCGAAGGTTCCGACCCGACGAAGGAAGTCGTTACCGAAAACGGCGTACGCATTATCGGCGGCGACGGGCTTGAACGCTGCGTTCCCGCAGACGCTTCCCGCATGTTCTCCGGCAACATGACGGCGTTCCTCACGCACTTCTGGGACGAAGAAGCGAAGACGCTCAAGGTTGACCGCGAAGACCCGATCATGGGCGGTTGCCTCCTCACCGAAGGCGGTGCCGTTGTCCACGAACGCTTCAAATAAGTCAGGACCTTTAACTCTTAATGCTTAAGGGTTTATAAACTTAATAGTTAACAACTAACAGTTAGTACCTAATATTATGGAAATGATAATGTTGTTTTTCGTTTTCGTGATGGCGGCCTTCCTCGGGTTTGAGCTTATCGCGAAAGTGCCGTCGCAGCTGCACACGCCGCTGATGTCGGGAACGAATGCCATCTCCGGCATTACGATTGTCGGCGCGCTCGCCGTTTGCGCTATTCAGGCGACGGGAACGCTCGGCATGATTCTCGCGTTTATCGCGATTGTGTTTGCGACGATCAACGTCGTCGGCGGCTACATGGTTACCGACCGCATGCTCGGCATGTTCAAGAAGAAAGGAAAATAGTCCGATGAATACAATGATTTTGGCTCAAGAAACGGCAGCTGCCGTTCCCGCGACGGTGATTAACCTCGCGTATATCGTCTCGTGCGTCCTGTTTATTTTCGGGATTAAGCGCCTCGGCAAAACCGAAACCGCCCGCAGCGGGAATTTCCTCTCCGCGCTCGGGATGCTCATTGCGGTTATCGCGGTCTTCTTTGACGCGGACGTAATGAAATCCTGGAATACGCAGGATTGGATGCAAAACGGCTATCTGTGGTGCTTCGGCGGGATCGCGCTCGGTGCCGTCGTCGGTGCCGTTTGGGCGAAGAAGGTTAAAATGACCGGCATGCCGGAACTCGTCGCGCTCTTCAACGGCTTCGGCGGTTTGGCCTCGCTCCTCGTCGCTTGGTCGGAATTCGTGAAACTCGGTCCGGACGGCGTTCCCGTCTCGCACGCGCTCACGGCGGACAACGCGGTCAGCGAAGTTTCGCTTTATCTGACGATTCTCATCGGTGCCATCACCTTCACGGGTTCCGTGCTCGCTTGGGGTAAGCTTTCGGAAAAGATTTCCGGTCGTCCGTTCCTCTTTGCGGGACAGCAGGTCGTTAATGCCCTCATCGTTCTGGTCGCGCTCGGCGCCATGGTCGTTTATCTCTTCCCGGGCCTCGTTCCCGCAGGCGATCCGGCGACGGTTCAAACGGTTGCGCTCTACACGGGTATCGTCGTTTCCCTCATCATGGGGATTACGGTGGTGCTTCCGATCGGCGGCGGCGACATGCCGGTCGTCATTTCGCTTTTGAACAGCTTGTCCGGTTTGGCGGCGGCGATGGCGGGCTTCGTCATCAACAACAACGTTCTCGTCGTTGCGGGCTGCTTGGTCGGTGCTTCCGGCGTTATCCTCACCGTTATCATGTGTAAGGCGATGAACCGCTCCATCGGCAATCTGCTTTTCAGCGGTTTCGGCGCGGCGGACTCCGGCTCTTCGAAGAAGGCGGGAACGGGTGCGGAACCGAAAGCGGTTTCCGTGGAAGATGCCTACCTCGTCCTCGAAGCGGCGCGTTCGGTCGTGTTCATCCCGGGTTACGGGATGGCGGTTGCACAGGCGCAGCACGTCGTTAAGGAACTCGCGGCAAAGCTCGAAGAAAACGGCGCGGAAGTCAACTTTGCGATTCACCCGGTCGCCGGTCGTATGCCCGGTCACATGAACGTGCTCCTCGCAGAAGCGGATGTCCCGTACGAACAACTCAAGACGATGGACGAAATCAATCCGCTCATGCCGATGCAGGACGTCGCCATCGTTATCGGTGCAAACGACGTCGTCAATCCGGCGGCAGCGACGGACAAATCCTCTCCGATTTACGGTATGCCGATTATCAAGGCGAACGAAGCGCGCACGGTCTTCGTGCTCAAGCGCGGTAAGGGTAAGGGCTTCTCCGGCATCGAAAACGAACTCTTCACGCTCCAGAATACCCGTATGATCTACGGCGACGCAAAGGCGACAATCTCTGCGCTCTCCGGCGAATTCGGCAAGGAGTAGTAGAGAGATTAAAGATTAGAGGCTAAAGATTAAAGAAGCCTAAAAAAGCGTTCCCGAGGCGAAAGTTTCGGGAACGTTTTTTATTTCTTCGGAGCGTTGGCTTTTCGGCTCAATTCTTTATTTCCGCGCGTTAAGCTTTTGACTTCCTGCGTCTTAGAATTCAATATCTGAATACCTTTTTACTTATTTTCAATACACATAATCCCATGAGCAAAATTAAAAAAGTTGGTATTCTCACGGCGGGCGGTCTCGCTCCCTGTCTCTCGGCAGCGGTCGGCGGTCTGATCATGCGCTACACGGAAATCGATCCGGAAATCGAAATCATCTGCTATCGCGGCGGCTACAAGGGCCTCCTTCTCGGCGACAGCGTTCGCATTTCCCCGGAAATTCGCGAAAAGGCCTTTACGCTTCTCCTCTACGGCGGCAGCCCGATCGGCAACTCCCGCGTGAAGCTGACGAACGTTAAGGACTGCGTCAAGCGCGGCCTCGTTAAGGAAGGCGAAGACCCGCAGAAAGTCGCGGCAGACCAGCTCGTCAAGGACGGCGTTCAGGTGCTCCACACCATCGGCGGTGACGACACGAACACGGCAGCTGCCGACCTCGCGGCCTTCCTCAAGAACAATAATTACGACCTGACGGTTATCGGCTTGCCGAAGACGATCGACAACGACGTCTATCCGATTAAGCAATCCCTCGGCGCTTGGACAGCAGCAGAGCAGGGCGCAACCTACTTCCGCAACGTCGTTGCCGAAAATTCCGCCAACCCGCGCATGCTCATCGTCCACGAAGTCATGGGCCGCAACTGCGGATGGCTGACGGCTGCAACGGCTCTCAAGTACCGCAAAGAACTTTATTCCAACGAATTCGTTCCGGAAATCGGCGGCGTTCACCCGAAGCGCTATGATGTCCACGGCATCTACCTGCCGGAAATGGAAATCGACCTCGCTAAGGAAGCCAAGCGCCTCCACGCCGTGATGGATCTCTACGACTGCGTGAACATCTTCATCTCCGAAGGTGCCGGCGTCGAAGCCATCATCAAGGAAATGGAAGCCAAGGGCGAGGAAGTCCCGCGCGACGCGTTCGGCCACGTCAAGCTCGACGCCATTAACCCGGGCAAGTGGTTCGGCAAGCAGTTCGCCGAAATGATCGGTGCCGAAAAGGTGCTCGTCCAGAAGTCCGGCTACTTCGCGCGCTCCGCTCCGGCTAACGCGGAAGACCTCACCCTCATCAAGGGTTGCGTGGACCTCGCGGTTGACGCTGCCATGCGCGGCGAAAGCGGCGTTATCGGTCACGACGAAGCCCACCAGGATCGCCTCCGTCCGATCGAATTCGAACGCATCAAGGGCGGCAAGCCGTTCAACGTGGCGTTCCCGTGGTTCAAGAACCTGCTCCGCGAAATCGGACAGCCGGAACCCGTCGCCGTTCGCAAGTAAGATAAAAGCTTAAAGCTTAGGGCTTAAAGATTAAAGAGGGATGGGGCTTAGTAAGGCCTCATCCCTTTTTTTGTGTCGCGGGTGCTTCTCCGGCGGCGGAAAAAGCGCCAAGCATCAAGCATCGAGCACCAAGTTTCTTTAATCTTTTTCCCTATCCGTTATCAGCCTCTTTAAGCTTTAAGCCCTAATCATTAAGCTCTCTCTTTAATCTTTCCCCTTTAATCTTTAATCCCTCTCTCCCTCTCTTGGCATGAAATAAACAGAGTAAATGTGAAATTGTACTTTTTAGGCGATGCGCGGCGGCTTTACGCTTGCCGCGCGTCTCAATAAAGAGGATTCTTAACCATTCTATTTTCATTTAAGCATCATGGGCATTTCTTCCATTTTTAAAATTTTTGCGGGACGCAATCATCGAAAGTTCGTAAAAAAATGCAAGCCGATCGTCGCCAAAATTAACAAGCTCGAAGCCGAATACACGCAGCTGAGCGATGAGGCTTTAAGGGCGAAGACGCAGGAGTTCATGGAACGCGTCCGCAAGGGGGAATCGCTCGACAAAATTTTGCCGGAAGCCTTTGCCGTCGTTAAGAACGCGGCGCGCCGTCTCTGCGGCCGCAAGGTGACGGTGTGCGACCACGAGCTGACCTGGGACATGGTGCACTTTGACGTCCAGCTCATCGGCGGGATTGCGCTTCACCAAAACAAAATCGCGGAAATGGCGACCGGCGAAGGGAAGACCCTCGTGGCGACGCTCCCGCTTTACCTGAACGCACTCACGGGGCGTAACTGCCAACTCGTTACGGTCAACGACTACCTTGCCCGCCGCGACTCCGAATGGATGGGCCACCTTTACAACTATCTCGGACTGACGGTCGGATGTATCCAAAATTCCATGCCGCCGTCGGATCGCCGGGAAGCTTATGCCTGCAACATCACTTACGGGACGGCTTCCGAATTCGGGTTCGACTATCTCCGTGACAACGGTATGGCCGGTTCCCGCCGCGAACAGGTTCAAAGCGATTATTACTACTGTATCGTTGACGAAATCGACTCGATTCTCATCGACGAAGCGCGTACGCCGCTCATTATCTCCGGTCCGGTTCACGACGACCACGAACCGCCGTTCGAAGCGTTCAAGCCCGGCGTGGCGGCACTCGTCGAAAAGCAGACGCGTCTTTGTAACACGCTTGTCGCGAAGGCGCGCGGCCTGCTCGAGAAGGCTAAGCCCGGTTCGGAAGACGAACGCGACGCGCTCGTGCTCTTGCTCCAAGTGAAGCTGGGGGCTCCGCGCAACAAGGAATTCCTCCGCATGATGGAAAACGGGCATTGGCGCAAGGCGCTTGATGCGTTTGATGCGGAAATGATGAATGCCTTCAACCGCCAGCGCCGTTTCGAAATCAAGGAAGAACTTTATTACGCCATCGACGAAAAGCGCCGCGAATCCGACCTGACGCAGCTCGGCCGCGACACCCTGCGTCCGGACAATCCCGATGCCTTCGTGTTGCCGGATTTGCCGACGAAATTCATCGAAATTGACGGGCGCGAAGACCTCAACGCCGACCAGCGCGCCGAAATGAAGTCTGCGGCGGAAAACGAATTTATCGCTACCAGCGAAACGATTCACTGCATTTCCCAATTGCTCCGCGCCTACGCGCTCTTTGAAAAGGACGTTCAGTACGTCATCAAGGACGACAAGGTGATGATTGTTGACGAAAATACCGGCCGTATCATGCCGGGTCGCCGTTGGAGCGACGGTTTGCACCAGGCAATCGAAGCGAAGGAAGGCGTTGAAATCGAAAAGGAATCGAAGACCTACGCGACGATTACGATTCAGAATTATTTCCGCATGTACGAAAAGCTTGCGGGGATGACGGGGACGGCGGAAACCGAAGCCGGCGAATTCTACGATATTTACCGCCTCGGCGTTGTTGCGATTCCGACGAACAAGCCTTGCATCCGTATCGACGAAGACGATATGATTTTCAAGACCGCGCGCGAAAAATACGCGGAAGCGGTGAAGGAAATTTCGGCGGCATTTGCCCGCGGACAGCCGGTGCTCGTCGGTACGGCAAGCGTCGAAGCTTCCGAATACCTTTCCAATCTCCTCAAGCGCGCCGGTGTTCCGCACAATGTTTTGAATGCGAAGGAACACGAACGTGAAGCCGAAATCGTTGCCAACGCCGGACAACGCGGCGCGGTGACGATTGCGACGAACATGGCGGGTCGCGGGACGGACATCAAGCTCGGCGAAGGCGTGCGCGAACTCGGCGGGCTCTACGTGCTCGGTACCGAACGCCACGAATCCCGCCGCGTGGACCGCCAGCTGCGCGGACGTTGCTCCCGCCAGGGCGACCCGGGCCGTTCGAAGTTCCTTGTTTCGCTCGAAGACAATCTGATGCGCCTCTTTACGAATGCGGGCATGATTTCCCGCGTGCTTCAGCGCTCCTTTGTCGAAGGCGAACCGCTACAACACCCGCTCCTGAACCGCTCGGTGGAAACGGCTCAACGCCGCGTTGAATCCGTCCACTTCATGTACCGCAAAAACACCCTGCAGTATGACGACGTTTTCAACCGCCAACGCGAAATCATTTACGGAATCCGCAATCAGGCCCTGAAGTCCGACACGCCGCGCGAGTTGCTTTTCGCGCTTTGCGAAGAAGAAATCAACGAACGCGTGGATGCAGCCCTCCCGCAGGACGACAAGGAGGAAGTCAACCGCGTTGCCGTCGAAGACTTCGTGCGTTGGCTCAACTCGACTTTCCCGTTGGTGCGCTTTACGGAAGAAGAAATTCTCGGCGCCGGCGACGAAGGAGCTGCGAACCTCGTTGCGAAACGTGTCCGCGAAGCCTATGAGAGCCGCGATGCCATCGAAGATGCCGAAGCGCTCAAGGGTATGGAACGCCACATCATTCTCCGCGCAATCGACACGCATTGGCAGGACCACTTGGCCGAAATGGCCGACCTGCGCCAAAGCATCGGTCTGCGCAGTTACGGTCAGCGTAATCCGCTTGTCGAATACAAAAACGAGGCTTTCCAATGCTTCAAGACCATGCTCGGACGCTGCCGCTCGACGGTCTGCTCCGGCATCTTCCGTTCGGCGACGAGCCGTAACGCCTTTATCGAGCTGCTGCGCTCGCACGGCTTGGTCCAGGAAGAACCGGCAGCCGAAGCGGCCGAAGAAGAAAGCGTGCCCGCCGTCGATGCCGATGCGCTCCGCATCGCGATGAAACAGGCTCAAGCCGCCATGGCAACGGAAGAAAATCCGGGGGTTGTCCCCGAAGATATCGGCCGCAATGACGTTGTCATCCTGCGTCGCGGCGACGAGGAAATTTCCGTGAAATGGAAAAAAGCCAAGGACTTGCTTGAGTCCGGCGAAGGTTGGACTTTCTTCGGACGAGCCAAGATCGGATAGAGAGATTAGAGTTTAGGGCTTAAAGCTTAAAGAGGTTGATAACTGATAACGGATAGGTTTCTTTGTAAAAAGATTAAAGAAGCCGCAGGCACTCGCTTGGTGCTCGATGCTTGATGCTTGGCGCTTTTCCGCCGCCGGAGGTGCACGAGATGGGATAACCGCGGGTACAGGTAAAGCCGGAACCCGCGGATAATCGATGAAAACAAGCGCCGCGAAGTGACGGGAGCAGACTCGTTTACATGCCTGCGGCGCAATGAAACGGATTGCGCGCCTCTGTAAACCTCTAAAAATGAATTTCTAGGCAGCCTTAAGCTCTAATCTTCTCTCTCCCTCTAGCCGATTTCGCTTTGCCCTCCGGGCGTTGAAGCCGTTAGGCCGCCTTGGGCGAGGGGGAGGTTTTCTTTTTGTGAAGGACGAAGCAGGCGATTGCGAGGGCAAGGGCAAATTGCGGGATGAGCCAGTAGAGGACGGCCGTGTAGTTGCCGCTGTACTCGTGGATGGCGGAGCTCATCTGATTGCCCGTCAGCCCGGCAACGGCCCAGGCGGTTAGGCTGAGTCCGTGGATTTTGCTGATGTTGCGCATGCCGAACTGATCGACGAGCAAGGTCGGCAGATTGGAAAATCCGGCTCCGTAAGTGGCGGAAATCAGGCAGAGCATGGCGATGAGGACGTAGGGATTGCAGCCGCAGAGCAGGGTGAGAACAATGGAGGCGACGGAAAGCGCGAAAATGACGATGTAGATGTTGGCGCGGTAGCGGAATTTGTCGGAAATCGCAGAAAACGCGAGGCGTCCGGCACCGTTGAAAATGCCCATGACGGCGACGGCGGTTCCGCCGAGTGCGGCGCCGCCTATCGGGTCGGCGAGCGTGCTCGCAACGGCATCGACCATGGGCTTGGCGACGGAAATCAGGGCGAGTCCGCAGTGGATGTTGAGGAAGAACATCAGCCAAATCATGAGAAAGACGCCGTTGTGCAGGATGCGCGTATATTTGAAAGGCACCTCGTTTTCGTGGGCGACGGAAACGCTGTCGTCGTACGGCTTTTTGATGAGCAGGGCACCCGTAATCATCGGAATGACGTAGATGCCCGCGAGAATGGCGAGGGTGGCACTGATGGAGCCGGTGGCGGCGAGAATCGGTGTCGAAATCCACTTCGCGAGCGTGGAGGCGAATCCGAATCCCATGATGGCGATTCCGGTGGCGAGGCCTTTGCGGTCAAAAAACCACATCATCAGCGTTTTTACGGGGGAGATGTAGCCGATGCCGAGCCCGATGCCCATCAGGCAGCCGTAGCCGAGATAGATGCCTATAAGGCTTTTAAAGTAGAGAGCGACGGCCGTTATCAGGAGTCCGCCGACGAAACAGAGGCAACTGATCAGGCTGGAGCGCCGTACATTTTTTTCGACGAGCGGTCCGGCGAATGCGGCGGAGGTGCCCAGGAAGAAGATTGCCAAACTGAAGGCGACCTGGACGAGGCTTTCCGAGCATTCGAGCCGGGCGGCAATCGGTTTGACGAAGAGCGACCACGCATATACGGAGCCGATACAAAGGTGTATTCCCAAGGCGGGAACAACACCGCGAATCCACTTATTATTCAGATTGATCATGATTGAAGGAGACCGTAAAAATGACAGCGGCTTAAAAACGTAAAAACCGCTTCCGGAGAACGGAAGCGGTTTTCGGTTTTAGGTGCGGACGATTTCGCAGTGCCCGCCGGCACAGGCGGCTTCGCCCTGAAGGTTGGTATTGTCGGTGTCTTCCCGCATTTGCGTGTAGTCCACCGGGTGGTAGGCGAGGGCTTCCCAGCGCATGAGGTCTGCTTCGTCGGCGACGGCTTCGTTCGGCGCCTGCGGATAGACCTTGTCGCCCAGGTATTGGATGAGCGAAACGCCGGTGAAGAATTTCCGGTTGTCCCAGATGAAGTTCGCCACACCGTCCCATTCGCCTTCGCGCACAACGACGGTGTTGGAGACGTTGTGGTAGAGGCCGGGATTGTATTTTTCGTGGCGGCGCCCTTCGCAAACCCAGTTTTGCTGGACGAGCTTGACGTAGCCGAGGAATTCGAGGGCCCGGATATCGTCGCGGACGATGGCGCCGGGGCGTGCCTGAATCGGGAACGTGATTACGTCGTCCGAAGCGGGCGCATAGACGCTCGGTTCGGTCATTTGCGGGTTGATGCTCTGGAAGAAGCGGTAAACCGGTTCCTGACGGTTGGCTTGGACGCGTCGGAAGTAGCGCTTGGCGTGGTGCGGATGGATTCCGGAGGCCGTACCGAGCAGGAGCGACGCCGTGCCTTCCGGCTTGACGCAGGTGGTGCGTGCCGCGGGAGCGATGCCGATGATGTTGGCCACGCGCTCGTTTTCGTCTTTGACGGTCTGAGCGCCCTGTCGCAGGACGGCGGGATCGAGCATGAGGCCAGGGTTGTCCAAAATCCCCGTAATGGAGACGCCGAGCAGGGATTCGCGTTCGTTGATGAATTGCGAAACCGGCCCGAGGTAGGGCATTTTGACGTAGGAGGCCTGGAGCGTGCCGATGAAGGCGGCTTTTTTGCAGGATTCGTAGAAATCTTCCGCCGTTTCGCAGGCTGCGGCATTAATCGTCGTCAGATTGCACATCTGCCAGCCGTAAACGCGGTCGCCGAGCTTGAGTTCGCCGTCGTAGCCGAGTTCGCGCAGGCGGTCGATGTCGGCCTGTTCCTTGAGGTCCGCAAACGGAGCGAGCCCGATTTCGACGCAGGGATTGGCGCCGTAGTCTTCGTTTTCGACAAAGTAGAATCCGGGTTCGCCGTATTCCTTCTGCTTTTCGAAGAGGCGGAGGAAAACGTCTTTCGGAGTCGTGTTGCGGTTGATGACGGCCGAATTATTCGAGGCGGAGCGTTGCTGGTTTTCGTTGAACCAGTTGCCGGTCTTGGCGGTCATCATTTCTTCGTCTTCCGGGGAGAAGAGGCAGATGGTGGCCGAGCGGCGGATGCCTCCGGAGAGCACGGCGCGGGCGGCGTACATCAGGATGTCGTACGCTTCGATCGGGCGCAGGCTGCGTCCGGCAACGCTGTCGAGAATCTTGCGGATATTTTCGAGGGCGCGGCGCAGCGGGATGTGTCCGGGTGCGCGCCCGCCGGAAGTCTTCAGCGGCGTGCCTTTGTGGCGGATTTTCGAATAATTGAATTCGACGAGGTGGCCCGTGAGGTACGAGCGCATGAGAGCGTCGAGAGCGTCGGCCCAGCCCTTGATGGTATCTTCGACTTCGAAGTGAAGTACGGGGAGCGATTCTTCGTTGCCGCGTTCGGGGAAGGGCGGGAGCTGTTCAATATGGTGTTTTTGAACGGAGAAGCCCGTTCCCGTGCCGCAGAGCAGGAGCCAAAGGGTTTCGCGGAAGGCCTCGATGCGATTGACGAAGGTGAAGGCACAATTAAACATACGGGCTTCTTCCTTTTCGATCGGGAGGCCGCCGAATTGCATGGAGCGCATCGACGGGAGGACGCGCCGGTCGGCGACGGCTTGGAAGGCGTCGTTAATCTGCGAGGCGAAGGAGACCGTGCCGGCGTCGAAGAGACCGGGTTGGCGATCCACCCACGCAAAGCGGCGCAGGTGCATGTTGCGGACGCGTTCGACCGGTTCCGGCCAAACTTCGCGTCGGCCGAGATCTTTGCGGTAGCGGGAGTATTTCGCGATGGCGATGTAGTCCTGCAGGCCGTTCGGGCGCGGCGTGGCGGTTTCGGCGATCAGGCGGGCCTTCGTGCGTTCGGCGCGGTAGAGGATGTAGGCTTTTGCGGCGCGGAATTCGCCGAAGCCCATGAGCGTCTGCTCAACCGTGTTCTGAATGTCTTCGACGGAGGGTTCCTGCCCGTCTTCGAGGGCTCCGAAAGTGCGGTTTTCGACGAATTGGGCGACGTCGTCCGCAAGTTGGATATGTTCCTTCGAGAGGCCGAAATCTTCGAGGTCGTACCAGTTGGCGGGAGAAAAAACACTGGCGAGTGCCGAGCGGACGGCGCGCACGATGCGGGAGCGGTCCCAGTCCACCTTGCGTCCGTCGCGCTTAACGACCTGCGGGAATGTGCGTTGGTCAATAACGGATGAATCCATTTTCAGGAAGCTTAGACAATGGGGACTTCAACTTCGACTTCCTGTGCATAATCAACGCCGTCAACTCCGAAACCGAAAAGTTTCAGGAAGTCGCTCTGATAACCGGCAAAGTCGGCGAGCTCTTCGAGATTTTCCGTCGTAATCTTCGGCCAAATTTCAAACACTTCCGTCTGGACGTCTTCGCGCATTTCCCAATCGTCGATGTGGACGAGTCCGGCTTCGTCGAATTCGAGGAAATTGTCGTTGTACATCTGTGTTTCGAAGAGGCGCTGAATCTGTTCGATGCAACCTTCGTGGAGGCCCTTGGCCTTCATGACCTTGAAGAGAATCGAGATGTAGAGCGGGACAACCGGAATCGCCGACGAGGCCTGCGTGACGAGGGCCTTGTTAACGGATACGAAAGCGCGGCCGCGCTTGATTTTCAAAATTGCATCGATTTCTTTGGCCTTCGCGTAGAGGTCTTTTTTCGCTTGTCCGATGGAGCCGTCTTTGTAAATCGGCCACGTCAGCGACGGCCCGACATAGGAATAAGCCACCGATTGGCAGCCTTCCGCGAGGAGACCGGCTTCGTCGAGCGCTTCCATCCAAAGTTTCCAGTCTTCGCCGCCCATAACCTTGATCGTGGCTTTCACTTCGTCTTCATTGGCGGGTTCGATGGAGGCTTCGTTGACGAGTTTTTTGTCCGTGTCGAGATTCTTCGAAACGAAGGGGTCGCCGACCGTTTTCAGAACCGACTTATAAACTTCGCCCGTCACCGGATCCGTACGGCGCGGTGCGGCCAGCGAGTAAACGACGAGGTCGATTTGCGGCATTTCCTTTTTCAGGCGCTCGATGACTTCCGCCTTCAGGTCTGCGGAGAAGGCGTCGCCGTTGGCGGAGGCGGCGTAGAGGCCGGCCTTGCGGGCTTCGGCTTCAAAGGCGGCGGTGTTGTACCAGCCGGCGGAAGCGGGTTTGTTGTTGGCGGAGGGGCGTTCGAAATAAACGCCGAAAGTGTTGGCGTCGGAACCGAAGGCGGCGGAAATACGTGAGGCCAGACCGTAGCCCGTGGAAGCCCCGATAACGAGGACGTTTTTCGGCCCGTTCTTAATAGCCGGGCGGCTTTTTACATAAGCGATTTGCTCACGAACATGGGCTGCGCAACCTTCCGGGTGAGACGTAATACAGACAAATCCGCGTACGCGGGGAGAGACGACCTGTTTTGACATAGTGCCGAAAATCATGAGGAAAAAGCCCGACAGCCCGCAATCCAAAAACCGAGTACCGCCGTCCGATGCCGATAAAATCAGAGTTTATATATTTCCGCCGATGCCGTTTTATTGTCGATTGACTATTTTTCGGGTAGGAAATCGGCAGTCTGAGGAGCGATTAAAGGCTAGCTCCAGAGATTCGCTTTTTGAAGTTTGCAGAGGCGCGCAGTTCGTTCCATTGCGCCGCAGGCACGCAAACGGGTCTGTCCCCGTCACTTCGCGGCGCTTGTTTTTCATCGATTATCCGCGGGTGCAGGCAATAGCCGAAACCCGCGGACAGGCCTCCGATCCCATGCCCGCTAAGCGACGCGGATTTGTCTCCGAAGTTCCTGCGGCGCAATGGAACATTTTCCTTGCCCGCTCCTGAGAGGCGCTTCCTGCCGCCAAAACAGCGTCTAAATACGTC
>JAZRSB010000059.1:0-19794 GCA_045651325.1 Candidatus Spyradenecus sp.
CGGTCCATTGCGCCGCAGGCACGTAAACGGGTCTGCCCCGTCACTTTGCGGCGCGTGTTTTTCATGGATTATCCGCGGGTTCCGGCTACCCCTGCACCCCCGGTTATCCCATGTCGTGCCCCTCCGGCGCACAGCCCCGAAGGGGCAATTGCGAATAGCGAATCCCGAATTCCGAATGCTCACCGCGTAGCAAATTTTAGGGACTTGAGAAGTGTTGCCGATGTCTGATTTCGCCTATCCCTCTTTAAGCTTTAAGCCCTAATCATTAAGCTCTCTCTTTAATTTCCAGAGGTAGCCTTAAAGAAAGGCGGGGCGGAATCAGACACAGGTTCGCTTGGTGCTCGATGCTTGATGCTTGGCGCTTTTCCCGCCGCCGGAGGTGTACGACATGGGATTCTGCCGGGCGAATCCGCGAGAGGTGTCCGGCCTACTGGGCGGCGCTTTGGGAAACGGAGAAGATTGTCAGCACGATGCTGAGGAGGCAGAGAAAGACGATGGCGACGGCGGAGCTGAGCAAGACGCTGGAGAGGGCGACAATGAGGCGCTTGAGTGCGGCATCGAGGGCTTTTTCGTGGCTTTGTGCGAGTTGGCGGAATGCGGCGGGAAGCGTTCCCGTGGATTCGCCGACGGTGACGATGTCCAAGTCGATTTGCGGGAGTACCCGGTGGCGGCGGAAAGCGTTGGTGAACGAGGCTCCGTCGCTGATGAGTTTGCGGGCGGCGGCGATGCGTTCCCGCTCGATTTGGTTGCCGGCGGCGCGTTCCGCCATGCGCAGGGCATCGGGCGTGTTCATGCCGTTGTCCATCAGCGTGGAAACAAGCGAGCAGAGGCGGGAGGCTTCCACGTTGGAAACGATGCGCCCGATGAGCGGGAGGCGCAGAATCCAGTCGTCGGTCTTGCGGAGCCCTTCGTCGCTTTGACGCCAGTTTTTGACGGAGAAAAAAGCGGAAACGGCGGCGACGGCAAGGACGGGCGAGCCGTAAATGACGGCCTGGGAGATGGCGACGAGGATGCGCGTCGTAAGGTTCATTTCCCCGCCGAGTTTTTCCATCATGTCCTGAAGCATCGGCATGAGAAAGAAGATGAAGAAGGCGATAACGCCGCAGGCGAGCGTGATTATGAAAATCGGGTACGCCATGCTTGCGAGAATTTTGGCGCGCAGGGTTTCGCGGGATTCATAGTGGTCGAGCAGGCGTTTGACGACGGGCGTGAGGGTGCCCGTGGCTTCGCCGGCTTCGACGAGACGCACGTCGGTGGCTTCGAAGACTTCGGGAAAGCGTGCCATTGCGCCCGCGAGCGGAAGCCCTTCGGAGAGGTCGCGCCAAATCCTTGTGCAAAGGGCGCGCAGGGCAGGGTCGGTGACGCGCTGACTCAGGAGTTTGACGGCGTCGCCGGCGGGCAGGCCGCTCGTGAGCAGGGAATAGAGTTTCTCCATGAAACTGCTCGCGATTTTGTGAGTTCCGAAGAGGCGTTTTTTATGAAGCGCGGCATGGTCTTCGCTTGCGGGAAGATTGATTTCTTCGGCGGCGTTGACCTGGCTTTTGGCGGGGTTTCCCGCATCGCCGGCGGCGATGCGAACGGGGGTGAGTCCGCGGCGGGCGAGGCGTTGGGCGGCGGCCCGGCGGTCGGGGGCTTCGAGCGTTCCCGAGAGCGTTTCGCCGGCGGCGTTTTGAGCGATGTAATTGAAATTGGGCACGGGAGGAATGTGTCAATCGTGCGCGATTGACTGATTGAATACAACGCAAAAACGGAAACAAAGTTTCAGGGCTTGCGGAGCTTCGGCGAACGGAGCGGGCGGAAGACTTCCGGAGCGGATTCCGTGGCGAGTTTTTCGGGGTAAAATTCGAAATTGGCAAAGCTCGGGGCGATGCCTTAGACTCTCCCGAATAATTTTATGGGGTCTAATTCCAAGAAAAAGCGTCGCGACGAAGGCGCGCTGATTTATCGGGTCTTTCAGGAACCGCAAGTGCCTCTGGGAGAGCGCTTTCGGCGTCTGTTTGCGGGGACATGGGTGCTTCTGCTTTTCGGGGCGTTACTCTCGTTCGTTGCCTTTTTCGGGCGTCCGCCGCGTGCGCCGGTTGTTTACGAGGGTCAGGTGCCGACCTATTCCTTTGCCGCGCCGTTCAGTTTTTCCTATACGAGTAAAATCCGCCGTTCGGAGCAGGAAGAGAATGCCCGCCTCCACGTCGGTCCGGTTTACACACTGAAGCTTGAGGCGCAGGAACGCCTGCTGGAGTTTTTTGTGCGCGCCTCCGAAAAAAATATTGCGGAGTTCGCCCGTCTGAAGCAATTGAAGGTGCGGACGACACGCGATGCGGCGGTTGCCGAAAATCTGCGGAGCGTTTTCGAGACGATGAAACTCGAAGCGCTCGGCCCGCGCCTGAATCGTCCGGAGACGTTGCAGGAGTTGGCGATGGGGCAGTCACGCCTGATTGAATATTGCAATAGCGACAAGGATTACGAAAAGCTCGTCCTCGCTTCGCGGGATGTCTTTTTAAATCTCGCAAAAGAGGGAATTTTTGAAGACGACTTCGGACGCGGCAAGACGGCGGCTCCCGATATGTCCCGCGGCGCCGAAAGTGCCGGTTACACGGAAAGCGAATTCAAGCGTGCGTTTTCGGAACGTCTGCAGAATGTTTTGTGGCAACGCGTCTTCGCCGATCGTACCCGCAGTAATCTCACTAAAATCGTCGATGAAGTGGAGTATATTTTCCAAGTCTCCTCGCTGTTTCGTTCCAATATGTTCTTTGACCGCGAGGCCACGATCCGCAAAAAGGATTTGGCGGCGGAAAGCGTCGGCGACACGGTTGTGCATGTCCACGCCGGGGAATACCTGCTGAACGAACGTGTCCCCGTTTCCGCAGAAATGCTCGAACGTTGGAAGGCCTATCGCGTGGAAGAGGAAAAGGGCCGGGGACGCGTTTTCGGGGACGTGCGTTCCTTCTTCTCGGATACGTTTTATACCTGCAGCATCCTGCTCAGCGCGGCTATTTTCTGTATTATTTTTGTGCCGAACGTGTTCCGTGAACGGCGCAATGTCATCGCGCTCGCGGGGACGCTGATTCTCTTAGACACCGCCCTCGTGCGCCTGCTGACCGGAATTATCGAATCCCCGCGCTTCGAGCAGATTTTTGCCCAAACGGAAAATATTCAAATCTGGCTTTCGGCCCCGACAATCGTTGCGATTCTCGCCTCCGTCATGCTGGGAACGCCGTTGGCCGTCATCACTTCCATGACGGCATCCGCCGTCATCGCCCTAATGCTCGGCGGGAGCATCGAATGCCTGCTGGTCTCCGCCGTGGCCGTCGTCACCTCCGTCTATATTGCCCGTGATGCCCGTAAGCGTGCCGTGCTCTTGCGCGCCGGACTTTACGCCGGAATCGCGACCGCATTGACATCGCTTTTGGTCGGTTTCCACGACGGGACGAGCTGGCAGTCCGTAGCTTATAATTTTGCAACGGCGCTGGCCGTGGGCGGCATTTCCGGGGTCATCGCCTCCGGTGTGCTTTCCGTGTTCGAAGGTATTTTTAAGACGACGACGAATATTACTTTGCTTGAACTCGCCGATTACGATCACCCGCTTCTGAGACGCCTCCAAGTGATTGCTCCGGGGACTTTCCTGCACAGCGTTATGGTGGCGGATTTCGCGGCGAAGGCTGCTCAGGCGGCAGGAGCCAATGCCGTGCTTTGCCGTTGCGCAGCCCTTTATCACGACGTCGGAAAGACCCTGAAACCGGAATTCTTTACGGAAAATCAAAAAGCGGGTATGGAAAATCCGCACGAGCAATTTACGCCGGCGATGTCTGCGTTGATTATCAAAAGCCACGTGCGGGAAGGCGTCGAACTCGCGGAAGAATACCACTTGCCGCGCCCGGTCTGCGACGTTATCCGCCAGCACCACGGGAAAAGCCTCGTCGGTTATTTTATCCGCAAGGCCCAGCAACTCGCGATTCTCAGCGGCGACGAAGCGCTTGTGGACGAATCGAATTACCGCTACGACGGCCCGCGCCCGCAGACGATGGAGGCCGCAATTCTGATGCTTTGCGACATCGTGGAAGCGTCCTCGCGCTCCCTCAAAAAGGTGACGCAGCAGGCCGTTGAGGATTTGGTGGAAAAACTCGTTTACGAACGCGTGAAAGACGGCGAACTCAGCGATTGCCCGATTACCCTGCGCCAAATCGAAGTCATTCGCAAGAGCCTCGTAAACTCCGTGCTGATGAGCTATCACAAACGCATTTCCTATGCGGACGCGGATAAAGAAAAACCGCCCGTTGCCGCAAGCGCCGGCGAGGTCGGACAGGCTCCGCAGATTCGTATGCTCGGCAAGGACGTTTTCCGGAAAGAGGAAACGCCCAAGGCAGAGGAAAACTCCGAAATTTCGAAGTCATGAACGACGCTGTCGCCATTCGCTGCCGCGGTTTCAAAATCTGCCGCCGACAGGTCAAAAAAGTTTTGAAAACCCTGCGCGAGCGTGCGCCCTGGGTCTTTCCCGCCGGGAGCCTTTCGATTGCGTTTGTCGATGACGCAACGACTTGCGAGCTCCACGAACAATTCCTCGACGATCCTTCCGAAACGGATGTGATTACATTTCCCGGCGATGAAGTTTTCACGCAACCCGAGCGCCGCAATCCCGCCGCAACCGCTTGTGTGCCGAAAGCCGGCGAGGGCGCCTTTGCCGGCGAAATCGTTGTCTGTGTGCCGCAGGCTCTGCGCGCCGCCGGGCAATTCGGCACGACTCCCGCCGATGAAATTTTGCTCTACCTCGTCCACGGTTGGTTACATCTTGCCGGTTTGGACGATCTTGCCGACGATACGCGCCGGCAGATGCGCGCCGCCGAGGCCGAAGCCCTGGAAATCCTGCGTAACGCCGGCGCCGCACCTTTCACGCGCATCACGTTCCCGGAGGAGAATGCCGGATAATCGGCTTCCGTGTGGCGACGAAAAAACGCATTCACGTAAGGTTTTACGGGAATGCGTTTTTCGTTTTCCGGATTCGACAATTACGCTTGTAGGCCGCGCTTGGCGTAAACTTCTTTTTCCGCTTCAATAAACACGCGGGCGATTACTTCGTAAGCCTTGCTCCATGCGGCGATTATTTCATCTGTAGCGGCATCGCCCAAAACCTCCTTAATTGCAACGAGCAGGTGCTTGCCGACAATCGGGTAGTGTTCTTCCCTGACCAGACAATTGCAGTGAACTTCGGCAATTTTGGCGACCGCGGGAGCGATATTTTCGAGCCTGTCGATGTTTTGCGCCGCCGCAAGGACGGACATCGCCAATGCCTTCGGCTGTGCGCCGGAAGCTTGCTTCGCCATATTAAACATCGGCTTTACCTCCGGATTCTGCTCAAACATGTTTTTGTAAAATGTCTGAGTAATCGTCAAACCGTGCTCTTTGAGCGCGGGAACGGTGCTTTTTACGAGTTCGATGGTTTTTGCGTCTAACATATTCTTTGTTTTCAGGGTTTAATAAAAAAGAAATGCCGGCTATTTTGCGGGAGCGAATAAAACATGCAAGTAAAATGCACATTTTGTGCGTCGGATGTTTTATGGGATTGATTTCGCAAAAATAAGGGAACAGAGTTGCCGAAGAACCGACGAATTCTCCGGATGCAACTTTCAAAATTCACCGATTATGCCTTTCGCGCGCTGATTTTTTTGGCGCGCAATCGCGGCAGGCGTTGCACGGTCGATGAATTGGCGACGGCTTTGGAGACATCTCCGCATCACATGAAAAAAGTCGTTTGTAAGCTTGCGGCGGCGGCTTATCTCAAGTCCTGCAAGGGGCGCGGCGGCGGCCTCTTCCTGGGACGCGATCCGGAGTCCGTCCTGCTGAGCGACGTGCTTTTGCTCTGTGAAGAAAATATGAACCTCTTCGAGTGTTACGGCGACTGCGGGGCCTGTCCGCTGGGAAGCGCGCATTGCCGACTAAAAGAGCTTTCCCGTCGTGCACTTCAGAAATTCATCGACGAATTTAAGGGCAAGACGCTCCGCGATATTTTATGAGAACAAAAAAGGCGCTCCCGAAATTTTTACGGGAGCACCTTCTCTGTTCTTTAAGCTCTAAGCTTTAATCTTTCCTTATTCCACCGGCAGCTCGATGACGTGCCAGGGCAGACCGCAGGTGTTGAGCTTTTCCATGAACGGATCCGGGTCGTTCTGTTCCATGTTCCAGACACCGGGTTTGAGCCACTTGCCGTTTTGGAGCATCATCGCGCCGATCATCGCGGGAACCCCCGTCGTGTAGCTGATCGCCTGCGATTTGACTTCGCGGTAGCATTCCTGGTGGTCGCAAACGTTGTAGATGAAGACTTTGCGCTTTTTGCCGTCCTTCGTGCCCGTGATTTCGCAACCGATGCAGGTCTTACCTTTGGTGCGCGGCCCGAGCGATGCCGGATCCGGGAGGATGGCCTTGAGGAACTGAATCGGAACGATTTTTTGCCCCTGGTATTCAATCGGGTCGATGCGCGTCATGCCGACGTTCTGGAGCACGTGCAGGTGCGTCAGATACTTGTCGGAGAACGTCATGAAGAAGCGGATACGCTTCAGACCCTTGATGTTTTGGCAGAGCGATTCGAGCTCCTCGTGATACATCAGGTAGGCGCTTTTTTCGCCGATGACGGGGAAATCGTATTCGCGACGGACTTCGAGCGGGCCGGTTTCCTTCCATTCGCCTGCTTCCCAGTAGCGGCCGCGCTGGGTGATTTCGCGAATGTTGATTTCCGGGTTGAAGTTCGTGGCAAACGGATAGCCGTGGTCGCCCGCATTGGCGTCGAGAATATCGACGGTTTCGATTTCGTCAAAAAGGTGTTTCTGTGCGTAGGCGCAGTAAACGTTTGTCACGCCCGGGTCGAAGCCGGAGCCGAGCAGGGCGCAAAGCCCCGCTTTTTCGAAGCGTTCGCGATAAGCCCATTGCCAGGAGTATTCGAACTTGGCATGGTTCGGCGGTTCGTAGTTGGCCGTATCGACGTAGTGAACGCCGGCATGCAAACAGGCATCCATCAGCGGCAAGTCCTGATACGGGAGCGCGACATTGATGAGTACCTGCGGCTTGAATGCCTTCAGAAGCGCGACAACTTCCTGAACATTGTCCGCATCGACTTTCGCCGTCTTAATAACGACGCCGGTCGAATTCTTGACGTCCGTCGCAATCGCCTTGCATTTGTTTTCGTTGCGGGAAGCGAGCATGATTTCGCCGAATTCCGCTGCGTTTTGGGCTACCTTATGGGCGACGACGTTACCGACCCCGCCCGCACCGATGATAAGTGTTCTTTTTTCCATAAATTAAAATCGCTGAGATTCGTTTCCTATTTCCCAAGCATACTCCCAGAGCCCGGAAGAATTCAATTTCATAGTTTGCCCGGATTACACCATAAAGCTACCTATAGGAATTTGCTTTTTAGGGGCGCGCAGAGGTTCGCAATTCGTTCCATTGCGCCGCCGGTACGTAAACGGGTCCGTCTCCGTCATTTTGCGGCGCTTGTTTTTCATGGATTATCCGCGGGTTTCGTCTATCGCCTGCACCCGCGGTTATCCCATGTCGTGCACCTCCGGCGCACAGGCTCTGATGACGGGAAGAAGAAAACTTAGGACAATGCCCTAAAAATGAATTTCTGGAGGTAGCCTTAAAGCTCTCTCGCTCTCTCTGGAAATTCGCTTTTTGAGGTTTGCGGAGGCTCGCAATTCGTTCCATTGCGCCGCGTAGGCTTTTTGTTTCCGCTTTCGTCGGTAGCGTGCAGATGCTTTCTTAAATCCGCGTGCGAGTCCCGGAGGAATTCCGTTTTCGTAAAAATCGAGTGGAGTTGACAAAGCACGGCGGGAACGATTGAATTATAAAAATTTATGGCAAACGCGGCAATCCATGAGAAAAAAATCATGAACGCTTCCGGCAACGAAGCGCGCGTCAATCAGTTTTCAGCTCAAACTTTTTTCGGGTTTGAGCTTTTTTATGGATTTCGCGGAACACTCCTCTAAAAGAACCTCTTTCACATTTAGAAAAAATTACCATGTCCATACGCAACGATATCAAAAAGGTGATGATTATCGGCTCCGGTCCGATTGTGATCGGGCAGGCCTGTGAGTTCGACTACTCGGGAACGCAAGCGTGTAAGGCGCTCCGCGAATGCGGTTACGAAATCGTTCTCGTCAATTCCAATCCGGCGACGATTATGACGGACCCGACCGTCGCCGACGTGACTTACATCGAGCCTCTCAACGAAGAGCGCCTCGAACAAATTATCGCGAAAGAGCGCCCGGACGCACTTCTGCCGAATCTCGGCGGGCAAACGGGTCTGAATCTCGCGATTGAGCTCAACAAAAAGGGCATCTTGGAAAAATACGGCGTTAAGGTTATCGGCGTAAACCTCGAAGCGATTGAGCGCGGGGAAGACCGTTTGATCTTTAAGGAAACGATGTCGCGTATCGGCATCGATATGCCGCGCAGCGATATTGCCTACACGCTGGATGGAGCGGTGAAAATCTCCGAAAAGCTCGGCTTTCCGCTCGTGGTACGCCCGGCTTACACGATGGGCGGTGCCGGCGGCGGACTCGTTTACAACATGGATGAGCTCAAAACCGTCGTCGCACGCGGTCTGCAGGCTTCCATGACGAGCCAGTGCCTCATCGAAGAATCCATTCTCGGCTGGGAAGAGCTCGAAGTCGAAGTCGTTCGCGATGCAACGGGAGCGCTCATTTCCGTATGTCTGATTGAAAACGTCGATCCCGTCGGCGTTCATACGGGCGACAGCTTTTGCACGGCACCGATGATGACCGTTCCCGCAGACGTTCAGGCAGAACTTCAACGGCAGGCGTGGAAAATCATCGATACCATCGGTGTTATCGGCGGCACGAACGTGCAGTTTGCCCGCAACCCGAAGGACGGACGCATCGTCATCATCGAAATCAATCCGCGTACTTCGCGTTCGTCTGCGCTCGCCTCGAAGGCAACCGGTTTCCCGATTGCGCTCATTTCCGCAAAGCTTGCAAGCGGCTTGACGCTTTCGGAAATCCCGTACTGGCGCGACGGTACGCTCGACAAGTACACGCCGTCCGGAGACTACGTTGTCGTCAAATTCGCACGGTGGGCCTTTGAAAAATTCAAGGGTGTTCAGGATAAGCTCGGTACGCAGATGAAGGCGGTCGGTGAAGTTATGAGCATCGGCAAGAACTATAAGGAAGCTTTCCAGAAAGCGATTCGCTCGCTTGAGAACGGGCGTATGGGCTTGGGCTTTGCCGCTGATTTCAACAGCAAATCGAAAGACGAGTTGCTTGATATGCTCCGCGAAGCAACCAGCGAACGCCATTTCGTGATTTATGAGGCGTTCCGTAAGGGTGCCACGATTGAAGAAGTTCAGGCTAAAACGCAGATGAATCGCTGGTTCCTCGAACAGGCAAAGGAACTCGTTGAACTCGAAGAAAAACTTTTGGAAAATAAAGGCCGGGTTCCCGCGGACGCGCTTTTGATTCAAGCGAAGAAAGACGGTTTCGCCGATGCCTATTTGGCGAAAATTCTCGGTGTCCCGGAAAAAGATATCCGTGAAAAGCGTATAGCTCTTGGTGTTGTCGAACGTTGGGAAGCCGTTCCCGTCAGCGGGGTCGAAAATGCATGCTACTACTTCTCGACTTACTCGGACAGCGTTCCGGTGACCGAAGTTCCCGCCTCTTCCAAGAAAAAGGTTATGGTGCTCGGCGGCGGGCCGAACCGCATCGGACAGGGAATTGAGTTCGACTACTGCTGCTGTCACGCCGCTATGGCGCTCCGCCGCATGGGTTATGAAACCATCATGGTCAACTGCAATCCGGAAACGGTTTCGACGGACTATGATACTTCCGACAAGCTCTACTTTGAACCGCTTACGCTCGAAGACGTCCTCGCGATTTACGAACACGAAAAACCGGAAGGCGTCATTGTGCAGTTCGGCGGGCAAACGCCGCTCAATCTTGCGCGCAAACTCGCCGAAGCCGGCGTGAAGATTCTCGGTACGAGTATTGATACGATTGATACGGCGGAAGATCGCGACTTGTTCCGCCTGATGATGCAGAAACTCGAAATCCCGATGCCGGAAGCCGGTATGGCGATTAACATCGAGCAGGCTCTTGAAATCGCTCACAAGGTCGGCTATCCGGTTATGATCCGTCCGTCCTTCGTGCTCGGCGGGCGCGGGATGGAAGTTGTTTACGACGATGCGGCGCTCAAAGAATACGTCAGCAAGGCAATCGGCGTGACGGAAGATTCACCGCTGCTTATCGACCGCTTCCTGCAAAATGCTTTGGAATGCGAATGCGACGCGCTTTGCGACGGGAACGATGTCTTTATTCCGTCTGTCATGGAGCACATCGAACTCGCGGGGATTCACTCCGGCGACTCGGCTTGCGTCATTCCGCCGGTGCACATTCCGGAAAAGCAGTACGCGGACATCGTCGATTACACGCGCAAAATTGCCCGCGAACTCAAGGTCGTCGGCTTGATGAACATGCAGTACGCTATCGAAAACGGCAAGGTTTACGTCATCGAAGCCAATCCGCGCGCGTCCCGTACGGTGCCGCTGGTTTCCAAGGTTTGCAATATTCAGATGGCGGGTGCGGCGACGGAGCTCATGATGGGTAAAAAGCTCGAAGAACTCAATCTGAAGCCTTTCGTCGCGGGAACGCACTACGGCGTGAAAGAAGCCGTGCTCCCGTTTGATAAGTTCCCGGAAGTGGACCCGGTTCTCGGACCGGAAATGCGCTCCACGGGCGAAGTTCTCGGTATCGCGCCGAACTTTGGTACGGCGTTCTTCAAGGCTCAGGAAGCCGCGGGTGTAAACCTGCCGACCGAAGGAACCGTCCTGATTACGATTTCCGAAAAGAGCGAACAGGCTCTCGAGCTCGGTCGCGGTTTCTCCGAACTCGGATTCAAAATCAAGGCAACGGCGGGAACTTACGATTTCTTTGCGAAAAACGGTATCGCTTGCGAGCTGATTAAAAAGCAACACGAAGGACGTCCGAATATCGTGGACGGCATCGTGAACAAGGAAATCTCGCTCATCGTCAATACGCCGGCGGGCAAACGCTCCGTCATCGACGATTCTTATATCCGCAAAAACGCCATCAAACTCCGCGTCCCGTACTTCACGACAATCGCGGCGGCGTTGGCAACGGTGCAGGGCATTGCCGCCGTTAAGGCGGGAACGGTCGATGTCGAGTCCATTCAGGCCCACCACGGAAAGCTGAAATAAGGGCTTAGCGCTCAAAAAAGCGGCAGGTTCACGAGAGGTGAGCCTGCCGTTTTTTTGTTGTTTAATAGAGTTCTTGAAGGAAAGCGTGGGAGTAATATTTGTATAAATCTTGCTCGCTAAGTGTTGGATTGTGTCTTTAAGACTTAACTTAAAGATTGAAGATGCAGAAGGCACAACAAAAACACTTTGAGGCTCGGGTCTTACGTTCGGTGCTCGCTTTTGCGGGACTGGCGGGTGCAATTTGGGCCTTGGCGGGTATCGGGGAAAATGACTCCGACAGGGACGGTTGGAGCGACAAAGAGGAAATTTTAGCGGAGACAAATCCCTTTGACGAAACGGAGCCTTGGGATTCCGACGGCGACGGCATTGCCGATTACCTCGAATTTCTCAACGGCACGGACCCGCTCGATGCCGGCGATCCGCCGAAAACCTCACTTGCACAAGCAAGCTCCGGGCGGGCTCCGCTTGCCGGCATTCGAAGCGTCCGGAACCTTGTACCGACGGCGAATCTTTCGCCTCAGCCGGTGATTCCTCCGGCGGCACGCCCGGCATCACGCAAAGCTACGATGCCCTCGGCAGAATCGTCTCCACCACCGATGCCGCCGGAACGCGGAGCACGTCCTACGACGCTTACGGAAACACCGCCTCGGAAAGCCTGCTCGGCGGCAAAACGCATTCGCTCGCGGAGCTTTCCGATGCCTTCGGGCGTTCGCTCGGCTACAACGCGCGAAGCGAACTCACTTCCGCGACGCTCGGGAACGATGAATATGCTTACGCGTTCGACCATATAGGGAATAGAGCGACGTAAACCGTCGCAATGGCGAATTCCGAATCCCGAGTCTCGAATTACCTCACAAATAATCTCAACCAATACACGGAAATCTCCTTGGGAGAGGCGGTGTTCTCGCCGCACCAATACGACGCGGACGGGAACATGACTTTGGTTCAGACTTCGACGGGAACGTGGAGTATCACCTACAACGGTGAAAACCGTCCGATTCGCTTTGAGAATACGGTAACGCAAACGGTCGTGGACTGCGCTTATGACTCGCAAGGCCACTGCGCGTGAACGACACGTCAGGTTTAAAAAGAAGTGCTTTTAGGTTTGCGGGAAGCGGGGGCGATTCTAAAGTCCGCCGGCCTGCACAAAGAGGCCGAGGCTCTGAAGCAGGGCGTAAACGAGGAGGAGTTGGGCTGATTTCCCCAAGAGCGGATTGAGTTCACGCGGGTCCTCATAGCTTTGAAGTGTTTTTAGGATCGGTCCCATCATCCACGGAAGGACGACCATCGGCAGCAGGATGCACAGGGCTTCCATGCCGAAAATAAAGCGTAGGGCCAGAGGCGAGAGGAAAAGGAAGACCAGATTGAACTTGTAAAACCCGATTGCAAAGCCTTTGCCGAAGCGGACGACCGTGGTGCGTTTCCCGGCCCGGGCATCCGTTTCTCGGTCCCGCAGGTTGTTGATAAGCAAAATATTGTTGGCGCCGAACCCGCAGGCGAAGGCAACGAGCCACATGAAGGGCGGGAATTCCAGTGCCTGCGTCCACGTCGTAAAGGCCACGGCGACGAGTCCGAAAAATACGAGGACGAAAACGTCGCCCAGTCCGTGGTAGGCCAGCGGGAAGGGCCCGAGCGAATAGGCTAAGCAGGCGATGACGCTGACAATGCCGACGGCAAGCATCCAAATACCGCCGAATCCGACTAAGGCCAGTCCGCAGGCGGCCGCAATGAAAACCGATACGAGTGCCGCCATCAGCGTTTGCTTCGGGGAAAGCCAGCCTTGTGCCGTTGCGCGTTCGGGACCGAGGCGCGCTTCGGTGTCGGCGCCTTTTTTGAAATCGCCGTAGTCGTTGGCGAGATTACTTGCAATCTGGGCAAAGAGCGCAAACAGTCCGGCGCAGAGGGCGGGAATGAGCGCAAATTTTCCGACGGCGGCGGCGCAGGCCGAGCCGAGCAGAACCGGAGCGAGCGCGGCGGGGAGTGTTTTCGGGCGCGCAGCGAGGAACAGAGCTTTGGCGGGCGTCATGGTTATCGGGCGTTTCCGCGAATCCGGTCGAAGGCTTCGAGCAGTTCCCCCGTGCGCGGGATGACGATTTTGCGGTCGCCGGCTTCCGTCGTTTCCAGGTACGGGTCGGGCGGTGCTACCAGATCGAAGGGCTCTTCGGGGAGATTTTCTTCGTCGAACTCGATGTCGTAAATCGGGTCCTGTTCGTCAAAAATCATTGTCATGCGGCGCGGCGTGGAGTCGAGGACGCGTGCGGGATTGTCCACGCGATTCTTTTTGACAAGTTCGAAAAGGCAGGGGAAGCAGTCTTTTTTGTAGCCGTCGATGAAGGCTTTGACCCAGGCATTCGAGACGTCCGCGCGATTTGTCAGCAGAGCGACGTCCGAGAAGTGGATGCAGGCGGCGAGCCATTCGGCGCTTTCGGGGACGGCGGAGGCGAAGCGGCAATCGACGATGGTGACGACGCGGGCGACGCTCCAGTCGAGGCGTTTGGCGAGGGCGGCGAGGGCTTCGATTTGGTCCACGGGGTCGTCTTCGCCGTCGGTCAGAAACACGGCGTTGTCGCCGGCATCGTGAGGGGCGCCGAGGTTAATAGTGTTTCCGTTTTCGGAAAATGTCCAAGAGCGCAGTGTCGTGTTCGGGAGAGCGGCGAGGGCTTTTTCCGCATCTTCGTTGCGTTCGGGTTCGGCGATGTAAACGGTGGTGTCGCCGCTCAGTCCGTCGCGGATCAGGTCGGCGAGCACGGCGCGGCGGCCGCAATCCGGAGTTCCGAGAAAAATGTACAAATTGGTCATAAGGAAAGTATCAGATTAAGCGTGGAGGCGTCTTTGCGGACTAAAATTGGCGTTGTGCCTTTTGGCGGAGGAGGTGGTCAACGAGGACGAGGGCGGCCATGGCTTCGACGATCGGAACGGCGCGCGGAAGCACGCAGGGATCGTGGCGGCCGTGACCGATGACTTCGCAGGGAGTTCCCGAGGCATCGACGCTCATCTGTTTTTGGGCAATCGTCGGCGTCGGTTTAAAGGCAACGCGGAACGTGATGGTTTCGCCGTTGGAAATGCCGCCTTGGATGCCGCCGGAGCGGTTGGTAACCGTGCGGATTTTGCCGTCGCGGACCTCGAAGGCGTCGTTGTGCTGCGAGCCGCTCATTTGCGTGCCGGCGAATCCGCTGCCGATTTCAAAGCCCTTGGTTGCGGGGATGCCGAGCATGGCCTTGGCCAAATCCGCTTCGAGGCGGTCGAAAACCGGTTCGCCGAGACCTGCGGGTACGCCGCGAATTTTGCAACGAATCGTGCCGCCGACGGAATCTCCGTTCGTGCGTGCGGCCTTGATGCGCTCCGCCATTTTATCGGCAACGGCAGGATCGGGGCAACGGACGGGGACGGTTTCGATGAGCTCTTGCGGGAAAAAGGTGTCGCACTCGGACATGGCGATTTCGGCGACGCTTTCGACGTAGCAGGAAAAGGCGATTTCCGGGCAGAGCGCCGCGAGGACTTGCTTGGCGACGGCTCCGGCGGCAACGCGGCCGATGGTTTCGCGGGCGGAGGCGCGTCCGCCGCCTTCCGGATTGCGGAAGCCGTACTTGGCGATGTAGGTGAAATCGGCGTGGGAGGGGCGAAATTGGTCGCGCAACTTGTCGTAGGCCTGCGGGCGGTGATCGGTATTGCGTACGAGCAGGGCTATCGGCGTTCCGGTCGTGAGGCCTTGGTAAACGCCGGAAAGAATTTCGACGCGGTCGCCTTCCTTGCGGGGCGTGGAAAGATCGCTTTGGCCGGGACGCCGGCGGTCGAGTTCGGCTTGGATCACTTCTGTGGAAATCGGCAGTTGGGCCGGGCAGCCGTCGATGACGACACCGATGCCCGCGCCGTGGCTTTCGCCGAAGGTGGAAATTTGAAAAAGCTTACCGAAAATGCTACCCATAAAACACCCAATGAAATCGCAATCCGCTTCCCGCCGCAACGCGAATCTAAGCGCTTTTGCATTTCGACGAACGGAAAATTTCCGTCCGGGATTCCGGTGTTCGGGTTCGGCCGCGGGAAAGCACAGAATTGATGAAAAACAAATTGCGTTCCCGCGCGGAATCGGGCATGCTCAAGCCCTCATTTTATTTTTATCTATTTATGGAAAACATCATTGCAAATATCATGCTGTTCGCGCAGGACGCGGCGGCTCCGGCAACTCAGGCAACGGAAGCGGGTGCTCCGCAGAACGGCGGAATGACCACGCTCCTCATCTACGTACTGCTCTTTGTCGGCCTCTGGTTCATTCTTTTCCTCCCGCAACGCAAGCAGCGCAAGGCGCTTCAGAAGTTGCAGAGCGAGCTCAAAGTCGGCGACACGGTGCTGACGGCAGGCGGCATCTACGGGAAGATTGTGGCCCTCGACGATGCCAAGGCGACGCTCGAAGTGGCTCAGGGCCGCATTGTTTTCGTGCGCAGCCAAATCGTCGGCAAAGCCGAATAATCGTTTTGAACGGACTGTCCGGGTGTTTCCCGCAGTCCGTTTTCTCTTTACCTTAAAAGATTAATCCTTTTCCCATGTCCGCCAAAATCTTTTGGAAACTTTTCGCATCCGCGATTGTGGTGGCGTTTGCCGTTGCGAGCATGTTGCCGTTTTCGAGCACGCCTTTTCGCGAATATTTGGATAACACCGTAACCCACGACCGCGCGGCGTTTGATCGCGTGCTCGAGGAAATGGACCGGCGCGTCCGGGATTACCGCGACGAGAGCGTACCTGCCGACAAGAAGTCGCCGACGGCTTATGCGGCGCTGAAGGATATTGCGGCCGGGAAAGGGGTTTCGGGACAGCCGATCGACCTGAATAAGGCGTTTTTCCCGGAAGTCAAGATGGTGCGTGAGCCGAATCTTGATAAGAAGAACAATATGCTGCTGCAGGAGCTGCTGCGCCGTTCGCAAGGCAAAGTGAAGCGCGGTTTGGACCTGCAGGGCGGGATTTCCTTTACGCTCTGCGTTAATCCGGAAGCGGCGGAAGCCGAAGCCAAGGCGCTTGCCCGTGCCAAGACGGAGGAAGAACGCGCCGCACTGAAGAAGGAAGCGGAAGAACGCGCCGAGGCCAAGAAGGGCCAGATTGCCCGTGCCGTCGAAGTCATCAACGAACGCGTGAATGCTTTCGGCGTTAGCGAACCGGTGATTCGTCCGGTCGGAAGCGATGCCATCGAAGTGTTGCTTCCGGGCGAAGACATGGCCAACAATCCGGATGCGATCAATGCGCTCAAAAAGCCGGCAAAGCTGGAGTTCCGCTTGGTCCACCGCTACGAATTTCCGCCGGCAGGTGCGCGCGAAGGCGATTTGGTTTCCCTGCGCGTTAATCCGCTTTCCGCCGGCTCTGCCGTCGCGACCTACGAGGTGCTCTACGATGAGCACCATGACCGCCAGACGGGCGAAGTGACCCGCACGCCGGTTTATGTCAAAAAAGCTCCGGAAGCCACCGGCCAAATTGTCGAAAACGCCACGCCGACCGGAGACGGACTTTCCCTTTACGTCAGCATCGATTTCACCTCGCAGGGCGGAAAGGTTTTCGGCGACATCACGCAGCGCATTGCCGACGAAGACAACGCGAATGCCGCGCTGGACCTTCCGTACACCGCCAAGCACGGGCGCTTTGCCATCGTGCTCGACGGCAAGCTGATGTCGGCTCCGACCATCAATGCCGCCGCCGGCGGAAAGAAGACCGGCATCTACGGCGGGCGTGCCCAGATTACGGGGAACTTCGACCAGCGTGAAGCGAAGGAGCTGGCCGACACCCTGAACAATCCGCTCGAGTTCGAACTCGAATTGCAGGATATGAAAACGGTCGGCGGAACGCTCGCGAAGGACGCCCAGGCGCAGTCCGTTAACGCGGCGATTGTCGGCTGTGCATTTACGATTCTTTTTGCGCTCGTGTTTTACCGCGTCGGCGGCTTGGTCGCCGTGCTCGGCATTATCGTCAACATCGGCGTGCTCTTCGGCGTTCAATGCGCAATCGGCGCGACGCTGACGCTTCCGGGTATCGCGGCACTCGTGCTCACCGTCGGGATGGCGGTGGACTCCAATGTTCTCGTTTACGAACGTATTCGTGAAGAAGTCCTGCGCGGGAAGTCCATGCGCACCGCCGTTCAGCTCGGCTACAACCGCGCATTTTTGACGATTTTGGACTCGCAGTTGACGACCTTCCTCGTTGCCGTCGTGCTGATTCTGCTCGGAACGGGTTCGGTCAAGGGCTTCGGCGTAACCCTCGCAATCGGGATTATTACGACGATTTTTGCCACCTGCGTTTTCTGCCGCGGGCTTCAGGAATTTCTGGTTGAACACGGTATGCTCAAGGATATTTTCGGGGTTAAGTTCACCAAGACGCCGAACTTCAAGTTCATGAGCAAGTGGAAGCTTTCCTGTGTGATTGTCGGTGCAATGATGTTGCTCGGTGCAGGGACGATTGCCTACCGCGGTGACGACTGCCTCGGCAAAGATTTCAAGGGCGGCGAATCCGTAACCTTGCGCATCGTTCAGGATGAAGCCGTTCACGACAAAATCGGCGTCGGCGAACTTTTAAAGGCGGCGGAAACGACCGGCATTACCGACGTCACGGCTGTTTATCAGCAGCAGATCGGCGCGGAAGAAAAGACCTTGCTCGTCGAATGCGCACTGACCGAAGACAAGTCGCAGGGCGAATTTTCTAATATCAATAAAATTGCCGCTGCGATTCAAAATCGCTATCCGGAACTCTTCCCGGCAGGCGTAAGCGTCGATGAAATTATTATCGGCAAGCAGGCCGTCGGCGCGACCGTCAGCGACCAGCTGATTAAGACGACGATCATCTCTCTGCTCGTAGCGCTTTTCGGTATCGCTGTTTACGTCGGCCTTCGTTTTGAAACCGGATTCGGTATCGCGGCTTTGATTTCGACCCTGCACGACATTCTCGTCGTCACCTTCATTTATCTGGCCACCGGCGGACAGCTCTCCGCATCCATGATTGCCGCATTGCTCATGGTCGCCGGTTACTCGATTAACGACACCATCGTCGTCTTCGACCGTATCCGCGAAGAACTCGAATTGAATCCGGATATGAAGCTCGGCGATGTCATCGATTTGTCCATCAACCGCACGCTCACGCGTACGATGATGACTTCCGTGACGACATTTTTGACGGCTTGCGCGCTGGCCTATCTCGGCGCGGGCGATGTCGCCGAATACGGTAAGGTCTTCATCTGGGGCGTTATCGTCGGGACCTTCTCGTCGATTTACTTGGCGGCTCCGATCTTCTACTGGTGGCACAAGGGCGACCGCGAACACGTCAAGGAAGAAGAAGATTCCTACCACTACGAGTGGGAAGCCAAGTCTTCCAAGTAAAACAAGCCCGCTCTTTATTCAACGTTCCCGCACTTGCCTGCGGGAACGTTTTTTTTGAGGGGCTGAAATGCCTCGGGCAGAGATAATGCATGGGTCTAAGCAGGTTAACCGCAAGACTCTTCGCTGTAGTTTGTAGTGGTATGGAAATTCGTTTTTCAAAGCAGTCTCAAGATTAGGCCATGTGTGCCGGAGGTGCACTACATGGGATAACCGCGGGTGTAGGCTGAGCTACGTGTTCTTTTCGTATATAAATCTCTAAAAAGGAATTTCTATAGCTTGCCTAATGCTTGTTGTAATGTTTACTTGACAAATTTACACAAGTGCTTATCTGTTGGGGGTAAATGTTGTAGTCTAAGAATACAAAATGAAAGCCTCTACCCCTATTAAAAAACATCACGGACGTTATTTGCCGTGGGCGGCGGGAAGCGCCGCATTCATCGGACTCGCCGGAACGCTTTGGGCGCTCTCCGAAGTCTTAGAAAATGATACCGACGGCGACGGTTGGACCGACGCCGAAGAAATCATCGCGGGAACCGATCCCGCAGACGAAACCGATCCTTGGGATTCCGATGGCGACGGCATTGCCGACTACCTTGAATTCCTCGATGGTACCAACCCGCTTGACCCGAACGATCCGCCGCAGGCTCGCGGTGCAAGCGCAGCGTACAGCGTCGCCGTAGCGGCAAACGAAACAACGGAAAGCGGCGACGATTCGGCGACAAACATCCTGAACTTGCCTGCTCCGACTTGGTCTTCGCAACAGAACATGTGGCATAACACGGCTTGGTTCGGAGAACGCTTGAACTATACTTTCTACACGCCTGCGGAAAGCTCCGCGTGGAAGGCTTATGCGGGAACGGAAATCGAATATTGGAGCCCCGGCTACTACGAGCTGTGTGCCCGAAACGGTAGCTACGGGATTGTAATCACTTTGGACGATGTGCCCGCCGGAAGATACACGCTTAAGTGGAAACACTTGGAGCGTCCGGATGACGGAAGCGCGAATTATACGGTTTCGGTTAGCGGGCCGAGCCGTAACGCCGCTTTTGGTTTTACGGCCCCGGAATGCGAGAGTGTTGCAGACATCGAAGAGGTGTCGCTGACGTTTACTGCGACGGATAACGGCGCGCTTCAGATTTCGTTTGTTCCCGAAAACACGACGAACACGAAAGGTCCTTTGGTGGGTGCGTTTGAACTGCGTGAAGTCATCAGCCTTACGGAAGTTAATTT
>JAZRSB010000060.1:0-7664 GCA_045651325.1 Candidatus Spyradenecus sp.
CCCTAGGGGGCGTCATAGGGGAGGAGTCTTCTTCGACAACTCTAAGTCTTGCTTCCAATCCCCAACCTTGTAATCTCTCTGTAACCTCAGAAGTGTAACCTATGTCTGACTCTAAAGTGTTACCTATGTCTGATTTCGCCCCACTACCACTTTTCTTTAAGCTTTAAGCATTAAGCTCTAATCTAATCTCTTTAATCTTTAACCTTTAATCTCTAATCTTTTACCCCCCCCCTACAGGAAGGAGAATTCGCTCTGCGGCGGGGCGGCGCTTTCCGGCGGGAAGAGGTCTTCGAGTCCGGCAATTTGCTGCGGGGAGTTGGCGGCGAGGTTGCGCAGGAATTTCATGCGATGCAGCGGCGTGATGCCGTGGGTGCGGATGGCGGCGATGTGCGTCGGCGTGCCGTAGCCTTTGTGTTCGGAGAAATTGTACTGCGGAAATTTTTTGTCGAAGTCGCACATCAGGCGGTCGCGCGTGACTTTGGCGACGATTGATGCGAGGGCGATGGCGAGACTGGTGGCATCGCCTTTGACGATGGCTTCGTGGCGCCAGGCGAAGGGAACGAGCGGACGTCCGTCCACGAGCATTGGCGGGAAGGAAATGCCTTTGTCGAAGAGCGGGGCGTCGTCGGCGCCTGCGGTGGCGAAGGGACAGGGGGCGCCTTCCGGGGCGGCGGCATTGAATTTTTCCAGAACGCCGGCGATGGCGCGTTGCATGGCCAGGCGCGAGGCCCCGAGGATATTCAGCGTGTCGATTTCGCGCACGCTGGCCGTTCCCGCGGAGAAAATCAGGTTGCCGCTTCGCTCCCAGTGTTCAATCAGGGCGAAAACTTCTTCGCGCGTTTCTTGGGAGAGTTGTTTGGAGTCGTTGATGAATCCGGCTCGGCGCACCGGAGTCGAGACTTCGTAAAATTTGCGTTGCACCCAAACGGCGCCGGCGACGACGGGACCGGCGAAGCAACCGCGTCCGGCTTCATCGACACCGACAATTCCCGGCGCGTTTCCGAGCCGTTTTTTGTCGTATCTGATGAGCGAGTGCGAAGCCATTTTTCTCGGAGAGACTAACGCGAAAGCCGTAAAGATTAAAGAACGAAACGAGGGAGTTTTTGATGAAAACGTCGAAATAAAAGAAAAATTTTGGATTTCGTGTCGCTGTCTTTTATAATCCGAAAAATTTTATGGAACAGAACGAACTCAATGAACTTCAGCAAAATATTCGTGCGGCCTCGGCATTCGTGAGCCGATTGAGAATTGAAGTCGGGCGCGTCATTGCCGGACAGGATACTTTGGTGACGCGAATGATTATGGGGCTGCTCACGAACGGGCATTTGCTCGTGGAAGGCTTGCCGGGCTTGGCCAAGACGCTGGCGATCAAGACGCTTTCGCAGGCCGTCGGCGCTTCGTTCTCCCGCGTGCAGTTTACGCCGGATTTGTTGCCCGCCGACGTGATGGGCACCACTATTTACAACGCCGCCAAGAGCGAGTTCTCCGTGCGTCTCGGACCGATTTTTGCCAATATCGTACTCGCCGACGAAATTAACCGCGCCCCTGCGAAAGTCCAGGCGGCTCTGCTTGAAGCCATGCAGGAAAAGCAGGTGACCATCGGCGGAGAGACGCACAAGCTCCCGCATCCCTTCCTCGTTATGGCGACGCAAAATCCGATTGAGCAGGAAGGGACGTATCCGCTTCCCGAAGCCCAGATCGACCGCTTCCTTTTCAAAGTCAAAATCGATTATCCGTCGCGCTCCGAAGAACGCCTCGTCGTCGAACGGATGGCGCATCCGGAAAACAACCTGGCGGTTTCGCAGGTCTGCACGCTCGACGAAATTCTCGAAGCGCGCAAGTGGCTCGACAAAATTTACATGGACGAAAAAATCCTGGATTACATCCTCGACCTCGTCATTGCGACGCGTCCGGGCAAGCGCGATGGCCTCTCGGGGCGTCAAAGCGAAGTCGATCTTTCCCGCGTCCGGGATTGGGTTGCCGTCGGCGCGTCTCCGCGTGCGCCGATTGCTTTGGCGCTCGCCGCTCGCGCCCATGCATTTTTGGACGGGCGCGCCTATGTCGTGCCGCAGGACGTCAAGGCGGTTGCCGTCGATATTCTCGCCCACCGTGTGGCGCCGTCCTATGAGGCCGAGGCGGAAAATATTTCGTCGCACGACATCGTGAATTTCATTTTGGAAAATCTGAAGACCCCGTAACGCGTTCCGTCTCCCGAAAAATCATTTATAGATACGATCTATGGACGTCGGAGAACTGATTTCGGAGGTGCGCCGCTTGGAAATTCGGACGCGCCGTGCCGTGGACAATATGGTCGGCGGCGCTTACCGTTCCCGCTTCAAGGGGCGGGGAATCGAGTTTGAGGAAGTGCGCGAGTACGAGCTCGGCGACGATGTGCGCGACATCGACTGGAATGTCTCCGCGCGCATGGGAGCGCCGTTCGTCAAAAAATACGTCGAAGAGCGCGAGCTCCATGTTTTGTTGGCGATTGACGTTTCGGCTTCCGGGCTTTTCGGCTCGGGAGAAAAAACGAAGATTCGGACGCAGGCGGAAATTGCCGCATTGCTTGCTCTAAGCGCCGTGCGCAGCCGCGACAAGGTCGGCATGCTGATGTTTTCCGACCGTATCGAAAAGCATTTGCCGATGCGTAGCGGGAAAGCTCACGTCCTGCGCATGATACGCGAACTCGTCGCAAGCGAGCCGCAGGGGCGGAAGACCGATATCGCGGGCGCGTTGACGCAGATGCATCGCCTGCTGAAAAAGCGTACCGTGATTTTTGTCATTTCCGATTTTCTGGACGCGCGGGAGCAATGGACGCGTTCGCTCGGGATGTTGGCACGCCGCCACGACGTTGTTTTAATCAATGTCAACGATCCCGTCGAAAAGAAATGGCCGCTTGCGGGGAATTGGAATGTCGTTGATGCCGAAACGCTTTCCGAAGGCAGTTTTCGTGCGGATAATGCCTTTCGCAGTCTTTATGCGGAAATGGCTTCGCAGGAGCATGCCGCTTTGGCCAAGGAGGCGGCTCGCGCCAAAGCGGGTTGGATTTCGCTGACCTGCGGTGAAGACATCGTTCTGCCGCTTACCCGATACTTTGAGCGATGATATAAAAATGTTTCCGGCGTCTGAGGCGAGCGCCGGAAACAAAGTGTCGTTTATTAAATACAAATTCCCCGAAACGAATTTCGGAAAGGGGAATCTTTTAGATAACCTCCGGAAATTCGTTTTTTAGAGATTTGCCTACGGGAAGGGCATGCCCGCTTGTTCCGTTGCGCCGCCGGCACGTCAGAGGTATATCTGCATCACGGAGCGGCGCACTTAGCCTTGGGCGAGTCCGCGGGTTTCGACTCCGGTCTGCACCCGCGGTTATCCCATGTAGTGCACCTCCGGCGCACAGCCTCGAAGAGGCAATTGCGAATCCCGAATTCCGAATGCCTACTGCGGAATAAGCGCCAAGCATCAAACATCGAGCATCAAGCGAGTGTTTGCGGCTTCTTTAATCTTTTCCATAAAGAAGCCTATCCGTTATCAGCCCCACTGCCACTTCTCAAAAAATGAATTTCTAGAGGAGCCTTTATTTTTTCGTCTTATTTTTCTTGTGCCATTCCTTCATTTGTTCGGGAAGGGCTTCGAGGGCCTTGAGGGATCTTTCGCCGGCGCCGGAAATTTCGGTGAATAAGGTTCCGTCGGGCGTGTAAACGACAAAATGCGGGATGCCGTTTGCGCTTTTGGTCGTGCAGCGCTTGCCGAACGGAATCGCCAGCCACTTCATTTTGTTCTTTTTGGCATAGGCAATCATCGCGTCTTCCGATTTATCGGCGGACTTGAAGATGATTTCCATTTGCTTTTGGTTCTTTTTGTAAAACTTTACCAATTCCGGCGTGAACATGCGGCAGGGCCCGCACCAGCTCGCGGAATTATAAACGGCGACGAATTTGCCTTTGAGCGTTTTGACGGTGTCGGTTTTGGCCTTTCGCGCTTTTTCACCGGCTTTAATCAGACCGTCCGGAAACATTTTCCCCCAGTCGTGCGCTTCCGTTTTTGCGGGCGCCTCCGGTTTTTCCTGGGCGTATGCGGGAACGGGAATCAGTCCGGCCAGAAGGGCAAATGAAAGCAGGGAGATAATTTTTTTGATCATGCAAAAATTTTCCTCCCCGGTTTTTCTTCCCGCAAGATAAAAATTGATTTCATTCCGCTAAAAATAAAGAATTCGCAGACCATGTCGGACGGTGTTTTTACCAACGGCGAAAAGCCTTTTAAGCTCTCATCGGAATTTAAGCCGACGGGTGACCAGCCGCAGGCAATCGACCTCATCGCGCGCAGTGTCGGGCAGGGGAATAAGTATCAAACGCTCCTCGGCGTTACCGGATCCGGAAAAACCTTCACGATGGCCAATATCATCGAGCGCGTACAACGCCCGACGCTGATTATCTCGCACAATAAAACGCTCGCCGCGCAACTCTACTCCGAATTCAAACATTTTTTCCCCGACAACGCGGTCGAATATTTCATCAGTTACTACGACTATTATCAGCCGGAAGCCTACGTTCCCGCGACGGATACTTACATCGAAAAAGACTCTGCGATTAACGACGACATTGAGCGTTTGCGCATCGCGGCAAGCTCTGCCCTGCTTTCCCGTCGCGACGTCATTGTCATTGCTTCCGTCTCCTGCATCTACGGCTTGGGCTCGCCGCAGGATTTTCGCGAGATGATGATTCCGATGCGCGTCGGCATGCGTTTGCGTCGCGACGAATTACTCGAACGCCTCGTTGCCAACGTTTACCAGCGCAACGATGTCGAACTGGAACGCTGCTCTTTCCGCGTGCGCGGCGATACCGTCGATGTGTTTCCGGCGTACATGGAAACGGCGATCCGCATCACGTTTTTTGATGATGAAGTCGAAAGCATTCGCGAGCTTGATCCGTTGACCGGGCGAGCGGGAACGAGACTTGAGCGCTTCGATTTGTATCCGGCGAGCCAATATATTACGACGCGGGAGCGTATCAATGCGGCGATTGTCAAAATCCGGGCCGAACTCGATGAGCAGGTCGCGAAATTCGAGCGCGCGGGCAAATTACTCGAAGCCCAGCGAATCCGTATGCGTACCGAAAACGATATCGAGATGCTCCGCGAAACCGGATTTTGCTTCGGGATTGAAAATTATTCCATGCATATCGGCGGACGTACACCGGAGCAACGTCCGTGGTGCCTCCTGGACTTTTTCCCGAAAGATTTCCTCGTTTTCATTGACGAATCGCACGTCACGCTTCCGCAGATTCACGGCATGTCGCACGGCGACCGTTCCCGCAAAAACCGTCTCGTGGAATTCGGATTCCGCTTGCCGAGTGCAGTGGAAAATCGTCCGCTTAAGCCGGAAGAATTCGACGACGTTGTCCAGCAAACGGTTTTCGTTTCCGCGACGCCTGCTCCGTTCGAACTGGAAAACTCTGCCGTTATTGCCGAGCAGATTATTCGCCCGACGGGCTTGCTCGATCCCGTGATGGAAGTGCGCCCGATTAAGGGACAAATCGAAGACGTAATCCACGAATCGACGCTCGCGATCGAGCGCGGCGAACGCGTACTCGTTACGACGCTGACCAAGCGCATGAGCGAAGACATCTGCGAATTTATGCGGGAGCGCGGTATGCGCGCGGAATATTTACATTCGGACATCGACGCGATTGAACGCGTGGAAATTCTGCGCCGCTTGCGGCAGGGCGCGTTCGACGTGCTCATCGGCGTTAATCTGCTGCGAGAAGGCTTGGACATTCCCGAAGCCGCGCTCGTCGCGATTCTCGATGCCGACAAGGAAGGTTTTCTGCGTAGCGAAACTTCCATCATTCAAACGGCGGGGCGTGCGGCGCGTCACGAAAACGGCCGCGTTATTCTTTATGCCGATGTCATGACGCAGTCGCTTGCACGCGCAATCGCGATTTGCCAACTGCGCCGGGAACGCCAAATGGCGTATAATGCCGAGCACGGAATTACGCCGAAGGGCGTGCGCCGCGCCGTTCAGGCGAGCTTGCTTCCGCCGCCGGAAGAGGACGCGGGAACGTTGCTTATGGCGGCGGAAGGAGCGAATGACGAAGACGTCGCCGCCGTGCTCGCCGAACTGGAAGAAGAAATGCTCGCCGCCGCCGACCGCCTTGAATTCGAAAAAGCGGCGCTCTTACGCGACCAAATCGCTCTGCTCAAAAAAGGCTCTTCGGGAAGCTCCGCGCCGGCAAAGTCCAAGCCGTATTACCCCGCCGTCAAAGCCAAGGCGCGCCGCCGAAAATAGAACCCCGGATAATACCAACGCCATGAAGCCGCAAATACGAAGCGTTAAATCCCTACTCGTACACCGGCGAAATGAATGCCATGCGCCGTTTTGGCTAATCGTGGGCGTCTGTGCGCACTTGCACGGCGGGTGCCTGTCGTTGGACGAGCGGGAACGCGTGCGCGAGCCGTTTTATAAGGCGCGAAACATTTTCGGCGTTCTCGCGGATAATACAATCGATTTGGCGGCGGGAAATGTTTTCGATGAAACGCTTGTGCCCAATATCGTGGTTTCATCGCTAATCTTGCCGGTCGGTTTGGTTGCGGACACGCTGTTGTTCCCTTACGATTTTTATCTTACATTCAGTGACGAGGCGGTTTGCCGGGAAGTCCCGGAAGATTTCTTCAGTTCAAATTAGATTGTTCGGTTTTTGCTTTGCGGAATTTTTCCGCGAAATTAGTTTTATTCCATGGAGTTCTATGTTTCAGAGCCGTTCGGCGTGCGTTTTTCGGAAACGGACATGGCGGGCATCGTGCATTTCTCGCAAATCCTGCGTTGGGCGGAGAATGCGGAAGGGGAGTTTTTCCGGAAACACGGCCTCGCCTTGGTACGCGAAGAGGCGGGAATGCTTGCCGGTTGGCCGCGTGTGCGCGTGGAGGCGAGCTTCCTGGCGCCGTTACGCTACGGCGATTGCGTGCGCGTGAAAATTCGTCCGCGCTCCCGACCCGCGGACGATTCCGTCGCACTCCATTGGATGTTTGAAGTCGTTTGTCTGCGTGACGGGCAGGAGCAGGTCGCCGCCCGCGGCTCGTGGACAAGCGTTTATGCAAGCATCAATCCGGTGAGCGGTGAACTGCGTTCCCAAAGCGAAATCCCGGCGGATCTAAAAAAAGTTTTAAAAATTTTTAAAATCGCTTGACTTTGTCCGGGAAAAAGGATTTAGTTAAGCCCATACAATTTCGATTGAGATTGTATCCGACCCGGGGTGGTAGCTCAGTTGGTTAGAGCGCCTGCCTGTCACGCAGGAGGTCGCGGGTTCGAGCCCCGTCCATCCCGCCATTTAAGAAACCCGCAGCAATGCGGGTTTCTTGCTTTTGACCGGGTCTGTCCCCGTCGCTTTGCGGTGCTTGTTTTTCATCGAAGAGGCAATTGCGAATCCCGGATTCCGAATGCTCAGCGCTCAGCAAATTTTATAGACTCGAGGCGTGTTACCTATGTCTGATTCCGCCGTCTCCTCTTTAAGCTTTAAGCATTAAGCTCTAAGCTGGCGGAAATTCACAGATAGGTAACACTTTAGAGTCAAACATAGGTAACACTTTTTTGGTTTTTGTGTTAAAAGCTACGGTGCGATGCCGTGGGAAAACAAAAGTGTTATCGACATGAAAAAAGAAATAATGGCTGCATT
>JAZRSB010000061.1:0-2480 GCA_045651325.1 Candidatus Spyradenecus sp.
ACAAGGCGGCTTGGATAACGTGACGATTGTTTTCATGCCTACGGGGACAAGTACGAGCGGTCCGCTGGTTGGCTCAATTGCACTCCGCGAAGCGATTACTGTTTCGGAAGTTAATTTGAATGCCGGCGACGGCGGAACGGAGTTTTCCGTGACACAAGACAGCGGCGAGGCGTTTACGGGAAGCGATTGGGTGCTTTCGCGGGCGCGTCAGGCGAATCCGGTGGCATTCCAAAGCGGATCAAAACTGAAATTGGTGCCGACGTTCCGTTTGCCGGATCCCACGGTTCCCGCCCGCATCCAAGCGATTGTTAGCTTAAGGGACTCGACAAATACCTACACGCTTGCGTGGTCTGAGCGCGTGAACGGCATCGAGATTCCGGCGCCGATTCCTGCGGGAACGGTCGGTTACTTCGAAAACGCGACGATTGTCTGGAAAATCAGCTACGACGCGAATTCCGATACCTGGGAAGACGTCGGCACAAGTACGCACGAAATCTATTTCACGCGTGCTGCACCGTTGACACCTCTTCGTCAGGAAACGTTATTTCGCATTTCCTGCAAGCAAGCGGCAGGACTAAGTGACCCGACGGCGATTGTGGATGCCATTTATGCCGAATTCACAGATCTGGACGTCCGCCGTGTCTCTGATGGGAAACAAATGACCTACTGGGGAAGTTCAAATTCGGATGATTACAGAATAACCACGGAGCTTTTGTCTATGGCAGACGGGAATTGTCAGGCGTGGAGCAGTTTTTTCAGAGACTTGATTCTTCTTTCGGGGATTGACGCAGACCAAGCAAAGGTCTCTTCATTAACATGTAAACAACAGAATAACGATCCCGAAATTTTGATGATTAAGAATTGGGCGTTTACATCTTCGGAACATGCGCTTGCTCGTGATGTCTCATTGCGTACTCTTCTTGGCGATGGAACTTACTTTTATGTTGCTGAAACAGAAACGTACACGCATAACGTCAATCTAAATTATGATAGTCAACAGCGTGGGGATTTTGCTTATCCGCAGGAAATAATAAAAGGACAGGGAGACGCTAGGGCGAATAGCTTGTTCGCTGTTCATTTTATTACAATTGCTTGTGGAAGCTATTATGACCCTTCATATGGTTCACCTAAATTTTCTACTTCAGATTATGGGAAATCCTACGAGAATTTTGCGTTTTCGGGATACTTTTTGTACAACACAAATTTTGATGCGAGAAGAAATCCCGAAGAGCGCTTAGATGTTGAAATCCGTATTGAGGAGAATTAATTGACATGCGTTATCCAACCAAGGTTTTAGTTAGTTGTTTTGCTCTGATTGTTGTTGCGGGTGTCGTTTGCTTTTACCCCGAAGGAAGTAATTCGACTGTTTGTTGCGACTCAAATGTTTCAAATAGTTCTACAACCGCACAAGCGAATGAAGGGATGACAAGACCTTTCTCTCCGTTGCTGAAGGTTGAGATTGATGAATCAGTCAGAGAGGACATGTATCAATCGGCAAAAAATTTCAGTGAACGATTCGGGGACAAACGATGGAGCCCTATTCACGATGTAAATAAGGGAGCTGATGCACACAAAATATTCAATGCTCTTTTCCTGTCTACAACGATTCCGCTTTGGCGCGTACCTAATGTTTGGACCGAAGACGGGGATTTTCTCTACATGTGGTATTCAGAAGCGTCGTCGGGATATTGTATTGATAAAAAAACACTTACATTTGAAAAGTGGCACTTTGATTCTCCGCCGGTATTTGTCAGCAAAGAAAAACCTGTCTTGAGTCGGTTTCCAAAGCCGAAGCATTTTCAGGATGCCGAAAAGCAAGAAGCGGAAGCTTCTGAGGATTAATACGGAACAGGTCCTGCGGCGAAAACAATTTTCGTGGAATCCGTGCAATCCGCGGGATGACTAGAAATCCTCCACGAATTACACCAATTACACGAATTTTGCCTACGGCGGTGAGCCGTGACGATGAATAGTAAACGAAGCGTTCTCTGCCGCCATTCGTGCAATGGGTGTAATTCGTGGATTCTTTTCGAAAAAGCTAAAAATTTTTTCAAAAAAATGCATTTTGGGAAGATTTTGTGAACATTGGTCGCGGGGGTATTGATACACTTATTCCCTCACACTCGGGCATGGGGCTCGAAACGTGCGACGAAAATTCAAAGCCCATAAAAACGATGAAGCATTCTAAACCGCATAAACATTACGGTCGCTGGTTCCCGTGGACCACGGGAGCGCTGGCGTTTGCCGGACTTACCGGAACGCTCTTCGCGCTCTCCGAAATCTTAGAAAACGACTCCGACGGTGACGGCATTGCCGATTACCTCGAATTCCTCGACGGCACCGACCCTCTCGACCCGAACGATCCGCCGCAGGCTCGCGGCGCAAGCGTTATGATGAACGCTGTTGCTCCGATAAACGACGATTCGTCGACAAACATCCTGAGCTTGCCTGCTCCGACTTGGTCTTCGCAACAGAACATG
>JAZRSB010000062.1:0-37185 GCA_045651325.1 Candidatus Spyradenecus sp.
GAGTGATATTGCACATATTTTTAAAACGGACGACGCTAAAATGCTTTCTACGTTCTTGTATGCCATGGTTTGGACAGACGATATCGATGCATTTTCTACTCATGAAGACAGAGTTGTCCTAAGTAACCCAAACTCCTCAGGAAATATCTATTTCTTTCTTCACCAAAGATCAATTGAGAAAATAATGAGATGCATTTAACAACAAAAGATTGCTTGTCCTATACGAAGTTGCTTCTTTTTTGGGGGCTTTCTTATTGCTCTCTGTCGGGAGCGATAGAGTTTTCTGCGGGTAAATATACTGTTCGAGACTACGAAATCTATTCGGAGTTGGAACTTCTTTCAAAAAAAAGGCGACTTGTCCGGCGGGATTGTCAGGCAAATTGAAGATAAGACAGGCGTAAAGGCTCCTCTGCTATACAGAGGCACTGTTTCTGTGTTTGAGGTTCTACCGGGAAAAGAAGTTCCGGGGCTTCGACTCAAGGTTCTTCCCGGAAAAAGTCCTGCTCGCATAGAATTGTCGGAACCGCAATGGAAGCACGTTGTTCTCGATTTTAAAAGTAGAGAAATCACAGAAAACGCATTTGAAGAAACGGATTCCAAAGCCGTTTTTTCGGAAAGGTTTAAAGAGAAAAGCCTTCGAACTGTTAAAGTTAGGGGAGTTTTGTGTGGCGTGAAGCCTTTTGCGTACAGATCGAATATAAGATTGCAATGGGCTGAATTCATTAGTTCATTTGATTTTTTTTCGCTCGAAGCAAATGTAAATGGGATTAAGTGTAGCGTTACGTTTGACAAGAGCGAAAAGCAAGAATTCGAATTTCTTCGAAATTACCTTGCTTTGGGAGCCAGCTTCCCGCGAATGTTGCAATCCTGGGACGAGGCTCCCGGCAAAGACGAATTTCTTTTGGAGCTTCGGCGCGTCATGTGGAAGGATACCCATAGGGTTTTTCGCTTTGCATTGAAAAAGTCATCAATTCCTCTCGAATTAAAGAAAAAATACCCGAACTTAAGCCGTTTTTAGAAAGTGGAATTACTCCTCCAGTCGCACCACTTTAAAACGCCCGCAAACCCGCATAAATAAAAGGATTGCGGGCTTTTTCGTGTCTTTACCATTCTCTCAAAAGCGACAGAAAACGCCTAAAACGCCTGTCTATGTCAACAAAACGAATTTTGAAATTTTCTCCAATCTCGATAACGCGGATTTCCCCGTAAAGCTTTTTTGCGATTTCGTTGCTGGAATCACTTGCGAAAAAAAGCTCCCGGAGAGCCGGGAGCTTTTGGTTGCGGTGAATTATTCTTCGTCGCGGACCTTGATGTGGACGTCCTTGAGCTGTTTTTCCGTGACAGCGGACGGGCATTGGGCCATGAGGTCCTGACCGCGCTGTGTTTTCGGGAAGGCGAGCAAATCGCGGATCGAGGTGCGGCCGGCGAGCATCGTGACGAGGCGGTCGAAGCCGAGCGCAATCCCGCCGTGCGGCGGTGCGCCGTAGCTGAATGCCTTCAGCATGTAGCCGAAGCGGGATTCGACGACGTCCTTCGGAATTGCGAGCACGTCTTCAAAGACCTTCTTCTGCATTGTCGGATTGTGAATACGAATCGAACCGCCGCCGAGCTCGACGCCGTTGAGCACGATGTCGTAGTGTTGTCCGCGGACCGCCTTCGGGTCGGAGTCGAGCAGGGCGACATCTTCCTTGACCGGAGCCGTGAACGGGTGGTGAGCCGAAACAAAGCGGTTCTGTTCTTCGTCCCAGAGCATGAGCGGGAATTCGATGACCCAGAGGAAGTTGAACTGGTTCGGCGAAATTTCGAGCTTGCCGCGAGCCTGGAGCAGTTTGGCGGACTCGAGACGGATGCGGCCGAGAATTGCGGAAGCCTGTTCCCAAGACGCCGCCGCGAAGAAGACGATGTCGCCGTCTTCGATGTTGAGCTTTTCCTTGAGCGCAGCCTTTTCTTCTTCGGAGAAGAATTTCAGGATCGGGGACTTCCATTCGCCGTTTGCGGCCTTGATGAATGCGAGCCCTTTGGCACCGAGCGACTTCGCGATGTTTTCGAGATTCGTCAGTTCGCCCTGCGTGATGTCTTCCAGGCCCTTGGCGTTGATTGCGCGGACGACTCCGTTGGCGGAATTCGCGACCGAGTTAAACACCTTAAACGAAGAGCTCTTGAAAAGGTCCGTGAAATCCGTGATTTCGATGCCGAAGCGCGTATCCGGTTTGTCAACGCCGTAGCGGTCCATGGCTTCCTTGTAGGGCATGCGCGGGAACGGCGTCGGAATATCGACGTTGAGCACTTCCTTCCAGACGCGCTTGAGCATGCCTTCGATGAGCGCGTAGATGTCTTCGCGTTCGATGAAGGACATTTCGATATCGACCTGCGTAAATTCCGGCTGGCGGTCTGCACGTAGGTCTTCGTCGCGGTAGCAACGCGCCATCTGGTAATAACGCTCAATGCCGCCGACCATCAGCATCTGCTTGTACTGTTGCGGCGATTGGGTTAGCGCATAGAAATGACCCGGGTTCAGGCGGGACGGTACGAGGAACTCGCGGGCGCCTTCCGGCGTGCTCTTGAACAGTGTCGGCGTTTCCACTTCGACAAAGGCCTGTTCGTCGAGGTAGTTGCGAACGGCAAGGCCCGCTTTCGCACGCATGCGAAGAAGGTTCAGATTGCGCGGACGGCGGATGTCGAGATAGCGGAACTCGCCGCGGAGGTCTTCGTTGACCTTGTCCGCCTTGTCGTCGTCCATCGGGAAGGGAAGCGGTGCGCAGACGTTTTCGATGACAATGCTTTCGGCAACGACTTCGATTGTGCCCGTCGGCAGCTTTTCATTGATCGTGTCGGCATCGCGAAGCGTGACTGTCCCCGTGACCCGAATGACGGATTCGTCCTTGAGGTTTTTGGCGATTTCGTGGACTTCGGCATTCGAGGGATTGAAAACGATTTGCGTGATTCCTTCTCGGTCGCGCAGGTCGACGAAGCGGACGCCGCCCAAGTCGCGGACGGTATCGACCCAGCCGATGAGCGTGACTTGCTTGCCCGCGTCGGCGGTGGTTAAACAGTTGCAGGTGTGTGTGCGCAGCATTGTCTTCGTGTGTCTTGTATTAAAAATTCAAAAGGCAAAATACTAATCTTCTTCCGCCGCCGAACAAGAAAAAAAGCCGTGAATTCTTGCTCTGCCGGGGTGTGTTTATTCCCGAGCCTTCCGCATTCGGCCTGCTCGCCGAACCGGGCGCCTTGGCTCTTGCCGGTGTACGCCGCCGCCGGGTTAAGTGAGGTTAAAGATAAAAAAGACGTTCCTGCAGGAACGTCTTTTTTGTGGACAATAGAGGATACTCGATGGCTTTGGCATCCTCTGCCTTTGTGGCGGAGGATTGCGTTTTTAGCGCGAATGCATTTTTCGTCGGCGGGATGCTACCGTAAAGGAAAGCGCAAGGATTCCGGCGAGCAGGCCGAATGCTGAGGGCTCGGGAATCGGGGAGACTCGCATGCCGGCAACCACGGTCCAGGACGCGCCGAATTGTTCATCAAATGCGACGGCGGGGGCTCCTTCTTTATTGACGCAGAGGAGCCCTTTTTCGAGCAACTGCGTCGTTCCGTCGTCAGAGTCCGTAATCCATGCCTTGGTGAGTTCGTAGCCGTTTTCCGTGATTTCGTAGCCGACTCCCCAAACGGTGTATGAGTGCGCGAGTTGGGAGTTCCGGACCGAAACGGAGAGGGCGTATCCGCTTTGGATCGCGTTTACGATTAGTTCCGAGTACGCGTAGGAATCCTTATTCTCGTAAGTTAACGTGATTTTGTTTTGGGGAAGGGAGGTGTCGTAATAATCTTTGAGGAATCCGCCTTCGAACCAAAATCCGTTTTCTTTGTTTTCTTGGCTAAGGTCCATGGAGCCGGGGTAAATCGGATCTCCGTACTCGTTCGTGCTTAGGCCGTTAATCCACCAATTATAAGCGGTGTTCGGGTTGCCTCCGTCGTCTTTGTAAACCGTTCGAAAAACATCCCAGGCATTTGCGGCGGGAAGGTTGGCTTTGTCTTTTTCGCTGAGCGTGCTGTTTTGCCACCAGGTGATAATATTGCTTGCGGAGGCCGCCCAGCACATTCCCATGTCTGCCATGTAGTTCCCGGAATCCTTACAATTCTTGTTGAAGTCCACCCAGCCGCTTTCGCGGGAAACTCCGGGGGCCCAAGCTTCGGCCGCTTGGATCAGGGCAGGGGAAAAGAAGAGGGAGAGGGCTAAAATTCGGGGTAGGGTAAGCATGCGTGAGATGTAATTTTTTTCGAGGCGGAAAGTCAACTTTAATGATAGGATATACGACGCTTGGAGCCGAACGAGGAAGCTCCGGAAAAAGCGCCAAGCATCAAGTATCGAGCTCCAAGCGAGTGCCTGCGGCTTCTTTAATCTTTTTCGTAAAGAAACCTATCCGCTATCACTTGTTACCTATGTCTGATTTCGCCAAGCTCTCTTTAAGCCCTAAGCCCTAAGCTTTAATCTTTTTCTCTATCCTCTATCACTTTCGTCGTAGGCGTTTGATGCTTGGTGCTTGTGCCGCAGGAGCTCCAATCGCCTCCGGTATGATTCTCGTGGAGCGGGAATACATGGGATAACCGCGGGTGCAGGCAGAGCCGGAGCCCGCGGACAGGCCTCCGGCCCCATGCGCCGCTAAGCGACTTCGACAGCGCTCCGGCTCGCCCGCGGCGCAATGGAACGACTCGCGAGCCTCTTCAAACCCCTAAAAGCGAATTTCTAGAGGTAGCTCTAAGCACTAAGCTCTCTCTTTACGACAGCGGCGCGCGCCCGCTAAGCCAAACGCAAAAATTCCCGCCATCAGGCCGAAAAGCGACGGTTCCGGAATAACGGCGTTGATCTGCGAAGCGTAAGCGGAGAGATCAGTAAACACCGTATAGCAAATCGGATTCTCCGGTTTATTCTCACCTTGCGCATCCTTATACCCAACCTTAGAAGCCCCCTCAGCGTCTGCACCCACACTAATGGCAACTCCGACGGCTTCCCATGCCCCGTTGTTATTCACAAAAATACCGCTTCCGGAATCATACATTCCGCACTGAATACTGTCCCCATACACGGAAAATGCTTCTATGAGCACATTTGATTTAAACCCGGATTCGCTCAACATATCCACGCCATCCGCACAAAACTCACCCCACTGTTTCACTCGACTGCCATTAGCAATCCCCGAACCAAGGGATAGATTACACCCCGTCCCGACGCAATAAAGCGGAGTGTTGCGATAAAGGTTTCCCTCGTAAATTTTGATATTTCCGAGCGTATTCAGATAATCCTCGCTAGCGGTATCTGCGGAAACGGCAAAGAGTTGCAAATCCGCTTTGGTTCCGTCGGCATTATAGAAAAATACCTTCTGATCCGCCTTTGCGTTGAGAGAGATGGTCTCGCCGGTACTCGTCACAATCGTTCCGTCACCGACCGTAACGTGCGCCGCCGTCATTACCCAATGCGTCCCGTCGGCGGATTGTCCGAGGTAAGTCCCCGTTCCTGCAATCAGATACACCGTGCGATTCCAAATCTCGGACACATAGTCCGTCGCCGTCGTGTTGTGGGTAACGTTTCCGTTAACGGACGCAATCATCGCACCCGCGAAAGGCGCAAATGCAAAACTCAAAACAACCGGGAAAATAAAGCGTGGGGCAATCATAAAAATCTCGCAGGAACCTACCATTCTTCTTCCGCGAAGAAAAGGAGATTAAAAGACGAAGGCTCAAGAAAACGCAGCGAGGCGCCTCATGACACCGAGCCTACGCAAGCGGTCTGTGCAGGTCCGCGAAGCGCTTGATGATACCGCCGAAAGCGCCGTTCGAAAAGAATACGACAAGCGCAGGGGCCTCCGGAGAAGCACATTCGACGAGTTCCTCCAAGCCTTCCAGTAACGCTTCCGTCGTCTCCGGCGCACGGGCATCAACGCCGCGGGCGCACAAGTTTGCCGCGACTTCCGCCGTATTCATTTTTTCCGCCCCGCCCGACGCATGGTGCACGGGAGCAATCAACGCGGCATCGGCATTCCCGAGCGCATCCGTAAACGCCTCCTGCAAAAGTTTGCGCACGGCCGTATTGCTACGCGGCTCAAATGCGGCGATGAGCTTGCGGTTCGGATAGCGTTCGCGCAGCGCCTGCAAGGTGAGCTTGAGCGCCGTCGGGTGGTGACCGAAATCCTCAATGGCAACGAGAGACGGCGTATCGACAAGAATTTCGCGACGACGTTTCACGCCTTGAAACTTCGTGAGGGTTTCAAGCGGGAAAGTCCACTCCGGCTTATCCGTCGCCGTATAAAGCGCACAGGCCGTTGCCGCCATCGCCGCGTTGCGCGCGTTGAAGATACCGGATTGCGCCCACGCAACATGCCCCCACGCATGCCCGCGCCAGATCAGATCGAACTCGGATCCTTCCGGTGTCTCGCGGAAATTCAAAATGCGAATATCGCAATTTTCGCCGGTTCCGACACGCAAAACCGGTGCCCAGGAAACATTTTCCAAAAGCGGCGCGATGTTTTCGTCGTCTCCGTTGGCCACGACATAACCGTTGCGCGGAACGAGACGGAGCACGTGCGAGAACGTGCGCTGAACATCCTGCAAATCGCGGAAAATGTCCGCATGGTCGAATTCCAGATTGTTCAGCAAAAGGATTTCCGGCAGGTATTGAATAAATTTACTGCGCTTGTCGAAAAACGCCGTGTCGTATTCGTCGCCCTCGATGACAAATGCGCCGCCGTCCTTGCCCGGAGCCGAACCGCCCGGCAAGTCACGCGGTACCCCGCCGATGAGCCAACCCGGATCTTCGCCGAGTTCCCGCAAAAGAAACGCCGCGACGGAAGATGTCGTCGTCTTGCCGTGCGTTCCCGCCACCACGAGGTTGTGCCGGTTTTTCAGCAGGCGCGTCCGCAACAATTCCGGAAGCGAAACATAGTCCAACGCGCGCGACTCCAAGAGCCATTCCATCTCCGGGTGCCCGCGGGAAACCACGTTTCCGACAACCACCAAATCCGGATTGATAAACGCCAAACGCTCCGCGCTGTAGCCGTCGTAAATCTTCACGCCGGAATTCAAAAGCATGTCCGACATCGGCGGGTAAATCCCTTTGTCCGAACCGGAAACTTCGTGTCCGAGCGCACGCATCAACAACGCGGCATTCCCCATCGCCGTCCCGCAAATCCCCATGAAGTAAATGTGCATGGCGGGAGAGATTAGAGATTAAAGATTAAAGGGGAAAGATTAAAGAGAGAGATTAGAGCTTAATGCTTAAAGCTTAAAGAGGCTTAGGCGAAGATGCTCGATGCTTTTTCCGCCAACGGGCTTACCTATGTCTGATTTTGCCCCACTTTTCTTTAAGCTTTAAACCCTAATCATTAAGCTCTCTCTTTAATCTTTCCCCTTTAATCTTTAATCTCTTTCTCTCTCTCTCCCGCCGCCCGGCGCCTTGTGCGCTGTCGTGCTTTTTTGATGGACTTCCCGTAGGGGGCGTGTTAAGATTGTAGCATAGGGAGGTTGGTTGGACTTATGAAGTTACTGGAGTTATTCGGTTCGATTGCTTTAGGTTTGGCTTCGGCACCCATCGCGGGGGCGATGATTGCATCCGTGGACGGTATAACTGTGCATAATACAGCACCAACGGACTACGTTTCCGAAATTTGGAATCGGACGGTACAATTGAATACGGGGACGGGGACCTATCTCGGGAAATCCGCCGACGGGAAACATTGGGTACTGACCGCGGCACACGTTCCTGTGGGAAACGGAACGATTGTGACGAGCACCGGAGAAGTCATTGGCCTTAGTGCCACGACAGAAGCTCCGGTGCTTTTTTATAATGACGACGGGACGCAGGCGGACTTGAAGCTGTTTTCCGTTATTGCGGCGGGAGAAAGCGAGGATTATCTGAACGGGCTCGGTAATATCAGGATTCACACGGGGGCGCTTGCGTCGGGAACGTCGTTTTACTGCGTCGGGACGGGTGTCAGCCTGACGATGCGCTCGGGGATTTCTTCCGGATTGCGTGGGAAGGAGTGGGGGAAGCCGTTTGGGGCGACCACAAACTGGAACGGAAGAGCGTGCAGAAACCTTATTCCGGTTATCCGTACACGTCTGCGGTGTTTTACGAAACGTTTTCGGAGAACGGTCCCAGCCTTCAGGTCGGGGCAAGCGACTCCGGTTGCGGAGCTTTTGTGAGGAGCGGCGAAAGTTGGGAGCTTGCCGGGGTGGCAATTACCGTCGGCACTAATTCCGTAAGAGGGCAAACCATTGGTTACATCGAAAATCCGAATGCGGTTTGTTCGACTAATTTTGTCGATCTTGCCGCATACGCGACGCAGATTAACGCCGCCGTTCCGGAGCCGTCACTGTTCGGTCTGATGGCGGGGATTTTTGCGCTCGGGCTCGCGGGCGCGCGCCGTCGCCGTTAGCAATCCGGGCCGGGCGAAATTATCCGGAATTTGCCGGAGGGTTTAGCGGTTTCAGATTTCTGTTGAAATTTCTGCGCGTTGAGCAGACGCTTTTTCCTATATGAATGCCTCCATTCGTCTGCGCGGCGTGCGCCAAAACAATCTGAAGGGCTTCGACCTCGAAATTCCGGTCGGCAAGCTTGTCGTCGTTACGGGCTTGTCGGGTGCGGGGAAGTCCTCTCTGGTCTTTGAGACGCTCCATGCCGAAGGTCAGCGCCGCTACGTCGAAACGTTCTCGCCTTATACGCGCCAGTTCCTGGAGTTGCTTCCGGAGGCCGCAGTGGACGGCATTGAGAACATCCGCCCGTCCATTGCCGTGAAGCAGGGCAATACGGTGAAGACTTCCCGCTCGACGGTCGGTACGATGACGGAGCTTTGCGATTGGATGAAAAACTGGTTCGCGCATGCGGCGGAGCTGATTGATCCGGCAACGGGCAAGCCGCTGAGTGCGTATTCGCCGGCGACGGTTTGGAAGCTCGCCCGGGAGCGTTTCCCGGGGGCGGCTCTTTGTCTTACCTTCGCCTTGGAGCGGCCGAAGAAATTGGCTTGGAGACCGATTTTGGAACGCTACGCGGAGCAGGGCTTTACGAAAATCATTCTCGACGGACGACTTGAGGCGATTGAAGCGCCGGATGCGGCGGGACTCGAGGACGCGGAAAAGATTTTTATCGTTGCCGACCGCCTGCGTGTGTCGGACGAAAACCGCAATCGCTTTATCGAAGCGGCGGGGGCGGCGATGCGTCTCGGCGGCGGGCAACTCTGCCTCTTCGGGAAAAATGAGGCGGGCGGCTTTGACGAGCTTGGCGTTTTTTCTGAAAGTCTGGTGTCTCCGGTGACGCGGAAGCGCTTTCGCCCGCCGAGTCCTGCGCTGTTTTCGTTCAATTCGCCGGTCGGAGCCTGCCCGCGTTGCCGCGGCTTCGGGCGAGTCATTACCCTGGATTGGAAAAAGGTGATTCCCGATGAAACGAAGACGCTTGCGGAAGGCGTTTTTGCGCCGTTTTCCGGGGCGGTTTACGGGGAGTCCCAGCGCGATTTGTTGCGGGCGGCGAAGCGGAGGAAAATCCCTCTGAATGTGCCGTGGAACCGGCTACCGTCGGTTGAACGCAATTATATTTTGGACGGCGATGCCGATTGGCGGGAAGACGATTGGAACGGCCGCTGGTACGGGGTAAAGCGCTTTTTCGAATGGCTCGAGAGTACGGCGTACAAAATGCACGTACGCGTTTTTCTTTCCCGTTTCCGTGCGTATGTCAAATGCCCGGATTGCGGCGGCACGCGCTTTCAGCCGGAATCGCTGGCGTGGAAGTTTCGCGGAAACAGCCTGCCGGAGCTTTTTGCCAAAAGCGTCGATGAATTGCTTGAGCTCTTGCCGGAAGCGGACGGCTCCGACGATATTGCCTTGGCGGAGACGCGGAACCGCTTGGGCTATCTGCGGGAAGTCGGCCTGGGCTTTCTGACGCTCGACCGGCAGTCGCGTACGCTTTCCGGCGGAGAAGTCCAACGCGTCAACCTTACGGCCTGCCTCGGGGCTTCGCTTTCGAACACGCTTTTTATCTTGGACGAACCGAGCGTCGGCCTGCATCCGCGCGACCTTGCGAAAATGATTTCGATTCTGAAAAAGCTTGTTGCGCGCGGAAACACGGTAGTCGTTGTCGAACACGACGAATCGGTGATGCGCGCGGCGGATTACCTGATTGAAATCGGTCCGTATCCTGGCGCCGGCGGCGGGAATCTCGTTTATGCGGGAACGCCGGAAGGCATTTTGGAGTGCCCGGATTCGATTACGGGAGCCTGGCTTTCCGGCCGTCGGGAAAAGGAGCTGGCCGATATTTTGAAGAGCAATGCCGCTACGCCGTCGAAGGGACGCCCCAAGCGCGTTCCCGCTCTGCATTTGGCGAAAGTGACGGCCCACAATCTTCGTGACTTTGCCTGCGATATTCCGCTCGGCAGGCTCGTCGGTATTTGCGGGGTGTCCGGTTCCGGGAAATCCACCCTGATTAACAACGTGTTGGCGCAGTTTTCCACCGACCGTGAAGCCGTCCCCGAGGAAGACGATTTTGAACTGCCGCCCTGCGTTTTCAAAAGCGATGTGCCGTTGCGGGAAATCGTGCTCGTCGATCAGGCGCCGCTCTCGAAGACGCCGCGTTCGAATCCCGCGCTCTATTGCGGCGTGTGGACGGAAATCCGCAAGTTGCTCGCGGGTACGCCGGAGGCACAGGCGGCCGGTATTACGGCGGGAAGCTTTTCCTACAATTCCGGCGACGGGCGTTGTCCGCATTGCAACGGGACCGGTTGGGAAACCGTGGAAATGCAGTTTTTGTCCGATGTCTTTATCCCGTGTCCGGTTTGCGAAGGCCGGCGCTTTCGCGAGGAGATTTTACAGTTCCGCTACAACGGCAAAAATGCGACGGAGATTTTGTCGATGACCGTCTGCGAGGCACTTGAGTTTTTCGCGGGAAAGAAAAAAATTGAAGCGCCGCTCGCACTTCTGGACGAAATCGGCTTGGGCTATCTGACGCTCGGGCAGCCGCTGAACACACTTTCCGGCGGAGAATCGCAACGCCTGAAGCTGACGCGCCATCTCGGGGAAATCGCCGTCCGGAAAAAAGACGAAGCCGCGGGAACAACGAGCCTGCTTTTGTTGGACGAACCGACGACCGGCCTGCATCGCGAAGACACGGCTTTGCTGATTAAAATTCTGAAAAAGCTGACGGCGGCGGGCAATTCGGTCGTGGTTGTCGAACACCAGAGCGATGTGCTCAATGCCTGCGACTGGCTCTTGGAGCTCGGTCCCGAAGGCGGGAAGGGCGGCGGGAAACTCATCCGCGAGGGCATTCCCGGCGCCCGCTAAAAAGCGCCTCCCGAAAATCACGGGGAAGCGCTTTCGCTTCCGGCATCTCCTTCTTAGGCTTTTTTACCGAGAAGCTTGGAGGCTGCGGGAATGACGAGGAGGGAGAGGACGGTCGCCGAGATGAGGCCGCCGAATTGGACGATGGCGAGCGGTCCGAGCAATTCGCCGCCGGGTTGGTCGATGGCGAAAATCAGCGGGAGCAGGCCGAGCTCCGTTGTCAGCGACGTCATGATAATCGGCACGACGCGTTCGAGCGAACCGTTGCGAATGGCTTCGTCCGTTGTCATGCCTTGTTTGCTTAAGTCGCGGTAGCGGTTCATCAGGATCAGGCCGGAGCGCACACCGAATCCGATGACGGTGACGAAGCCGACAATCGAGGCCACGGAGAGGATCGGCGCGATGTAATGCCCGTTTCCGAAGACGGAGGCGAGTGTGCCGGGAGAAGCGATGAAGACCGCTACGATTCCGCCGATGATGCATAGCGGAATGTTGACGAGCGTGACGAGTGCGTTGCGCAGGTTGCCGAGTGCGGCGGTCAGCAGGAAGACAATTGCGATGAGAATGGCTGCGCCGAGCAGGTAAAGGCGCTGTGCGGCGGATTCGCGTGCCTGAATCGTTCCCGCATATTCGACGGTGCACCCGAGCTCGTGCATCGCCGGGTCGAGCTTTTCCCGGCAGGCTTTAACGAGGTCGCCGATGTTGGAATCGGGCGCCGGGTTGCAGGAAATCATGGCCTTGCGGAGCGTGTTGTCGCGCAGAATCAGGTTCGTGATTTCTTCGCGGGAGACGTCGGCGGCTTCGCCGAGGCGTACCGAGCGTCCGTTGCTCCCGAGGAGTTCGAGCTTGCGCACATCGTCGATGGAAAGCCGCAACGCGGGATCAATGCGCATGACGATGTTCCAGCGGTCCTGACTTTTGATGACCTCGCCGAGCTTGGCGCCGTTGATGGCGGTGGAAACCTGCTCGGCGGCTTCGGCAATTGTCAGTCCGTAAGCGCCGAGGATTTCCTGATTATAGCGGATACGAATCGTATCGACCATGACTTCGCGGTTGGCGCGTGCGTCGGCAACTTCGGGCAGTTTTTCCAAAATTTCCTTGGCTTTGAGCGCGGCGGCGCGCAACTGCGGGAGTTCGGAACCGTAAATATTAATCGCCATTTCGGAGTTCGAACCGGAAAGCGCGGCGGAAATGCGGTGTGCGAGCGGATAACCGATCATGGTGGACGTGCCCGGAATACCTTCTATGGCGTCCTGAATCTTTGCCCGCAACGCGCGTTGGTCTTTTTTCAAATCGACGCGGACGAGGATTTCCGAGGCGGAAACGGGTTCGGCGTGTTCGTCGTTTTCGGCGCGTCCGGTGCGCTGGGCAACGCTGATGACACCGTCGATTTGTTCGACTTTTTTGGCGCACTGCCGGGCGATACGTTCGGTTTCCTCAAGCGAAGTTCCCGGAACGGCGTTGACGAAAACGGTGTAGCAGTCTTCGTTGAACGGCGGAAGGAAACTCGCGCCGAAGGTGCTCGCCAGCCACAGCGCGCCGGCCGTGAGCAGGAGCGTTCCCGCGACGACGCTTTTCGCGTAGCGCAGGCTGAAATTCAGTACCGGCGTGTACAGTTTGCGAATTTGGCGCACGGAGAAACTTTCCCGGACGGTCGCCTTCGCCGCATTTTTCTTTTGGCGGAAGGTGAGCGAGCAAAGCGCGGGAATGACGGTGACGGCGACGACGAGCGACATCGCAAAGGCGAGCATGTACGAAATCCCGAGCGGACGGAAAAATTGTCCCTCCAAGCCCGAAAGGAAGAGTACCGGCGCAAACACGAGCAAAATAATTGCCGACGAATAGCCGATGGAGCCGAGGATTTCCTTTTTCGAGCTCATGAGTACGTCAAACTTCGAGCGGCGTTGCTCCGGCGGGAGCGCGGCGTTTTCGGAGAGCTTGCGCCAGGCGATTTCGACGAAAATAATCGCGTTGTCCACGACATCGCCGACGGCAACCGCCAAGCCGCCGAGCGTCATAATATTAATCGCCAAATCAAACGCGGGGAAGAGCAGGAACGCGAACAGGATCGAAAGCGGCATCGAGGCAAGCGTGATGAGCGCCGTGCGTACGTTCAGCAAGGTGAGGAAAATTACGAGCATGACGACGATGCCCGCCGTAATCAGCGTTTCCGCGCCGTTGGCGAGGGAAAGCTCGATGAAGTCGGACTGGCGGTAGGCGTCGGTGCGCAGGCGCATGTTTTCCGGAAGCTGGCTTGCGGAAAATTCTTTGACGGCGCGATCGACGGCGCGTGTCAGTTCCTGTGTGTTTGCTCCCGGGACTTTTTGGACGGAGAGGACAATCGCATCCGTGCCCATAAATCCGGCATTGCCGCGGCGGGGCGCACCGTCGATTTTGACTTCCGCAAAGTCCTCGATTTTCGCTGTCCCCGAAGCGTGAGCGGGAACGAGTGTGCGGCGAATCTGTTCGAGCGTTTCAATCCGGGAATCCTGCTGGACGGGAAGTTCCAAGCCGGCAACGTCTTCGAGATAGCCGGCGGGATCGGACGAGCCGGCGGCTTCCACGGCGGCTTTCAAATCATCAATCGAAATATTGCCCTGACGTAGGCGTGCGGGATCGTAAACAATTTGATATTCCGGCAAACGTCCGCCAAGCACGGTGACTTGTCCGACACCGGGAATCGCGAGCAGGCGATTGCGCAGGCGGTATTCCGCCAGTTGGCGCATATCGAGCAGGTGCTGATTCTTTTCCGCTTCGGAAAGTTTTTCAAACGACGCATCCGGCGTGAGGGCAATCAGCATGATTTCGCCCGTGACGGAAACAATCGGCGCCAGTTCCGGCGAAACATCCTGCGGGAGCGATGAACGCACGCTCGAGAGGCGCTCCGTCACGATTTGGCGCGCAAGGTAAATATCCGTGTCCCAGTCGAAATCGACCCAGACGAACGACAGGCCTCCACCCGAAGACGAGCGCACTTCCTTTACGCCCGCCGTGCCGTTCATCGCCGACTCTACGGGAATCGTAACGTAGCGCTCGACTTCCTCCGCCGTTAACCCGCCGGCCTCCGTCTGGATCGTCACGCGCGGTACGCGCAGTTCCGGAAATACATCAACCGGAGTATTTTTTACGACGAAGACGGATGCCGCAATAAGCAACAGCGTCAAGAGCACGACGGTCCAGCGTTTCCGCAGACAAAATGCAATCAGTGAATTCATCATGGGAAAATTTTTTTAGCGAATAATGACTAAAGAATAATGCAAACTGTGTTTTGGCGAATCAAAAACTTAAGCGACGCAAAAAAATAAGGGAGCTCGAAACGCGAACAGGCGGGACTTGTCTCGAACGATCAAACGTTCCGGCCAATAGACGCCGTTCGGTGTCTTTTGCTTTTCCGGGGCGGACAAGAAAGGCTTGCGGCGGGAGGCTCGGATAAACAGTGTAGTTTACAATGAGTTCTTCCGAAAAAGATTTGTCGGCGCCCCCGAAGCGGCTTGAGTCGCTTGATGCCTTGCGGGGCTTTGACCTGTTTGTTCTGACGATGCTCGGTCCGGTGATGCATGCTTGGCTCGGGCATCATCCGGACGGCGCTTGGTACATCGCTCACTGGACGCATGCCACTTGGGAGGGCTTCCTCGCATGGGACCTGGTGATGCCGCTTTTCATGTTTATGGCAGGCGTTTCGATTCCGTTTGCACTGTCGAAGTACGTCGGCGAAAACGCAAGCCTGCCGCGAAGTCAAGCCCTGTGGCGCATTTTCCGCCGCGTAATCGTTTTGTGGCTCCTCGGTTGCATCGCGCAGGGAAATTTACTCGCCTTCAATCCCGCCGTCTTCAAGCCCTTGTCCAATACGCTCCAAGCTATTGCAATCGGCTATGCGGGAGCGGCCCTTGCGTTTCTTTTTCTCAATTGGAAAAAACAGGTGGCGCTGGCTTGCGGCTTGCTTGTCGTGTTTACGGGTGTCTGTTTTTGCGCCGGAGAATGGACAGAGGCAGGGCTTTCCCCGTGGACGAGGGAATTGAATTTCCCGGCAACACTCGACAAGCTTTGTCTCGGGCGCTGGCGAGACTGCGCAAGCGTGTCCGCCGACGGAAACGTCATTTTCCCTGCGTATTACGACACAACGTGGATTTGGAGCGCGCTGTGCTTTGTCGTTACGGTGATGAGCGGCGTGTTCACGGGGATTTTGCTTAAAAGCAAAGCTTTTTCGCCGAAGCGGAAATGGGTTTATCTGACGGCGGCCGGCGTGCTGCTGACGGCTCTCGGCTGGCTCGGACATGCGGCGGGATTGCCGCTCATCAAACGCATTTGGACGGCGACCTTTACGCTTGTCGCGTCCGGATACTGCGTTTTGCTGATGGCGCTTTTCTACGGTGTCGTCGATTGCTTGGGCCTGAAGCGCTGGGCCGGGTGGCTGAAGCTCATCGGGATGAATTCCATTCTCGCCTACATGCTTAGCCCGGAGGTCGGTTTAGTTAATTTTAACGGAATTACGCAAGCGCTTATCGGCGGCCTTTTGCGGGCTTGCGAATGTTCGCGTCCCGAAGTCTTTTTCGCCGCCGGCAACGCCGCAATTCTTTTCCTGATTTTGTGGCTTTGCTATCGCGCCAAAGTCTTTCTGAAGGCGTAAGACGAATCCGAAAAACCGTTCCTCATCACAACAAAAACGTTCCCGTGATTTGTTTCACGGGAACGTTTTTCTTTAATTCGGAATCCGGGGGTCTTGCGTTTTGGAAATACGCAAGACTACCGCTTTAAGTGCCCTCCAAGTATCGAGCCTCAAACGAAGTTTTGTGAGAGCGCCGGAGATCAGCAAAAGCTCTCCCTCTGAGTTAGAGGGAGGGGACCACCATCCGTGGTGAGGGAGTGTGTTCGTGCCGGTGTCTGTCACATTGAAAATCACTGAGGAGGCTTTTCTATCGCACGCTGCTTGTTGATTGTTAGTTTTCTTGGCATGTCACACAAAAACAACCTCTCCGGACTTAAGACTACCTCTATAAATTCATTTTTAGAGCGTTGTCCTAAGTTTTCTTCTTTCCGTTCGTCAGAGCCTGTGCGCCGGAGGTGCACAGCTTCGCTCGGCGAATGGAGGATAATTAACAATGAATAATTCTATGCGGAGATTTTTTTAGTTGCGCGCGTATTTCCAAACCGTCGGGTCGGGTTTTGCTTACCCGCTTCGCTAAGCGACGAAGTTCCGAATCTCGAATTCGAATAAAAAACGTTCCCGCGATTGCTCACGGGAACGTGTCTTTCTGAGCTTCTTTAAGCTCTAATCTTTAATCACTCTTCGCTTACTTCGCCGGTCGGCCGTCGAAGACGAAGACTTCAAAGGGCTTGAGCGTGAAAGCGATTTCCTTGTCGAGCGGAATGGTTGCTCCGGAAATGCCGGCAAGCTTGCGTTGGTCTTTGAACGAATCCTTCAGCGTAATCGAGCCTTGGACGAAGGCGGGGACGTCGAGGATTTGGCGGAGTGTTGCCTTCAGCGTCTTTTCTTCTTTCGAGGAGTTGCGGAGAGCGAGGGTTGACTTTTTCGCGTTCCAGGAGGCCCAGCCGTAGATGCTTCCGGACTTCGTGTTGTTGTCCCAAGGATTGCCGCCGACCCAGTGCGTGTCGTCGAGGACGTCTGCGTTTCCGCGGAACCACTTGATGCACTCGGCGAGGTCTTTCCAGAGGTCGAGATTGGTCATGATGTCGTTATCGACGTAGAGCTCCTGCAATGCGCTTCCGCAGGCGAATGCGCAACGCATTTCCTTGATGATGCCCGCGCGTCCGGACTGATCGTGTGCCATGGAGTTCGGCGGGCCGTGACGCGTAACCATGAGCCCGTGGGTCATGAGCGAGTTGATCGGGAACAGCGGGGAGCCTTGGACGAAGACTTCGTGCACGAGGCGGTCGCGGTAGGTAATCCACTTTTCGCGGTTGTCGCCGTCGCCGATACCGCCGTGGTCGTTTTCCTGGCGCCAAACAGAGTCTGCAACATGGTACCAGAACGGTGAAGCCCAGGTGCCGACGGTCGTGTTGAGGAAAATATCCGGACGTTTTTTGCGAAGAGTTTTTTCGACTTTGATGATGCCTTCCGCGTCTTCTTCGCCTGCGGGGCCTTTGGCATGGAAGTGCGTGCTGATTCCGTCGAACTTGAAATAGCGCATGTCGTAATCGTTGACCATCTGCGAGCAACGGCCGACGAATGCGTCAAAGTATTCTTTATTGGAAAGTTCGAAGTTGCCGATTTGGTTGTTCGGGTGGGTTTTGTTCCAGAAGCCGAGGCGTTGAGCCTTGGAGGCACCGTAGCCGCCGACGGGGCCGAGCCAAGCGCCCATGCCTGCGCCTTGTTTGCGTGCTTCGACATCGAGCTTTTTAAAGCCGTTCGGGAGTTCGCTGTGGAAGCCCCAGAGCGAATTGAAATCATCCCAGCCGTCATCCCAGACAAAGGCGTCGATGCTGATTTTGTATTTTTTGAACAGATTTTTGTTCCAGGCATCGATGACGTCGAGGCACTGCTTCTCCGTCATGCGCTTTTTCGGGTCCGGGTCGTTATTGCGGTTGATGTTGAGCTCGTACCACGAATTGTAGTGGACGAATGAGCGCCACGGGACTGCGCGTTCGCGTTCGTTGTAGGCGAGGAAGGAGCGGCGTTCCTGTCCCGGGACGAATGCGCCGATGACGGAGGAGACTTCCCAGACTTCGCCTTTTTTCAGAGTTGTTTTGCGCGACCATTTACCGCTCATCATATCGCCGGAGACTTCGTTGATGCCCATCGGCGTTTCGAGTGCTGCGAAGACCTTTTCGGTTACAACCGGCGAGCCTCGGGTGTTGCCGAGTACCTTTGCGCCGGGGAGCTTGATTTCGAGCGGGAGAATCGCCTGCATCGGCGTGTCTTTCTTGGCCGAAATCTTGAGTTCCTGGCGGATGTAGTGGGAGCCGTCACGCAGAACGGCGCGCCATTCGACAATGAGGTCGCCCTTTGTAAATTTACCTTCGAGTGCTTGCCCGTTGAAGCGTTCCGAGAGCTTAACGGCGTCGGGGTTGCCTTTCAGGGCGACTTTTTTGATGCTGCCCGACATTTTGGAGGCGGCGATGATTTCTCCGTTGCCCAAAACGATTTTGAAGAGTTCGCTGCCCTTGGCGACGGTCTTACCTTCCACCTTAACGGCCAGGCCTTTTTGCGTGTCAAATTGTGCGGCAACGAGTTTGTTGGAGAGGACTTTAGCCGATGCTACGGCGACGCCGGGTTGTTTCTCGGACGGGAACGCCACTTCCGCATTCACAAGCGGGAGAGCGGCGGCCAGCAGGCTCAGTGCGAGGAGTATTTTCTTGAGTGCTTTCATACTGAGTACAGTTAAGAGTGAATCCGGCGGTAAGGCGATTCTAAATTATTTTCGTCCGCGGATTTTTCAGGCTGCTTCGGGATTTAATTCTCGAAAGCATGAGATGAAAACGTCAGAATCCGGCTATGCAATTTTTTCGTAAGAGCCTGTGCTTCCTCTTCGCAGGCGCGTTTCTTTTTTCGGGAATAGTGTCGGTGCAGGCGGCGGACTACTATGTGTCTCAGCACCGTGCGAAAGTCGTTCCGAATAAGATTTATTCCTTCGTTATGCCGGAGGCGGGAACATTGGACGGCTTTCTGACCGGGCGGACGCATGCGAAGAAAGGCGAGCAGATCGGACAAATCAACCGTGCGCGCATGGATTCCGAGGCGCTTGCCCTTGAACTGCGCATCGCTTCGGAGCGTTTGGCGAAAAAGAAAGAGATTCTTGCCTTGGTGCGCCAAAAGGAGGAACTGGAATTTTTGCAGGGTCTGAACGCCGGGGAGCGCGCCCTAATCGGGAAGCGGGAATTGCAGGCGGACGCGCGTGCCGTGGCTTTACTGGCGGAGCAGATCGAGCTTGCCGAGCGCGAAATGGAGGCCGCCGAAAAACAGGCGCGGGAAGAATTTGCGCGCAAACGGGAACTCTATGATTTGACGATGCCCTTTGACGGGCGTGTTCAGTACCATTTTTCTTTGCCGGAAAATGCCGACGAGGGAGTACGCCTGGCAGCGGGAGCTCCGATTGCGACGGTGGCGGACAACTCGGCTTATTTTGTGGCGGTCAATATCGTCCATCCGGAGCTGATTCGTCTTCCGGGAAAGGCCCTGAGCGTGAAACTGAGTCTCGGCGGCAACGAAAGTTTCGAGGCGCTTTATTCGCACAAGCGTATCGAAAAGAACGGGAATGCCGAGGCGCTCGTTTACTTTTTCCGCGTGCCGGAGGCTAGCCGTGAGCGTGCCCATGAGCTGCTCGGCGGCAATTGCGTGGCCCGCCTGTTTTTCAACGGCAAATCCGAGCTGAAGGTGATGAAAAAGGCCGATTTGGTGCGCGGTGATGCGGAAACGCCGTTTGCCTCGTGGGAGGCGCTGATTGCCGCGAAATTCCCGCAGCACGAGATTGTGTTTATCGGGGAAACGAGCGTCGGTCTTCGCGAGCGGGCGAATCCCCAAAAATAATGAGGCGATGTCGTTTTACCGTTGCGAGCATATTTGTTTTTCCTACAAGAAGGGCAGGCCGGTCCTGAAGGACTTTTCCTACGCCTTTCCGCAGGGAATTACGCTCTTGCGCGGTTACTCCGGTTGCGGGAAAACGACGTTGCTCAAGCTGCTCGGCGCCTACCTGAAGCCGGATTCCGGCGAGCTCAGGCCGCCTGTTTCCGCGGACCCCTTCTCCCGCGAGTTTCGCCGCCGGCATGTGAGCTATCTGTTTCAGGGCCTGAATCTTTTGCCGCTTTTAAGCCTCGAAAAGAACTTGGCACTCTGCGCGGAAATCTCGCTTTTGCCCAAAACGGTTTGGCGGGAACGCATCGATGCCCTGTTGGAGGATTTGGGGCTCGCCGAATTCCGCAAGGCGCGCGCGGACACGCTCTCCGGCGGGCAAATGCAACGCGCGGCGCTTGCCCGGGCGCTTTTGAAGAATCCGAGCGTGCTTCTGCTCGACGAACCGACGAGCGGGCTCGACGACGGGAACACGGAGATTATTAAGCGGAAAATTCGCGAACGTGCCCGCGATACCGTCTGCGTCATCAGCACGCATGACGCGCGTATCGCCGAAATCGCCGATGCCGTAATTGATTTTGAACAGATTCGAACCGAGGCTCTGTAATGAAATCGTCTCTGCTCACTCTTTTCTATTTGGCCAAGGATGCGGTCCACCGCTGGAAAACGCATTGTTCCAGCCCCTTGGCGCGCGTACTCGTCGTCTTTTTCCTGACGCTTTGCGCGCTGATTGTTTTGGCCAACTTCATTGTGATGACCTTGTCGGTTGAGCGGGAAATCGCGCGTTCCGGCGGGAATCTTTTGGTCGTTTCGGAGACGCTTGAGCGCTCGCGTGCCTCGGACGGTGAATTTTCTCCGCTTCTGGAATGCGGGCCGGGGTTTCGCGTTTCGGTTTTTAACGAAGTTTACACCGCGGCACAATCGAACGGGCAGTTCTTCCCGATTGCGGAATACCCGCTTTCGGCAGCCCACCTGTTTGCGGCGTTGCCGGGCGGAGAAAACGGCGTTTTCATCTTGCCGAAAGAGCAGGCGGCGGGTGCGTTTCCGAGGGAAATCGAAATCGCCGGCTGGCAGATTTTCGGGACAACGGTTCCGGCGGCACATGCCGGCATTTTGGCCAATCTTTATCAGTCCGGCGCGGTCTTCGTGCCGGCGGGAATGCTCGGCGACATGAAGCTTTTCGGCTTTCAGAAAAAAACGGTTATTGCGACCGAACGCTTGGACGCCGCGCTGTTGCGGGAACTCGAAATGAAGGTTCGCAATCTGCTGAAACTCGACAAGCGCAGCGCTCACGTGCAGAGTTCCCGCACTTTTCTGGAGCGGCTTGAACGCATTCGCCGGGACCAACTCTCCTGGCGCATTGCAATCTCTCTGGGTATCGCTTTTATCGTCGGGGTTTTGCTGACCTCGATTTCTTCGATGGAGTTTCAGCGCAACGAATATGTTTACGCCCTGATGAGCAGCTTCGGCGTGAGCCGCGTCCTGTTGATTTTAGCTTTCATCGCGGAGAATCTGTTTTTGGTGTTTGCGGCGGCGATGGCGGCTTTTGCCGTGTTCGTGCGTTGCATTCCGCTGATTTTGGACGAAGTTTTCAAGGTGCGCGGCCTGGTCTTGGACTGGACGGAGCTCGCCCCGGACTTGCGGCTGATTGCCTTTGCACTTTGCGTTTGCGTGCTGATTTCGTCGATTCCGATTGCGGCGGCGGCCCTGCGTCCTATAGGAAAGGTACTCAAATAAACGTTTCGGAGTTTTTGCGAGATGAAAAGAGATTTTAAATCAGAGCATGCCGTGCGGCGTCCGAAGGCTTCGGGTCTCTGCCGGTGCTTGCGCGTCGCCTGCGCGGGAGCGGGCTTGCTTTTGTCGGCCTGCAGTCTCGAGGAATATGTGGACGAAGCGCGAGAGGGCCTGAGTAAGGAGTACGAAAGTTTTCCGGCTTATTCGGAGATGCAGATTCGTAAAATGTCGTGGGCCGAGGCGCTTACGTTCGCAGACGAAAACAACCTGGAAATCCGCAAGGCTCGCAATGAAATCAAAAACGCCGAGCGCAATGTTAAACGCGTTTTTCTCCAGGTCGTTCCGCTCGTCAATCTCGGCTATTACTACAACGAAGCCCTGCGCGGAAACGGTGCCAATTATTACTCCGAACACTACGACTACAACGTCAATATCATCTTCAACATTCCCGCGCTGACGCAATTGCCCGTCGATTATTACGTTGCGCAGCTGGCCCTGTTCCGCGCCGAAAAGAATCTCGAAATCAAGCGTCGGGAAATTTTTTCGAAGCTTTATCAGGCGGCGCGCGAAATTGATTTGAGTCGGGAAAATTACCTGCGTGAAAGTTCACGGATTCGCGGGATCGATGCCGAAAGCCGCCGCTGCGAGCTCGATAAAAAGCGCGAAATCGAGACACACGCCGAGTGGATGAAGCTTGCGGGGCTTTTTTCCGACGCTTCTGAAAAATGGGAAATCGACAGCACGAGCCTGCCTGCCGTTTCCGCCGAGGATTACGCACAGCAGACGCAGCAGATCGATCCGCTCGTACTCACGCTGATGGCGACGGAGCTTGAAGCCTCCCGCCTCGCTCAACTCGGTATCATGATGAATTATTTCCCGACCGTGCATGTGAATTTTTATTCGCCTTCGCTTTTCAGCTATTCGGGCGGAAGCAATACCGGCTTCACGGGGCGCGGGACCGACTTGCGCATGGAACTGGATTTCTTCCTGCAATTGGATACGCGCCTGAACACTTGGTTTGCCCTGAGCGAAGCCAAGGAAAATCACGTTCTGCTCGAGCAGGGACTGAAACTGCAAATGATTGAGCGCCGGGAAAAAATGGCGCTAATCCTGCGCGCCTCCCGCGAGTTTTCAAAGTGGAAAAACACGATGCGGAAGTATGATGCCTTCCTGAACCGCCGCGGCGAAACTCACGCTGACGCCATCTTGGAACGGGAACGCGCTTCCGCCGATCTGGAACGGGAAATCGCCAATCAGGGAAAGGCGGAAATCGAACGCGTCGCCGCCCTCATGCTCGAATACGGAAACCCCTCGTTCCCCGAGACGCCGGAGGCAGACAAGTAAAGCCGAGGACGGTTGAGAGCTTAAAGCTTAATGCTTAGGGCTTAAAGAGACTAAGGCGAAATCGCTTTTTGAAGTTTGCAGAGGCGCACAGTTCGTTCCATTGCGCCGCAGGCACGTAAACGGGTTTATCCTCGTCACTTCGCGGCGCTTGTTTTTCATGGCCTATCCGCGGGTTCCGGCGTTGCCTGCACCCGCGGTTATCACATGTCGTGCACCTCCGGCGCACAGGCTCTGACGAACGGAAAGAAGAAAGCTTAGGATAATACCCTAAAAATGAATTTTTAAAGCTTGCCTAACGGGTAAAAACGGGTGCCGGAAAGCTACCGGTTTCTGCGCGTTTCCAAATTCTGCTTATTCGGAGATTATGTTTTGGAACGAAAAACGGTAAACGGCATTTGAGGCCCCGTGGCTCTGTGAGAGGCAATATTCAGAAACTCTCACGGAGACACAGAGGTACGGAGAGGCAACGGAAAGTAAATCGTCGCGCCGCATCGCGGCTTAAACTGCGCTTCCTTATTGCTATTTTGGGGGCAGGGTGTTTTTAATGGCGTTTCGTGGATGACAATTCTGGACAGTCTGGTACGGCGGACGGCGGGCATTTCTCCGGCGTTCCGCTTTCGCCTTGGAAGCGTTCCCGTGAGCGCTTTCTGGCTAATCGCCCCGGCGTGATTGCCGGGATTTTCGTGCTCGTGATGCTGGGCGCCTGCCTGTGTGCGCCGTGGATTGCGCCGTTTCCGTTTGAAGCGCAGGATTTGGCGCTCGGTCCCGCCGGACCGTCGGGGACGCATTGGCTCGGGACGGATACGCTCGGGCGCGACGTGCTTTCGCGCTTGCTCTACGGCGGGAGTGTCTCCCTGCAGGTCGGCCTGATTGCCACCGTCGTCTCCTGTGTCATCGGCGTGGTTTACGGCATGCTCGCAGGCTATGTCGGCGGAGTTCGCGATGCCGTGCTCATGCGCATCGTGGACGTGCTCTATGCCTTGCCGTTTACGCTTTTTGTCATTCTGCTGACCGTGGTCTTCGGGCAGGAAATGTGGCTGATTTACGTCGCAATCGGGGCGGTTTCCTGGCTGACAATGGCGCGTATCGTGCGTAATCAGGTGCGGGAATTGCGGACGCAGGGCTTTGTCGAAGCTTCGATTTGTATGGGGCAATCGACGACGAAGATTATGTGGCGCCACCTTTTTCCGAATATTCTCGGAACGGTAATTGTTTATGCGACGCTGACAGTCCCCGGCGTGATGCTCCTCGAAGCGTTTATCAGCTTTCTCGGCTTGGGCGTGAAGCCGCCGATGACGTCTTGGGGCCTGATGATTAAGGAGGGTGCGGATGCCATGGCGGATTATCCCTGGCTTTTGCTTTTTCCGGGACTCTTTTTCGCGGGCACGCTCTTCGCGCTCAATCTCTTCGGCGACGCTCTGCGCGATGCTTTCGACCCGAAGAAAAATTAGAGATTAAGGCTGCCTCCGGAAATTCGTTTTTTAAGGCATTGTCCTAAGTTTTTTTCTTTCCGTTCGTCAGAGCCGGTGCGCCGGAGGTGTACTACATGGGATAACCGCGGGTGCAGACGTAGCCGAAACCCGCGGATAATCTATGAGAAACAAGCGCCGCGAAGTGACGGGAGCAGACCCGTTTACATGCCTGCGGCGCAATGGAACGGATTGCGCGCCTCTGTAAACCTCTAAAAATGAATTTCTAGAGGTAGCCTTAAAGATTGAAGCGGCCGAAACCGTTCCCGCTTGATTTCTTCGGGCTCTGAACTTAAGCTCTGAGGCAATTTCACTCATTTTTAACCAAATTCACTATGTCTACCATCATTGATATCAAAGGTCGCGAAATCATCGATTCTCGCGGTAATCCGACGGTCGAAGTTGACGTCGAACTCTCCTGCGGTGCTATCGGTCGCGCAGCTGTTCCTTCGGGAGCATCCACGGGCGTGAACGAAGCCCTCGAACTCCGCGACGGCGGCGTTCCGGCTGAGCAGTTTGCTGAAGGCATCGATCCGAAAACGCGTTTCTGCGGCAAGGGCGTTCTCAAGGCCGTTGCCAACGTGAACGAAATCATCGCTCCGGAACTCGTCGGCTTCGACGCCCTCGACCAGCCGGCTGTTGACGCTGCGATGCTCCAGCTCGACGGGACGAAGACCAAGTCCAAGCTCGGCGCCAATGCCGTTCTCGGCGTCTCCCTCGCTGTCGCGAAGGCTGCTGCCGAAGCTTGCGGACAGCCGCTCTACAAGTACCTCGGCGGCCCGAACGCAAAGGTCCTCCCGGTCCCGATGATGAACATCATCAACGGCGGTGCTCACTCCGACGCTCCGATTGACTTCCAGGAATTCATGATTATGCCGGTCGGCGCTTCCTCGCTCCGCCAGGCTGTCCAGATGGGTGCCGAAACCTTCCACGCCCTCAAGAGCGTTCTCAAGAAGCGCGGCCTCGACACGGCTGTCGGCGACGAAGGCGGTTTTGCTCCGCGCCTCGACTCCGTCGAAGACGCTCTCGACACGATTGCTGCTGCCGTCAAGAACGCCGGCTACACCTTCGGTAAGGACATCTGCATCGCTCTCGACGTGGCTTCCTCCGAATTCTATAACGGCGAAACGGGCGAATACATCTTCAAGAAGTCCGACGGCCGCAAGCTCTCCGGCGACCAGATGGTTGACTTCCTCGCCGACCTCTGCTCCAGCTACCCGATCATCTCGATCGAAGACGGCTGCGCAGAAAACGACTGGGCAACCTGGAAGAAGCTCACGGACAAGCTCGGCAGCAAGGTCCAGCTCGTCGGCGACGACCTGTTCGTTACCAACACCGAATTCCTCAAGAAGGGCATCCAGACCGGCACGGCGAACTCCATCCTCGTCAAGGTCAACCAGATCGGCTCCCTCACGGAAACGCTCGACGCCGTCGAAATGGCGCAGTTCAATCGCTACACGGCGGTTATCTCGCACCGCTCCGGCGAAACGGAAGATGCGACGATTGCCGACATCGCCGTTGCGACGAACGCCGGTCAGATCAAGACCGGTTCGATGAGCCGCTCCGACCGTATTGCAAAGTACAACCAGCTCCTCCGCATCGAAGAACAGCTCGGCGACACGGCTGTTTTCGGCGGCAAGATGCTCGGTGACATCAACCGCTAATCGAAAGATTAGAGATTAAAGCTTAACGCTTAAAGAAGAGCGTTCCCGCGAAATCCGCGGGAACGCTTTTTGTTTTTACCGACCGGACTTCAGAGGTCGGTGTGACTCCGGCTTTCTTATTTCCCCGGCGGAAAGAGCAGCGTGCGGGTTTCGCCGGGAGAGGCGAAAGCGAGGTCCCGTGAAATGCCGTTGCAGAGGACGGTGAATTTGCCGGCACGCGTTGATTGGAGGCGGGCGTTGACGCCTTTGCCGTCCCAGGCCAAATCGACTTTCAGTCCGCCGCGGGTGACCAAGCCTTTTGCGGTCCCTTTTTCCCAGGCTGCGGCGCGTGCGGGCAGCAGCTGCACGATGCGGCGTCCGTTGCGTTCGATGCCGCTCTGAATCAGGCATTGTGCGACGCCGGCGGTGAAACCGAAATTCCCGTCGATTTGAAAGGGCGGATGAATATCGAAAAGATTCGGGTTGATGTAACGTGCGACCATGCGGTTCATGAGGGCATAGGCGGTATCTCCTTCGCCGAGCGTCGCGTAGAGATTAATCCACCAGGCCTCGCTCCATCCGGGGTGAAGCGTTCCGCGTGCCTCTTGGTCGCGACGGCGCTTATCCAATGATTTTTTGACGGCGGCGGCGTATTCCGGTGTTGTCTGCACATTCCATTCGTGGCCCGGAAAAAGGCCGTAGAGGTGGCTGACGTGACGGTGTCCGGGCTGCCATTCTTCGAAGTTTTCCCGCCATTCCATGATTAGGCCGTCCGCGTTGATTTTCGGCAATGCGATTTTCGGTAGGGCTTTTTTTGCGGCGGTGTAGGTTTTTCCGTTGCGCTTGCCGAGCTCGTCGCAGGCAAAAATGTAATTGCGCAGGGCCTCGCGACCGAGCAATTGGTCGTGGGAGTTTCCTGTGGAGACATAGGCCATTTTGCGTACTCCTGCGGCGTCTTTGTAGAAAAATCCCGTCTCCGGCGACACGGCGGGACCGGCAATCAGTTCCTCCGGGTTTTTGGGATCGGGGCGGAACCAGGATAAGATGAATTTGGCATTGGCTTCCAGAAGCGGGAGTGCCTCGGCGAGGCGCTTCCGGTCGTTGTCGAAGCGATAGGCATCGACGATATGAGCGCAGATCCATGCGCCGTTCATCAGGCTGGCCGCCCATTCCGGATGGTTGCCGGCAAAATAGGTGTCGCCGAAACAATCCGCATAGTGACCAAAGCAAAATCCTTCATGTCCGATGGCCTTGGCGAAAGCTTCTCCGCTCGGTTTCAGGCGTAGGATGAAGTCGGTAAAGGCGCGGTGGTATTCGCCGAGGCCCGTCGGGTCGGCGCACCAATAATTCATTTCGCAGTTGATATTGAAGAAGTAGCAGCCCATCCACGCGGCATTCAAATTCGGATTCCAGAGTCCCTGCAAGCCGCACGGGAGAGCTCCGGGACGCGAATTGGCAATCAGACAGTAGCGGCCGAATTGGAAAAGCTGTTCGAGTAAATCGGGGTCGCGGGCTTCCGGGTCGGCTTTCATGCGTGCCACGCGTTCCCGCGTCGTCATCGATTGGACTTCCGGAGCGGAATCACCCAAATCGACGACGCAACGATTCATCCGTTCGGCGAAATGGGCGTATGATGTTTTCCGTAAGCGCTCCCAATCTTCGACGCCGTTGACGGCTTCAACGCCGGCGAACGCGTCGAATCCGTAAGCTTTGCGGCGGCCGATGCGGTAATAATCGTAATCGGTCGAGGTGGCCGATACCGCCAGGATTTTTTGAGCGCCGCGGACGGAGATTCGGGTTCCCTTGACGGAAATTTCTCCGCCTTCGACAAAGAATCGGATGGCGTTTTGAAAGCGCGTCCCTCCGTTACCGCCTTGTCCGCTCATCATAAAAATGACTTTGCCGCGGTGGGCGGCTTGGTCGCCGAGAAATTGAATCTTCGTGTTCGGATCCGGGTGGCGCAGGGTAAAGTCCGCATCGATTCCCGCGCTAAGATCGCTTTCGAGAAAATACGCGATAAGCCCGCGCTGAGACGGAGTCGAGCTCTCCGGTTCCGCGCTGCACAGCAATTCGCAACGTAGGCTTTCTCCGCTTTCAAAACTGATTTCGCTGTTGGCCGAGCCGTGTTCCATGTCGAGCTCGCGGCGATAAGAGGATTGTTTCGGGACGTTTAAAAATTCGACATCGATCAGACCGCCTTGCTGGTAGTTGCCCGCGATAGAGCCGTTCGTCAGGATTTCATTGCGGAAAATCGCATCTGCCGCCGCGAAGTTGCCGGCTTCGCAGGCCTTACGGGCTTTTTCTACGGCTTCCGCGACATTTGCGGGAACGGCAATCGGCTTACGCTCGAAAATCGAAGCTTCGTTTAATACGATTAGGTCCTTCGGAAAGCCGCCGAGGGTCAGAGCACCGAGGCGCCCGTTGCCGACACCGTAGCCTTCGTCCCATTTCGGTGCGGGAAGCTTGTCCGATAAGACGAACGGGGTTTTTGCATGGACCGGGAGGCTGCAGAGAGCAATACCCAAAATCCACAGGAGCAGTCGGGATAATTTCATGTCCGCAATTCAGACAGAATTTTCAGCGTCTGCAAACAAATCTTTTTTGTCCCTCATCACACTTGGGACGCTTTACGGAAATCCACAGATCGCTAACGCTTCAGGCTGCCTCCGGAAATTCGTTTTTTAGAGCTTTGCTAAGGCGCGCAATTCTGTAGTGCACCACCGGCGGCGGAAAAGCGCCAAGCATCAAGCATCGAGCCCCAAGCTCTTTAATCTTTCCTCTTTAATCTTTAATCTCTCTAAGCTCTCCCTCCCGGGAGGGTGATGCGGGCTCGGAAGACGTCGGGATACGGGTAGTGGAGGATGTATTTTCCGTTGAAATACGTGTCGTCGAGCATTGATTCGAGTTCGACGGTTTTGGCGGGTTCGACGCCGAGGGCTTCCGATTCCGGGGCGAGTTCGCCGCCTTTCCAGTAGAGAATGCCGTTGGTGAGCGAATGCTTTTTGCCCGGCGCAATCAGCTTTTTGACCAAGCCGAAGAATGCCGGCAGGTTCGTCACGGCGCGCCCGGTCACGAAGTCAAAATGCTTGCCGAGTTTTTCGACGCGTCCGACGCGGGTTTCCACGTTTTTGAGTGCGAGTTTTTCGGCGATGTCGGAGACGACGAGAATCTTTTTTGCGATGGAATCCATCAGTGTGAAATGGGCCTGCGGGTAGAGCACGGCGAGCAGGAGCCCCGGGAAGCCGCCGCCGGTGCCGACGTCGATGACGCGGGCGCCGTTCATCAGCGACAGGAAAGTTCCTGCGGCAAGGCAGGGCGCGTAGTGGTGCCATTCCAGGTTGTCGATGTCTTTGCGGGAAACGAGGTTAATCTTGGCGTTCCATTCGCGGTGAAGGGCGGCCATGGCTTCGATTTTTTCCCAAATTTCCTGAGAAAACTGCGGGAAAGCTCCGCGTACTCGATTCAAAGATTCTGTCATAAGGGGCGCAGTATAGTAAAAAGGTAAATAAAGAAGCGACCGGAAAAGTCGCTTCTTCGTTTTGGGCGGCTCGGACGTTTACGGATTCGCGTTGCGGGCGGCGTTGATTTCAATCCAGTCGGCGGCGATGCGCGCAGCTTCGCGCAAGACGACATCGTAATGCGGGATTTCCTCCTCGTCTTCCTCGGTAATGCCGGGGATGAGGGCAGACTTGCGGCGCAACGAGCTTTTTTTGTGCTCCTCGCTGACCTTTTCCTGTTCGATTGCCGAATTGAGTTTGATTTCCGTAAAGGCGAAATCGGTCTTCGCGAGCTCGGAGTATTCGTTTTTGACGAGCTTGAAGAAATCGAGGTCGGAATCACGCTGCTCGATGCGTTCTTTGATGTTGAGCGGGACGCTTTTGTCGTTTTCGCGGCGTGCCCACCAGGCAATCGTGCGGTTGTGCGTGAGGAACTCGGGCAGTTCGGCTTGGCGCTTACTGCTGGCGTTTGCGAGTCGGTCAATCAATTCCTGCGAAATGGGGGCGGCGAGCCAGCCCGGAGTAGAACGGTCTTCCGAAAGTACGGAGCGAATCGAGTCCCAGGGAAGCGGCTTTTCCAAATCGCTTTCGGCGATGGGCAGGACGCTGTAGGCCGAAGGCACGGCAATGTCGGCGGCGACACCCTTGAGCTGGATCGAATTGCCCGACGGCGCGTACCACTTGCTGCGCGTGATTTTGATGGAGGCTTTTTGGCGTTCGTCGCCGACGACGTAGCTGTAGGGCATGATTTCCTGTACCGAGCCTTTGCCGTGGGTCTGCGGATCGCCGACGATGAGGGCGCGGCGGTTATCCCGCAGGGCGCCTGCGACGATTTCGCTGGCGGAGGCGCTGGCTTTGGAGACGAGAACGATCAGCGGGCCGTTCCAGTCCGGCAAGGTCGTGATAAACATGTTCTTGGCGGCATCGAGGAAGTTTTTGCGCCCCGTCTTGAGGACGCTGATGTCGCTTTCGGAAATGCCGCGCACTTGGACGACGGGTTCGCCGGAGCCGACGAAGAGTTCCGTCAGATCGACGGCTTCGTTCAGGTAGCCGCCGCCGTTGTCGCGCAAATCGAGAATGACGGCGCCGACGTTCTTGGCCTTGAGTTTGCCGAGCAGTTCCTTGACGTCTTCCGTCGTGCTGAAGGCCTGTTTATCGTTGCGGTCTTTTCCGTAGAAAGAGGGGAGGTGAATGACGCCGACGGGGAGGGTTTTATCGCCTGCGGGGACGTCGATAATTTTCGCTGTCGCGAGCTGTTCCGTCAGCTTGACTTCGTCGCGAATCAGCGTGATGTACTTGCGGTTGCTGTGGTCGCTGCCGGATTCGACCAAGAGGCGGATTGCTTCGCCCTTGTTGCCGCGCAACATCCGGACGATGCGGTTGAGGCGCATGCCGACGACATCGGTCAGGGACGCGGATTCGTCGGTGCCCGTTCCGACGGCGATAATGCGGTCGCCGACGGCAAATTTACCGGAACGTTCGACGGGACCGCCGGGGATGATTTCGCGAATCGTGCAATAGCCTTCTTCGTCGGCGAGCAGGGCGCCGATCCCGCAGAGCGAATTGCGCATGGTGATTTGGAAATCCTCCATGGTCTGCTTCGGGAAAAAGGTCGTGTGCGGGTCGAATTGGGCGGCGAGGGCGTTGAGAAAAAGCTCTTCGACTTCCCAGGGCTCGAGGACGAGGTTTTTGCGGAGCTTTTCGTAGCGTTCGCCGATTTTTTTGCAGGCCTCCCGAACAGAGGCTTCGGAAAGATCCGGAGCGGCGGGCGGCGTGTCCGCTTTCGCGTCCTTCTTGTCGCTCAGCAATTCGTTGATAAGGTCGTTCGTGAGGCGCTGCTCCCAAAAGGCATCGGCTTCCGCCCGGTCTTTCGCCCAGGGATCGTCTTTGCGGTTGAGCTTGAGCGAACCCGTTCCCGTGAGATTAAAGGGCTTCTGCAGGCGTTCCCGGACCCAGTCGATGCGCTCGTTGACGCGCGTGCGGTAGGTTTCGTAAATGGCGAAAGCAGAGGCCATATTGCCTTTTTCCAGAAAATAGGAAAGTGCGGCGGCAAAGCGTTCGCACATCAGCGTGTAATCGCTTTGGAGGAAAAAGCTACGGGACGGGTCGAGGGAAACGGAAAGCTTTTCCAACAGGGCTTTCATGTCCACTTCGCTGACTTTTTTCTGCGAGAGGTGGAAACGATTCAGGCAAAAGCGCGTCAGACGGATGTCGTCCTGCATTTCCTTCGTCGTCGTGTAGCGCATGGCTTCCTCTTTGACGGGAGCGACGACTTCCGGCGTGGCGACGGTGGGGCTTGCGTTTTCAGCGGAAGCCGCGGCGAGGAGGGCGGGAAGGGTCAGGAACGCGGCGAGCGCTGCGTAGCGAAGGTGTTTCCGGGAAACAGGCATTTTTAAAAAGGACTTACTTGCGGATTATTTCTTCTTAGCGGGCTTCTTGGCGCACTTGGCAGCGGGGGCTGCATTCGGCGTTGCGCCTTCCGGCGTGATGATGGCGTCGGCGAGTCCGTATTCGATGGCTTCCTGCGCGCTTAGGTAGAAGTCGCGGTCGGTGTCGCGGGTGATTTTTTCGAGCGGCTGGCCGGAAGCGTCGGCGAGGATGCGGTTGAGCTCTTCCCGTGTGCGTTCCATTTCTTGGGCCTGAATGTGGATATCGACGGCCGGGCCTTGGAACTGCCCCATAATCAGCGGCTGGTGAATCATCACCTGGGCGTGCGGGTAAAGGAAGCGGTTGCCTTTTGCGGGGGCGCTCAAGAGGATCGAGCCCATGGAGGCGGCCATGCCGGTGACGACGACTTTGACCGGCGAGGAAATCAGCTTAATTGTGTCATAAATCGCCATGCCGGCCGTGATGGAGCCGCCCGGCGTATTGATGTAAAAGGTAATGGCTTCGCCCGGAGCGACGGATTCAAGGTAGAGGAGCTTTTCCGTGATGTCGCGTGCGGAGGCGTCGTTTACCGAGCCCCAAAGGAAAATTTTCCGTTGTTTGAGAAATTCTTTTTGGATTTGGACCGAAATGGGGGAGCTTTCTGCCGTTTTCTGTTCGTCGTTGTCACACATAATAAACGTTTTAGTGCAAAATTTATGCCATGGAAGCGGCTTCGGCAAGCTTTTGCCTGCTTGCGGGAGGCTTCGCGAAGTGATATAAATATCGGAGTATGAAAATTGCAGTAATCGGAAGCGGAAACATGGGCGGCGCGATTGTGCGCGGTTTGCTTGCCAAGCGGGTTTGTTCGGCGGCGGAGATTACTTGTACCGCCCGTTCCGAGGCGACTTTGAGCGCGTTGGCGGCGGCGCTTCCCGGCATCGGCCTTTCGCGGGATAACCGTGCGGCGGTTGCGTCGGCGGATTGGGTTTTGCTTTGCGTGAAACCTTGGCTCGTCGAAAGTATTGCGGCGGAAATCGCCGGTAGCCTGCGCGCGGGCGCCGTTGTGGCCTGTGTCGCGGCGGGTGTTTCCCTGGAACAGCTCGAAAACTTTTTTGTGCCGGCGGGCACGCGTGCGTTTTTCCGCATTATGCCGAATACGGCGGCGGCTTGCGGCGAAAGCATGACCTTCCTGTGTGCGAAGAACGCAAATGACGAACAGCTCGAGACCGCGCAAATGCTTTGCGGCGCACTCGGAAAAACTTTGCTCATCGACGAAAAGCAGATGGCGGCCGGCACGGCGCTGGCGTCCTGCGGCATTGCCTTTGCCATGCGCTACATCCGTGCGGCCTGCGAGGGCGGCGTCGAACTCGGATTTTACCCGGGAGTCTCCCGCGAAATCGTTTTGCAGACTCTGCGCGGAGCCGTCGAATTACTCGAACAAAGCGGGGAACATCCCGAAGCGGCGATTGACCGCGTGACAACGCCCGGCGGCGTCACGATCCGCGGTCTCAACGCCATGGAGGCCGCCGGATTTACGCCTGCCGTCATCGCGGGGCTGAAGGCCGCCCGTTAATTTTTTTCTCAATTGCTTAATTACTCACCCCAAAATCATGAAACGTATTACCGTAAAAATCGGCTCTAACGTGCTTGCGCGGCAAGATGGCACACTCGATGTCACGCGCATGTCGGCTCTGGTGGACCAAGTGGTCGCGCTGAACCGCCGCGGCATCGAGGTCGTCCTTGTTTCGTCCGGTGCCGTCGCTTCCGGGCGCAGCGAACTGCGAATCCCGGCCGACCAACTTGATGCGGTCTCGGCACGCCAACTCTTTTCCGCCGTCGGTCAGGCCAAGCTGATGAACCGCTACTTTGATTTCTTCCGCAGCAACGGAAGCGCTTGCGGACAGGTGCTGACGACGAAGGAATTTTTCACGACACGCTCGCATTACCGCAACCAGAAGCGTTGTATGGACATCATGCTCGCCAACGGCGTCGTTCCGATTGTCAACGAAAACGACACGATTTCGATTACGGAGTTGATGTTTACGGACAACGACGAGCTGTCCGGTTTGGTTGCCGAAATGATGAACGCGGACATGCTGATTATCCTTTCGAACGTGGACGGTATTTTCGACGGCGATCCCTCCAAGCCCGGCGCGCAGGTCATTCGCGAAATCAAACCGGAAGACACCGATTTTTCGATGTGTGTCACGCGCACGAAGTCCCAGTTCGGGCGCGGCGGTATGATGACGAAATGCAATATTGCGCGGCGCATCGCTTCGGACGGCATCCCCGTGATTATTGCTAACGGCAAGCGCGAAGACATTCTTTTGAACCTGATTGACGATCCTGCGGGAACGCTCTGCACGCGTTTCCTGCCTGCCGAAAAGGAGGATTCCGGCGATCGTGTTTACGCCCGCCGGGAAATCGTCATCACGGCGGAAGCGGAAAAGGAAATCCGTGTGGGACATCTGCGCAGTCTGAATGCCGGTGATGTGCTGCGTTGCGGCGGTGAATTTTTCCGTGACGAGCTCGTCCGAATCATCAGCGCGCAGGGCGAAAATATCGGTTGCGGGAAGGTGCTTTGCTCGGCGGCGGAACTGACCACGTGGATCGAAAACAACACGGAGGACAACCACCCCGTCGTTCACTACGATTATCTCTTTTTGGATTGATTCGCCATGGAAGCCATTGCCGAAAAATGTAAACGGATTTTTGCGGAAGCGCGGGAGGCTTGCCTCGCCGTGGCCCGCTTGGACGACCGTGCCATTGCGCGCCTTTTGTGTGCCGTTGCCGACGCCGTCGATGCCGATGCGGAAAGCGTTCTCGCGGCGAATCGGGACGACTGCTCCCGTATGTCGCCGGACAATCCGAAATACGACCGCCTGCTGCTTACGCCGGAACGCCTTGCCGCCATCACGGGCGATATGCGCCGCGTGTCCGAATTGCCGTCGCCGCTCGGAAAAATCATCGCGGAAAACGTGCGTCCGAACGGTTTGCGCATCAGCAAGGTTTCCGTGCCGATCGGCGTTATCGGTGTTATTTACGAAGCGCGTCCGAACGTCACGCTCGATGTTTTTTCGCTTTGTCTGAAAAGCGGGAACGCCTGCATTTTGAAAGGGTCGCACGATGCCGAGGCGACGAATGAAGCCTTGGCCAAGATCGTGCGTGCGACTTTGGAAAAATTCGGGATTCCGGCCGGAGCCTGCTCGCTTTTGCCGTCGCCGCGCGAAGCCACGATGGCCTTGTTGCATGCGGTCGGCGAGGTCGATCTTGCCATTCCGCGCGGCTCGCGTGCGCTGATTGATTTTGTGCGGGAAAATGCACGTATTCCCGTTATCGAAACCGGAGCCGGCATCTGCCATGTCTATTTTGATGCGTCCGGTAATGTCGAAAAAGGACGCGAAATCGTCTTCAATGCGAAGACGCGCCGCGTCAGTGTCTGTAATGCCTTGGACTGCCTGCTCGTCCACGCTTCCCGCGTCGCCGATTTGCCGGCCGTTTGCGGCAAGCTTGCCGAGAAGAATGTTACGATTTTTGCCGATCCGACGGCGTTTTCCGCATTGGCGGGAAGCTATCCGGAGACCTTGCTGAAGGCCGCGGGACCGGAGAGTTTCGGGACGGAATTTTTGGATTACAAAATGAGTATTCGGACCGTGGCGACGCTCGACGAAGCGCTTGCGCACATTGCCCGTAACGGTTCGCATCACAGCGAAGCCATTGTCGCCGAAGACGCCGAAGCCCTCGCGAAATTCCTGCGGGAAACGGATGCCGCCTGCGTTTATGCCAACGCTTCCACGGCCTTTACCGACGGCGGGCAATTCGGATTCGGCGCCGAAATCGGCATTTCCACTCAAAAACTCCACGCACGCGGACCGATGGGCCTCGAGGCGCTGACAACCTACAAATATTTGATTGAAGGCACCGGGCAGGTGCGACTGGCTTAAATTCTATGCGGAAAATCATTCTTCTCGGAGCTACCGGCTCTATCGGCGAAAACACGCTTGAAGTCGTGGACGCTCATCGCGATGCCGTCGAGCTCGTCGGCATTGCCGCCAATACGCGCTGGCGGGAACTCGCGGCTATCGCACGGAAATACGCGGTGAAACACGTGGCGATTTTTGATGAGGCGGCGGCGAAAGAAGCGCAGAGCTCCGGGAGTTTTCCGGCGGGAACCCGTTTCTACGTCGGTCTGGACGGATTGATTGAAATTGCGACGCTCGCCGAGGCAAATCTCGTTATCACCGCAGTTGTCGGAACGTTGGGACTTAAGCCGACGCTGGCGGCCATTCACTCCGGCAAGGACGTCGCAGTCGCCAGCAAGGAAATTCTCGTACTCGCCGGGCAGTTTGTTATGGCGGCGGCGCGGGAACGCGGTGTCAAAATCCTGCCGATGGACAGTGAGCACAACGCGATCTTCCAATGTATCGGCGAGGAGAAACGCCATGTCGATCGCCTGATTCTGACGGCGAGCGGCGGCGCTTTCCGTGATTATACGCTCGAGGAAATGGCGCGCGTTGCCCCTGCCGACGCCTTGAAAAATCCGAATTGGAACATGGGGCCGAAGGTGACCGTCGATTCGTCCAGCATGGCAAACAAGGGCTTGGAGCTGATTGAGGCGACGTGGCTTTTCGACTTGCCGGAATCGCGCATCGATATTGTCGTCCATCCGCAGAGCATCGTACACTCGATGGTAAAATTCTGCGACGGTTCCGTCATCGCGCAGCTGGCTCCGCCGTCGATGACCTTCCCGATTCAACACTGTATTTTCTACCCGCAACGCCTCGCCGGGACGCGCCCGTCTCTGGATTTTGCACAGGCGTTTTCGTTGGAATTTCGTGCGCCGGATTACGGGAAGTACAAGTGTCTGCGCCTTGCACGCGCCGCTTCCCGGGCCGGAGGTATCGCGCCTGCCGTTTTCAATGCCGCCAACGAAGTTGCCGTTGAAGCGTTTTTGAAGGGAGAAATTCCCTATCTCGAAATCCCGGAAATCATCGAGCGCAGTCTCGAAAAAATCCCCAACCGGGTTCCCGTCGATTTGGACGATGTGCTTGCCGCCGACGCCGAGGCAAGGCGGAGGAGAGATTAGAGCTTAGGGCTTAAAGCTACCTCTAGAAATTCATTTTTAGAGGTTTACAGAGGCGCGCAATCCGTTTCATTGCGCCGCAGGCATGTAAACGGGTCTGCTCCCGTCACTTCGCGGCGCTTGTTTTTCATAGATTATCCGCGGGTTCCGGCTTTGCCTGCACCCGCGGTTATCCCATGTAGTGCACCTCCGGCGCACCGGCTCTGACGAA
>JAZRSB010000063.1:0-1204 GCA_045651325.1 Candidatus Spyradenecus sp.
TGCCGTTTACGATGCGTTTAACCGCCGAATCTCCGCGACCGACGCACGCGGGAACGTCACGACCTACGCTTACGACTCCGTCGACCGCCTCGTTTCGCAAACCCAAATACTTAATAGTCAAGAGTTAATCGTTAATACCTATGAATATGATTCGATGAATCGTATTCGTAAGACGGTTTTCGCAGACGGCACTTTCGTTGCTTCCGCCTACGACTTGCGCGGAAACAAAATCGCCGAATACGGCAATGCGTCTTACCCGGTTTTGTTCGCGTTCGACGCGCTGAATCAGAAGACCGGGATGCAGACCTTCCGCACGCTTGCGGGCTCGCCGGAAGCCTTGGAAAACCTCACGGGCGGCGACGCGACGACCTGGAGCTACGATGCCGCGACCGGGCTTTTGCTTGCCAAAGCCGATGCCGCCGGAAAATCGGTTGGTTATAATTACACGTCAACGGGCTTGCTCGCGTCGCGCACCTGGGCGCGCGGTGTTGTCACGACTTACGCCTACGACGCGTGGAACCAACTTACCGCGACGACTTATTCCGACAACACGCCCGGCATCACGCAAAGCTACGATACCCTCGGCAGAATCGTCTCCACCACCGACGCTTCCGGAACGACGACGTTTGCTTACGATGCTTACGGCGCGAAGATTTCGGAAGCGGTTTCCGGCGTAAACAAAACGATTGCGCGGCATTACGACCGCTTCGGGCGCGGCACGGGCTATTCGATCGGCGGTGCGCGCAAGACGACGCTTAGCTACGATGCTGCGAGCGGCCGCCTTGTCGGGATGGCTGCCGGAAGCGATAACTTCGCGTGGGAATACCTCGCGGGAACGAACTTGAAATCGAAGCTCGCCTACCCGAATGCGGCGACCGCGGAGTGGACATACGAGGCGGAACGTGATTTGATTGCCCAAGTGAAAAACACCGTCAACGGGAACGTCATTTCGCAATACGACTACACGCACGACGCGCTTGGTCGGCGCACGTCCGCCGCGAAATCCGGGACGATGATGGCGGCTTCGGAAAACCTCGCCTACGGCTACAACGCTCGCTCAGAACTCGTTTCCGCCGTCTCCGACACCGATGCGAATTACAATTACGCCTACGCCTTTGACCACATCGGAAACAGAGCGACGGAGGCTGTCGCGGGAACGGAAAATGCCTACGCGACGAACTCTCTGAATCAATATTTGTCAGTT
>JAZRSB010000064.1:0-72883 GCA_045651325.1 Candidatus Spyradenecus sp.
CTAATGCAGCCATTATTTCTTTTTTCATGTCGATAACACTTTTGTTTTCCCACGGCATCGCACCGTAGCTTTTAACACAAAAACCAAAAAAGTGTTACCTATGTTTGACTCTAAAGTGTTACCTATCTGTGAATTTCCGCCTAAAGCTTAGGGCTTAAAGCTTAAAGAAAAGGCTGGCGGATAACGGACAAGGGGGGAAAGATTAAAGAAGCCGCAGGCACTCGCTTGGTACTCGATGCTTGATGCTTGGCGCTTTTTCCGCCGCCGGAGGTGCACAGCTCCGAAGGGGCAATTGCGAATAGCGAATCCCGAATTCCGAATGCTCACCGCTTAGCAAATTTTATAGGCTCGAGGCGTGTTGCCGATGTCAGATTCCGCCCATCCCTCTTTAAGCTTTAAGCTCTCTCTTTCCCTTTGCGGTTCCGCGGGCAAGATCGGCCTTAAAGGCTGCGGACAAAAGCGCAACGCTCAGCAAGAGCGCGGGATTAAAGGAGACGAACTCGACGCAGGCGTGTGCGGAAAAAATTCCGATTCCCGCCAAGAGTGCGACGGAAGAAGCCCGCCAACGACGGAAATTCCAAAGGGCAAAGCCCCAGAACCAAAGCACCCCGGCGAAGAACATGCCGGCGCCGACGTAGCCCCATTCGACGAGGAATTGCCACGGGTCGCAGTGTGCGTACGCCGTTCGCGTGGGCAGGTAAATCTTTCCGCTTCGCTTGTTGACTTTCACGAACTCGGGCATCGTCAGCTGGAAGGAGGGAGCGACCCAGCGGTAGGATCCGGCGCCCCAGCCGAAAATTTCCGCATGCGTATTGTAGTGGAACATCTTTGCGGAAAGTTTCCGCAAATCGGCACGCGGCCCTTTATCCAGCGAAAAAGTCTCCGCCAATTCGTCGCGTACGTCGCCCTGCTCTTCGCGATGCATTACGCGCTCGATGTCGGGCAATTCGCCGTCGGCCACCTTCTTGTCCACGCGGGAAAAGAAAATATCAGTATTGGCCGTCGCCCACCAGGTGCCGGCGACACAGAGCAGCATGCTCAGGAAAACGGCGGCGGTAATCCAGGACGCACGCGTCATCAGTCCGGAGAAGCAAATCAAAACAACAATCAGCGGAAGCCAAAGCACGCCGAGGAAAACGGCACCGACGGATTTCGTGGCAAAGGCGGCGCCGAGAAAAAGCAGTCCGAAAATCAAAAGAATCAGATAAGCTCCGCCGTGCTTTCCGGCGAGAGCGGAATTCCGCCAACTGCGCAGTCCGAGTCCGGCGCAAACGGCCATTGCCAGCACAAAAAAAGCCCCTGCGTGATTTTTATACGAAAAAACGGAGAAAAACTGATACTTCGTTTCGCCGAGATAGGTGTAGATTCCGAAAGCCGAACGATATAAACCGAAACCGGCAAGCACGACGGCGTTCAGCAGAAAGCACCAAAGCAAAATTTTCCAAAGCGTGCGGGAACGCAGGCCGCACCAGAGGGCGCACAAAAGCAACCACGGCGCGCCGAAAATGCACATCTGCCGCCACGCATTCATGCCTTCCTGCGACTCGAAGCCGAAACCGCCGTCAATCCCCGTCGGCAGCCAAGCCGGAGCGTCCTCGAGCAAGTGAACGCGCCACCGCGTCCCCTGCCAGAGCAATTCCGCACCGGGAATGCAGGCTTGGACCGCCATGTAAATCCCGAGCGCGAGGCCCAGCCAGAACAGCGGGAACTTCATCAGGCGCACACCGTTCCGCTTGGCGGAGGCGGCGGAATCCGGCGTCCCCACGGGCAGGAAAAGACAGGCGAAGGTGAGCGCCGCCAACCCCATTGCGACGACAAGCGTAAAGGCCGTAGATGCCGTCAGCGCCCAAGTGGACCAAACGAGCGTCAGTACCGCGGCCGTCGCAATCAGTTTCTGACGGCGCGGCACGGCGCTTTCCGGAGCCTCGCGAAAGCCCCCCGCCGCAGCGCGTCTGCGGGGCTTTCGAAGCGAGGAGCTGGCAACTTGCGGGCTCAAACCAATCCCGCCTGGTAAATGTCGTGAATGCGGAGCAAGCCGACGAGGTTACCGCCGGGAGCATCCAAAACCGGAAGCACGGAAATTTGCGACGGACGGTCTTCCATGACGCGTGCCGCTTCTCCGAGGCTCATGCTCGCGAAGGCGCAAATCGGATTCTTCGTCATGATTTCAAGCGCCGAAATACCGTTGAGATTTTCGTGCTTGTGGAGTGCGCGGCGCAAGTCTCCGTCGGTGATAATCCCGAGAAGATTGCCGGAAGCATCCGTGACGCAAGCCGCGCCGTGCGGGCATTCCGTCATCGCAATCACCGTATCGCGCACGGAGGTTTCCGCCGCCACGACGGCGACTTTTTCACGCGGGCGCATGACATCGTTTACGGTCAGCAAAAGGTTGCGGCCGAGCTGTCCCGCCGGGTGGAACTTGGCAAAATCTTTTTCACCGAAGCTGCGCTTGAGCATAAGGGCGGCGGCAAGCGCGTCGCCCATCGCAAGGGTGAGCGTCGTACTCGTCGTAGGCACAATGCCGAGCGGGTCGGCTTCGGACTTAACGCCGATGTCGAGCACGACGTCCGCCTTTTCCGCGAGCGGCGAGTTTTTGTTGGCGACGATGGCGATAATTTTCGACCCCATTTTTTTCAGGCTCGGCAGCAGGCGCACCGTTTCCGCCGTCGTTCCGCTCTTGGAAATCAACACAACCGGATCGCCCGGCTGGCAAATGCCCAAGTCGCCGTGAACGGCATCGGCGCTGTGAAGAAAGATGGCAGGCGTTCCCGTCGAACAAAGCGTCGCGACGATTTTTTGTCCGATGAGACCGGATTTTCCGACACCGGAAATGACGACTTTGCGGTCGCTCGCGTAGAGGATTTCAACGGCTTTTGCGAAACTTTCGTCGAGAGCGGCTTCCATGACGCGCAGTGCGTCCGCTTCCGTCTTCAAAACATGTTTCCCTGCTTCAATAATCTTTTGGTCGTTCATTTGTCGTAAATTAAACCACGTTCCCGCCCGAAAATGAATCTCGAATTGCAAAGCGTCTGCAATTTATTGGCGATTCCGTCCCCGAGCGGAAGTCTGCTACACGTTTAAATATTCCGGGGCCAGACAAATACCGCTTGCCTCGGCAAGTTCTCCGAGAAAAAAGGACGCGTTGGCGGAAAAGCGCCCGGGCGCTTCCGTCGTCAGAAAACGCACGGAGCCGCCTTTGGAAATCCGCGCATTCATTTCGGGGTGGCGCTGCAGATAGTCCGCCAGGGCTTCGGCGACGCGTTCTCCCTGCGAAAAAATCGTCACGCCGGCAGGCACGTGCTTCCGGATTTTGTCCAAAAGCAAAGGATAATGCGTGCAACCGAGCACGAGCGTGTCGATATCGGGATCGCGCGCAAAAATCGCGTCGATATTTTTCCGGATAAAATAATCCGCCCCGGGCGAATCCGTTTCCCGATTTTCGACCAGCGACACCCACAGCGGGCAGGCTTCCTCGGTCACGCGGATATGCGGGAAAAGCTTGGCGACTTCCAGGCTGTAGGAGCCGGAAGCGACCGTGCCGTTCGTCCCGAGAATGCCGACGTGCTTGCTGCGGCTGAGGCGGTCGATTACTTCCACGGTCGGACGAATCACGCCGAGCACGCGCCGCGTCGGATCGTCGCCGCGGGGCAAATCCTGTTGCTGGATTGTCCGCAAGGCCTTGGCGGAAGCCGTATTACAGGCCAGAATTACGAGCGGGCACCCCATTTCAAAAAGTTTGAAAACCGCTTGGCGCGTAAAGGCATAAACGAGTTCGAACGAACGGGTGCCGTAAGGCGCACGCGCATTGTCACCGAGGTAAATGAAATCATAACGCGGCAACGCCTCGCGGATTTTTTGAAAAACCGTGAGACCGCCGTAGCCCGAGTCGAAAATACCTATAGGAGCTTTTCCCGTCATGATAATCTTTAAGCTTTAATCTTTAAGCTTTAATCTTTCAATTATCAAAGCTGTGAAAAACGCGAATAATAACGGCCCGCTCGGGCTTTACGTCCACGTTCCCTTTTGCGGGAACGCGTGCGATTATTGCGCCTTTTACAAGGAAGCCCCGAGGCGCGAAGCCGTAGAAGCCTGGCTCAACGGTATCGAACGCGAGGCGGAACTCGTGCCGCTCCCGCGTCCGGCGGACACCTTTTTCGTCGGCGGCGGCACCCCGGGCATCCTGAGCGCCCGTGATTTCGAACGTCTCGGCAACATTCTTCTCAAAGCCAATTACGGCAAAGTCCCGGAGGAATGGAGCGTCGAAATGGCGCCGTCAAGCGTCCGTCCCGACAAAATGCAGGCGCTGAAAAGCAGCGGCGTCAACCGCATCTCGATGGGCGTCCAGTCTTTCGACGAAGCCACGCTCGCACTGCTCGGCAGGCGCCATGCCCCGAAAAAAATATTCGCCGCCTACGAAACAATCCGCCAAGCCGGTTTTTCCAATGTAAATCTGGACCTGATTTTCTCCGTCCCCGGAGAGCGCCCTTCCCGCTGGCACGCCGACCTCGAACAGGCCGTCGCCCTTGCGCCCGAGCACCTTTCGACCTACTGTCTGATGCTCGAAGACGACGCGCCGCTGCTCGCCCGCCTACAGGCCTCTCCGCATTTCGATCCCGCCGAAAAATCGCCGGAACGCGAGGCGGAATTATACCTGCAAACCTGGGAAAAACTTGCCGCCGCCGGCTACGCCCAATACGAAATCGCCAACCACGCCCGTGAGGGGAAACGCTGTAAGCACAATTGGAATACATGGCAAATGCATACGTGGCTCGGCTACGGCCCCGCAGCCGCATCTCAGTGCTTCGGAAAGCGCTTTGCCAACCCCTCCGACCTCGCACGCTGGCTCGACGGACTCACCGACGGAATTCCCGCCCGCTGCGACGTCGTCGAACTCGACGCCCCCACACTCTTTGCGGACGCCATCGTCTTCGGACTGCGCCTCAACGCGGGAGTGGACTTGGCAGCCCTCGCGCGCCGCTTTTTCGGAAACCCCCTAATCCCCGCCGCGTTGATCGAATTAAAAGCACGTTTGGCGGAAGCGGATTATTTGGCGGAAAGCGCACATCGCGAAGCCGGACGGCTCGCCCTGAACGCCCGCGGACGCCTTGTTGCCGACGCCGTAGCCGAAGCCGTTTTGGAAGCCTTGGACGCGTGAGCGGGCTCCCGCAAACGGACGTCGGCCGCCCGGCAAAAATCAAAGTGCCGGCAACGCAAAATAGATTTGTCGGAAAAGCCGCAAATATGTTTCAATGGCATATCAATTTTTGCGTCGATGAAATGGGTTTACACAGAGGCGGACGCGACAGCGGTCCACGATATTCGGGAGGAGCTCGGGCTCCTTCCCTCGGTAGCCTCTATCCTTGTTAAGTCCGGTTACGGACGCATCCCCGATGCCGAAAAATTTCTTTCCCCGAAGCTCTCGCATATCACCGACCCCTTCTGCATTCCGAATCTGGAGGCGGCGGCCCTGCGCATCATTCAAGCCATCGACAAAAAGGAACCGATTGCGATTTGCGGCGACTACGACGTGGACGGCGTGACCGCTACGACCCTGCTCGTGAGTATCCTGCGGGAATTCGGACTGAACCCGCACTACTATATCCCGCGCCGCAAGGAAGAAGGCTACGGCATGAGCCCGGAAATCGTCAACCGCGCCTTGGCCCGGGGCATCCCGAAGCTCTTTTTTGCCCTCGACTGCGGAACGAACGCGTTGGACGAAGTCGCTCGCCTCGCCGATTTGGGCTGCGACGTCATCATCGTCGATCACCACCGCAGCAAAACGGCGGAAGCCCCGCAGGCCATTTTGGTGAACCCGAATTCGTCGTTTTCCGCCGCACCGGAATTTTCACCGCTCTGCACGGCCGGCCTGATTTTCAAGGTCATTCACGGATTCCTCAAACTCCTGCGCGCCCGCAACGATGAACGCGCCTTTAAAATCATTCTGCGGGAATACCTCGACCTCGTCGCGATGGGAACCATTACGGATATCTCTCCGTTGCTCGGAGAAAACCGGACGATGACCTGGTTCGGTCTCAAGCAGATGCGCAATACCAAGCGCGAAGGCCTCAAGGCCCTGATCGCCGCCAGCAATATCGCCGACACCGCGGACATTCTCCCCGTCGATATTTCGCACCGCATCGGTCCGCGCATCAATGCCAGCGGACGCCTCGCCGATGCCGCGTTGCCCGTTGAAATGTTCCTCTGCAATAACCCGAAGCGCTGTGCGGCCTTCGCGGAAGAGCTCAACGCAATGAACCGCAACCGCCAGGAAATCGAACGCGTAATTTTCGAAGAAGCCCTCGCCCAAGTCGAAGCGTCGGGAACCGACCGCAATGCGCTGCTCGCCTGCGGAGACTGGCACCCGGGCGTCGTCGGCATCGTTGCCGGAAAACTCGCCCGCCAATTTAACCGCCCCTGCATCGTCCTCGGTATCGAAGGCGATTCGGCAAAAGGTTCCGGCCGCAGCGTCGAAGGCATCAATCTCATCGAAGTTCTCAAGCCCTTCGGCGACCGCCTGCTCGAAGCCTGGGGCGGACACCCGATGGCCGTCGGAATTACGGTGGACACGCAAAAGGTGGACGAATTGCGGGAAACCATCGACCGGGCCGTCGGCGAATACCAAGCCAAGCACAACGGCGAATTTTCCGAAATCGCCCTCGAAATCGCTTCCTGGCTCGAAGTCTCGGATCTGACACCGGAGCTCTTTGACCAGATCGCCGCTCTTTCCCCCTTCGGCGAAGGCAATCCCGAACCGATATTCGGTCTGAAAAATATCGAAATGCCGGAAGGCGCCATGATTTTCGGCGAAAAAAATTTCCGTTTCCAAATCGTCCTGCCGACACTCGCCCGCCTTGGCGTCGTCGCCTGGCACAAGGCCGACCGCCTGCCCGCCGCAGGCACGCACATCGACCTCGCCCTCAAGCTCTCCTGGAACAATTACAACGGCCGCAAATACCAACAGGCCGAGCTTATCGACTGGCGAAACGCCGAAGGGATTGGGGATTAGAGGATAAAGATTAAAGAAAGAGCTTAGAGCTTAGGGCTTAAAGCTTAAAGAAAGGTGATAGTGGATAGCTGATAACGGATAGGTTGGGAAAAGATTAAAGATTAAAGGATAAAGATTAAAGGGAGAGCTTAAAGATTAGGGCTTAAAGCTTAAAGAGGGCGAAATCAGACATAGGTAACAAGTGATAGTGGATAGCTGATAACGGATAGGCTTCTTTGTGAAAAAGATTAAAGAAGCCGCAGGCACTCGCTTGGTGCTCGATGCTTGATGCTTGGCGCTTTTCCGCCGCCGGAGGTGCACTACATGGGATAACCGCGGGTGCATACGGGAGTCGAAACCCGCGGACTCGCCAAAGGCCGTCAGGCGTCTTCGGAGATTTCTAAATGTTCTCCGTGCATTTTTCGTTTCCGGAAGGTTCCGAAACGTAATTAAGCTGTGTTTCCAAACCGGTTTCTTCGAAAATCTTCAAAATTTTAGCGAGTTCGGCAGCCAAAACTTTATCGGTAACGGAAATCTGCCAAAGCGGACGTTTCCATGCGGGTAAGTCGCGGATTTCTCCGGCGGTCTGCCGTAATTCCTCGGCCGAAAGAGGCTGCCCGTCTAGGCACAAGGTTCCGGTGCCGACAAAAAGTTTTTTGGGCGGGGGAGGATTTTTCCGCAGGGATTTTGCAATTACCTTTAAATGCTCCGGAGCGTCTGCAGGCGGAAAGACGTTAACCACACGCATTTCGCCGTCACGTATTTCCGTTTCGTAAAAAAGAAAACCGTCCGCCAATTGCACGGACTTTAAACCATCAAAGGGGAGGCTTCGGGAAATGGTATCGAGCGTCTCAATCCACCGGGCTTCAGCAATTTCGCCGCTGTAGAGATGCAAAGCCTCTTCCCGGGACAGGGAGCTCGAAAGATTCGGCGTGCACGCTGCGAGAAGCGCCATAGGCACGGCAAGGAAATAAGCCCCCTTATTCATATTTGTAACAACAAAAAATAAGTCCCGCGGTGTAACTCCCTTACGGAAATTACACCGCGGTTCGGAAGAAGATTATTCTCCGTAAACCGTGCACTCGTAAGTGCCGACCACACCGAGAACGTTGTTCGCCTTCCAATCGACGTAGTAAACGGTCTTGATGTTGCCGTCGCGCATTGCGGCGTTGATCGAAGCGTCACCGTTTGCAATGAGACCGAAGAAGTCTTTGCACTGCGATTTTCCGACCTTCGGAGCTTCAGCCTTGCGCGAATTGGAGGTCACCGCAATCGGAAGCGTAACGTCCGTGAGGAAAACACCTTTCGGCACGCTGCTAGCGCAACCGGAAACGAGAGCAGCGGCAATCGCTGCGAGCGATAATGTAATGTATTTTTTCATAGCTTGTTATATGTGAGTTGTTTTAGAAAAATTGAACCCTAGCAACAGAGTGCTCTGCATTCAACGCTTTCCCTTGAAATCCCCGCTACGGGAATCAGATTGAGTAAACCCGACAGCACAAGGGTTCGTCAAGAAAATACATCGGGGAATCGCCTTATGTGACGCTTTATTCTTTCAACTTGCCCGAGGCTACGGTAAGCTTCTCCGCATCTATGAAGACGCGTATTCTATCCCCGCTATTCGCGAGCCTTGCGCTTGCGGTATTTGTACACGCCGCTCCGGAAAAAGTCCCGGCATCGGAAAACAACATTTGGTTTGATAAAGAAGCCCAAACCTTCGATTCCAACGGCGGAGCCTGGAAAATCATCCAGGACTCTAACCGCGCTCAAGGACGCGGCTGGGAATTTGAAGGCCTGCCCATCGGCAACGGTCGTATCGGCGCCATGGTGCTCGACAGCGCCGCACGCGAACGCATCGCTCTCAACGAAGCCACTTTCTGGTCCGGCGGCGAAAATGCCGGCGGCAACTGCTCCGGCTACAGCTACGGCCCGCTCGCCGGGCGCAATCAGTTCGGCAGCTACCAGCCCTTCGGCGATTTCCTCGCCGAGTTCTCCGGCATGGAAGAAGCCCCGAAAGACTTCATCCGCAATCTCAATCTCGAAACCGGGATTGCGAAAACGGCGTTCACGTCCAAGGGCGTGAAATACACGCGTCAGGTCTTTGCCAGCCAGGAACACAATGTCATCACGATTGTTTACAAGGCGAATAAAAAGGGTGCGCTGACGGGAACCTTTGCTCTCGCGCCGAATCACTCCGCCAAATTTTTTGCCCAGGGCAATAAGCTCGGCATGACGGGCACACTCGCCAACGAAATGAAGTTCGCCGCACGCGCCCAAGTCATCGCCAAGGGCGGAAAGCTCTCTCCGGTCGGCGGCAATGCCGACATCAACGTCACCTACGCCGGCGGCGGCGACGGCCAGCACGCGGTTTATGACGGAGCCAAGCTTCCGCGTATCAAGGTGGAAGGCGCAGACGAAGTCGTCGTCGTCATCGCATTGGCAACGGACTACGTCATGGACGCCAAGAAGAACTGGAAAGGCGGCGATCCGGCTTCCACGGCGGAAAAGACCTTGAAGGCGGCTGCCGCAGCGGCGGCAAATCCGCTTGAAATGGCGGCGGCACACGTCCGCGTCCACCAAAAATTCTTCAAGCGCGTCGATGTCGATTTCGGGAAAACCGACCCGGAAACGGCGAAATTGTCCACGCCGGAACGTTTGAAGCAATACGCTCAGACGAAGAACGACCCGGACTTGGAAGAAACGCTTTTCCAATTCGGCCGTTATTGCCTCATCGGTTCTTCCCGCGGCAGTGCTCCCGCAACGCTTCAGGGGATTTGGAATCACAAGGTGCACGCGCCCTGGGCCTGCGACTACCATACGAACATCAACATTCAGGAAGCCTACTGGCCGGCGGAAGTCTGCAATCTTTCCGAATGTGCAATGCCGCTGATTAACTGGCTCGACGCGACGCGCGAAATTTCTGCGGGAATCACGCAACGCGCCTTCAAAAATCACGAAGGCAAGGTACCGCGCGGCTGGACCGCCCGCGTCTCCCAAAACATCTTCGGTGCCGGCGGATGGACGATGTGGAATACCGTTTCCAGTGCCTGGTACGCCCTTCACATCTGGGAACACTTCGCATTCACGCAGGATAAGAAGTTCCTCAAGGAACAGGGCTACCCGATGATGAAGGAAATTTGCCACTTCTGGGAAGACATGCTCAAGCCGCTCGGCAAAGACGGCAAGGGCTTCCACTCCGGCGAAGGCAATATCGATCTCACCCAGCTCAAGGGCATTCCCGCCGGCACGCTCGTCGCGCCGAACGGCTGGTCGCACGAATGGGGACCGACCGAAGACGGTGTCGCCCACGACCAACAGGTCATCTACAATCTGTTCACAAACACCATCGAAGCCGCCAAGGTGCTGGGCGTCGATAAGAAGTGGGCGGACGAACTCGCCAAGAAGCGCGACCTGCTCTACGGCAACAAGATTTCGAAGAACGGCTACCTGCAGGAATGGATGATTGACCGCCCGAACATGGTCAGCGGCCACCGCCACACCTCGCACCTCTTCGCGGTTTATCCGGGCAACGAAATCTCCATGGCAAAGACGCCGGAGCTTGCCGAAGCCGCCAAGAAATCCCTCGAACTGCGCGGAACGACCGGCGACTCCCGCCGCTCCTGGTCCTGGCCGTGGCGCACCGCCCTCTGGGCCCGCTTCAAAGAAGGTGAAAAGGCCCACGAAATGGTTCAGGGCCTGCTGACCCACAACACGCTTCCGAACCTGCTCACGACGCACGAACCGTTCCAGATGGACGGGAATTTCTCTTTCCCCGCCGCCGTCTCGGAAATGTTGCTCCAGTCGCACGCCGGCGAAATCGAACTCCTCCCCGCTCCCTGCGCAGCCTGGAAGAGCGGTAAGGTTTCCGGCTTGAAAGCCCGCGGCAACATCACCGTCTCCTTCGAATGGGAAAACGGCCGCGTCAATCCGAATAAGATTAAGTTGGTTTCGCCGAAGGAACAGGAAGTGATTCTCGTCGTCAACGGCAAGAAACACAAAACCAAGACCACCCTGCCGAAGAAGAAATAAGCTTCCGCCAAAACGGAAAAAAGGCTCCCGCAGAAAAAGCGGGAGCGGTTTTTGTGCCTGTTCCAAACGGATTGAAGCTCTCTCCGGAAACACAAAGCGCCCGCGGAATTGAAATCCGCGGGCGCTTTCCTGCAAAGGGCCGAAAGACTACTGAGCTTTCTTCGCCAAGGGGGCGTCGGGGGAAAGACGACGTTCCTTGATAATCGGCAGGAGCTTGTCGATGAATTCCTGCAGCGAGCAGGAGCCTTCGAGCGACTTGTCGGCGCGGGAACGCACATTGACCAAGCCGGCTTCCATTTCCTTGGCGCCGAGCACGAGCATGTGCGGCACCTTTTCCAATTCGGCGCGGCGAATCTTGGCACCGAGCTTGTCGGAGTGTTCATCGACGCCGGCGCGAATGCCCTTGGATTTGAGCGTTTCGCGCATTTCGCGGGCCGCGGGAACGAGGGAGTCGTTGAGCGGCAGAATGCGCACCTGCTCCGGAGCAAGCCAAGTCGGGAAGTCGCCGGCAAAGTGTTCGATGAGAATACCGACAAAGCGTTCCATCGAGCCGAACGGCGCACGGTGAATCATCACCGGACGGCACGGCTTGTTGTCTGCGCCCGTGTACTCCAGCTTGAAGCGTTCCGGCAAATTGAAGTCCACCTGAACCGTGCCGAGCTGCCAGCCGCGGCCGAGGACGTCCTTAACGACGAAGTCGATCTTCGGACCATAAAACGCCGCTTCGCCCTTTTCTTCGCTAACGGGGACTCCGAGAGTCGCTGCGGCCGTGCGGCAGGCGTTTTCCGCCTTTTCCCAGTTCTCGGCCTTACCGATATACTTAGAGGATTCCGGATCGCGCAGACCGACGCGGACGGTGTAATTCGTCATCCCGAGCGTGGAGAGAATAATCTTCACGAGCTCGAGGCAGCCGAGTACTTCCTGTGCGATTTGGTCTTCGGTGCAGAAAAGGTGTCCGTCGTCCTGCGTAAATCCGCGCACGCGCGTCAGGCCGTTAAGTTCGCCGGACTGTTCCCAGCGGTAAACGGTGCCGAATTCGGCGAGGCGCACGGGCAAATCGCGGTAGGAGTGCGGCTGCGAGGCAAAAATCTTGATGTGGTGCGGGCAGTTCATCGGCTTGAGGAGGAAGCCGTCGAGTTGTCCCGCCGTGAGCAGATTCGCCAAGTCGCCGCAGGATTTACCTTCGGTGGCGAGTTTTTGAATCTGTTCCTGGTCGATAACCGGCGTAAACTGCGATTCGCGGTAGTACGGGAAGTGTCCGGACGTGCGATACAGATTCAGGTTGCCGATATTCGGCGTAAAGACCTGCTTGTAGTCCTGACGGAAAAGCTGTTCGGAAATGAAGGTCTGCAATTCCTGGCGGACAATCGCTCCGTTCGGCGTCCAAAGAATCAGGCCCTGCCCGACATCTTCGTCGATGTGGAAGAGCTTGAGTTCGCGGCCGAGTTTGCGGTGGTCGCGCTTCTTGGCTTCGTCGAGATTGTGCAGGTATTCGTCGAGCTCGGCCTTCGAGGCAAACGCAACGCCGTAAATGCGCTGCAACTGCTTGTTGTTTTCGTTGCCGCGGTGATACGCGCCGGCGACGGACATCAGCTTAAATGCCTTGATTTGCGAGGTATAGCGGACGTGCGGTCCGCGGCACAGGTCAACAAATTCGCCGTTGCGGTAAAAGGTGATTTTTTCGCCTTCGGGAATGTCGGCGAGGCGCCCCGGCTTGAATTCGCGCAGGTAAGGCGTTTCCGCAACCAGCTTTTCCGCGTCTTCGCGGGAAACTTCGGTAAATTCGAATTTCTGGTTTTCCTTCGCGATTTTCTTCATTTCCGCCTCGATTTTTTCGAGGTCTTCGGAAGTGAATTTGTGGTCGAGGCCGAAATCGTAATAGAAGCCGTTTTCAATCGCCGGACCGACGTCGAGCTGGGCTTCCGGGAAAAGGCGCAAAACCGCCGCACCGAGCACGTGAGCCGCGCTGTGGCGAAGTTCTTCGATAGGCGTCAGAGGAGCCATGATATTCCTTCGCTTAGTGGCAGCCGCAACCGCCGTCGCAATCACAGTCTCCGTCGCAGTCGCAGGCGTGGTCATCTCCGCCGTGGCAACCGCAGGAGCAACCTTCCATGTGCGGATGGCCTTCGACGAGTTCGCGTTGCGTCGCCTCGCGGATTGAGGTGATTTCGACGTCGAAGAAAAGCGTCACGCCCGCGAGCGGATGATTGCCGTCCATTTTGACGTTTTCCGCGTCAACTTCGACAACCGTGAACGCATGGACGTTGCCGTCGGCGGCCTGCGCGTGGAAGCGCATGCCCGGGACGATTTCGCCGTCAAATTCGATATTTTTGCGCGGAACGGAAATGACGAGTGCGTCTTGCTTTACGCCGTAGGCAAGTTCCGGAGCGACTTCGACTTGTTTCTTGTCGCCGACGCCGAGGCCGAGGAGTTCCTTTTCGAGTCCGGGAATGATATTTCCGGCGCCATGCAAATATTCGAGCGGCGTGCGTCCTTCGGAGGAATCCAGCACATTGCCGTCCTTATCTTTCAGCGTGTAGTGAAAGCCCACTACATTTTTTTCTTGGATCTTCATAACGATAAAAAATTAATTGCTTGGGTTTTCCGCCGTTTACTTGGCGGCATTGCGGCGGCCCTGACGTTCGATCGCCGCCTTGATGAAAGCCGCGAAGAGCGGATGCGGAGCCGAGGGCTTCGACTTAAATTCCGGGTGGAACTGGACGCCGACGTACCACGGATGGTTTTCCGCTTCGACGATTTCGACGAGGTCGAGAGTCGGGTTCGTGCCCGCGACTTTGAGACCGGCGGCGACAAGGGCTTCGCGGAACTTGTTGTTGTATTCGTAGCGGTGGCGGTGGCGTTCGGAAATATTTTCTTCGCCGTAAGCCGCCAGTGCCTTGCTTCCCGCCGCGAGCGCGCAATCGTAGGTCCCGAGACGCATCGAAGCGCCCTTGTTTACGATCTGCTTCTGCTCTTCCATGATGTCAACGACCGGGTTTTTCGTTTCCGGATTAAATTCCGTCGATGTGGCATCTTCGAGGCCGAGGACGTGGCGGGCGTACTCGATGACGGCAATCTGCATCCCGAGGCAAATCCCGAAATACGGCAAGCCGTTTTCGCGGGCATAACGCGCAGCCGCAACCTTCCCTTCGACACCGCGATCACCGAAGCCGCCGGGAACGAGCACGCCGTCCAAATCCTTGAGCGAATCGATGTTTTGCTCGGTCAGATCTTCGGAGTCGATGCGTTTAATTTCCACGCCGCAGTCATTGGCGATACCGCCGTGCGTAATAGCTTCGTAAATGGATTTATAAGCGTCCTGCAGTTCGATATACTTGCCGACGACGCCGATTTTGACGTGGTGCGCCGGGTACTTGAGCTTGCGCACGATGTCCTTCCACTGCAGGAGGTTGCGGTGGCGGATGTGCGGGTGATTTTCGAGGTGCAGAGACTTGATGACTTCGTTGTCCAAGTGCTCGCTCGCAAGCATCAGCGGGAGTTCGTAAATGGAGAACGGCACGTCGCGGCATTCGACAACGGCGCTGACCGGGACGTTGCAGTAAAGGCTCATTTTCTGGCGCATTTCGAGCGTCAGCGGGCGTTCCGTGCGGCAAACGAGGATGTCCGGCTGAATACCGATTTCACGCAGTTTTGCGGTCGATTGCTGGGCCGGCTTGGTCTTGAGTTCGCCGGCGGCGCGGATGTACGGCACCAAGGCACAGTGCACAAAGCAGACATTGTCGCGTCCCTGATCGAGCTGGAACTGACGCAGGGCTTCGAGGAACGGCAGGCCTTCGATATCGCCGGTCGTCCCGCCGAGTTCGGTAATCAAAACGTCCACGCCTTCGCCGCCCTTAACGATGCGTTCCTTGATTTCGTTCGTCACGTGCGGAATCACCTGAACGGTCACGCCCAAGTAGTCGCCGCGGCGTTCTTTGGCGAGCACGGACTCGTAAATTTTACCGGAAGAAACCGAGTTCGCACGGGAAAGCTTTCCGGAGGTAAAACGTTCGTAGTGCCCCAGGTCCAAGTCGGTTTCGGCGCCGTCGTCCGTCACGAAAACTTCGCCGTGCTGGAAGGGCGACATCGTCCCCGGATCGACGTTCAAATACGGATCGAATTTTTGCATGCGCACCTTCAATCCGCGCAGTTCAAGAAGTGCTCCAAGAGCTGCTGCCGTCAGCCCTTTACCCAAAGAAGAAACAACTCCGCCTGTGACAAAAATGTATTTCATAACCTTGGGAATTTAAAATACGCCAAAACCCGAAAAATGCAAAGCGGATTTCTTTCGGTAAAACAAAATTTTCTCGTTTTTTAGCCGTCTCCAAGCCACCAGTCGGACAATTTCGGGACATCTTGAGAATTCGGCGTAATAGCGCTTGCGCCGGAGACGGCACATAGGTTATTGTCGGCGCATGAACGAGTCGGCAGACAAAACGGAATATCGGCTTCAGGGCATCGGATGCGCCCCGGGTGTCGCCCGAGGAAAAGCCTTTGTGTTTCTCCAGAAAAACGTCGATCTGCCCTGTTATAAAATTGACGATGTCGAAAGCGAAACCCTGCGCTTCGACAAGGCCGTTGCCAAGACTCGGGAGCAGATTTCCACGCTCATCGAGGAAGTCACCGCTCAGGTCGGCCCCGCCAATGCCGAAATCTTTTCCGCCCACCTGCTTGTCTTGGACGACCCCGCGGTTATCGACGAAACAAAGCGCGCCATCCAGGTCTCGAAACTCAACGCCGAGCACTGCGTCAATTCCGTCACCGGACGCTACATCGACTTCTTTTCCGGCATGGAAGACAGCTACCTCAAGGAACGCGTTGCCGACATTCGCGACGTGGCCCAGCGCGTGCTGAGAAACCTGCTCGGCGACGCTCAGGAAAACAGCTCGGAACGCCTCCGTAACCGCGTCGTCGTCGCCGAGGAATTGACCCCGTCGGAAACTATCGCCTTCGACCGCTCGCACGTGCTGGCAATTCTGACCGACACCGGCAACCACACTTCGCACGCCGCCATCATCGCGCGCTCGCTCGGCATTCCCGCCGTTGTCGGCCTGCGCAACGCCACCCTGCGCATTGCCCAAGACGACGAAATTCTCGTGGACGGCGACAAGGGGCTGGTTTACGTCAACCCGAGCAAAAAAACGCTCGATGTTTACGAGCAGATTTCGCTGCGCCGCTCCCGGCTCGAAGCGCTTATTGCCGAAGAAAGCGTCAAACCCGACACGACGGCGGACGGGCATTTTTTCCAAATCGAAGCCAATGTCTCCGGCAAGGAAAATCTGGACACGATGCGGAAAATGCACATCTACGACATCGGGCTTTTCCGCTCGGAAGGCATTTTCCTGCGTTCGGACCGTTTCCCCTCGGAAGAAGCCCAGTACGAAGAATACCGGCAGGTCGTGGACGCGCTTCCCAAGAACAGCAACGTCATCATCCGCACGCTCGACATCGGCGGCGACAAGCATGTTTCAAGCGCCCTCATGCCGGCGGAGGAAAACCCCTTCATGGGCTTCCGCGCCATCCGCTTCTGCCTCGAATTCCGGGACATATTTAAGGAGCAACTACGCGCGATTCTCCGCACCAGCACACGCGGCAACGTCCGCATCCTTTTCCCGATGATCAGCTCGCTCTCGGAACTTATCAACGCCAAGGAAGTGCTCGAAGAAGCCAAGAGCGAGTTGCGCCGCAAGGGCATTCCCTTCGACGAAGACATCCCCGTCGGCACGATGATCGAAGTGCCCGCCGCCGTCGCCATCGCCGAAGAACTGGCCAGCGAAGCCGATTTCTTCAGCATCGGCACCAACGACCTCACCCAATACATGCTGGCCGTTGACCGCGGCAACGAAAAGATTTCCCATCTCTACGACTCCTACCACCCGGCCGTCATCCGCGCCATTGCGAAAACCATCCTCGCTGCCCACCGCGCAAAAATTCCCTGCGGGGTCTGCGGCGAAATTGCCGGCGATCCCGCTTTTGCGCCTCTCCTGATCGGCTTGGGAGCCGATTCGCTCAGCATGACGGCCAATTCGGCGCCGCGCATCCGCTACATCCTGCGCCACTGCGCCCTTTCCGACATGCAGAAACTCGCCCGCCAAAGCGTGTTCGACCCCAATCCGCGCAATATTCAGGAACGCATGACGCATTTCATCAACGCAATCCTGCCCGCGGAATAAGCGCCCGCCGAGGCCTTTTCCCGTCAAAAATAATTGCTTCCCGCATAGCGAAGGCATAGCGTTTCCCGGATGTTTGAAGGAATTTCGTGGCAAGACATGCTCGCCGTATTGGCATTGACGACCTTTGCGGGACTCGCAACCGGTGTCGGCGGCGCTATCGGTTTTTTTGTCAAAAAAACCAACATACGCCTGCTCACGTTTCTGCTCGGACTTTCGGCCGGCGTTATGGTCTATATCAGCTTCGTCGAACTGCTTGCCTCGGCACAGGAAACGCTCGCGGAAATTTACGGGAAGTTTAACGGGCACCTCGTCGGCCTGGCCTCGTTCTCCGGCGGGATGCTGATTGCAATGCTCATCGACCGCCTCATCCCCGAAAAGGAAAACCCGCACGAAGCCCACGGCCCCGAAGAACTGCACGTCCCCGTCAAACTCCCGAAGAGCGATGCCGCCTCCGCCGCCAAGATGCGTCGTTCCGGGATTCTCTTCGCCCTCGCCATCGGGGTTCACAACTTTCCGGAAGGCATGGCTACTTTCGCTGCGGGAATTAACTCGCTCACGCTCGGGATTCCGATTGCGGTCGCCGTTGCGCTTCACAACATCCCCGAAGGCATCACGGTTTCCGTGCCGATTTACCACGCAACAGGTTCCCGCAAAAAGGCGTTTATGTACTCCATGGTTTCGGGCTTAGCGGAACCGATCGGCGCAGGCATCGCCATGCTCGTGCTCTACCCGTTCCTGTCGGAGACCTTGCTTTCCGTGCTCTTCGCCGCCGTCGCGGGCACCATGGTTTTTATCGCCTTTGACGAACTACTCCCGATGGCGGAACGCTGGGGTTTTCACCACCTTTCAATCTACGGAATCATCACGGGAATGCTGCTGATGGGCTTCACGCTCGCCGTCATCTGACATTTTCCGAAAGAATTTCTTGTTATTTTCATTTAATTGGAGAAAATCGTCTTTGCTATGGAAAAAACTATCAAAAATCTCATCGACGGAATCATCGGAGAATCCACTGCCGGCGCGACTTACGCCGCTTTTGCCGCACAGGCCGCCCGCGAAGGCTATCCGGAAATTCAAAAAATGTTTGAAGCCACGTCCAAGGCCGAAAGCATCCACGCGGCCAATCACGCACGCGTTTTGAAGAAACTCGGCGGCGAACTGCCGAAATTCAAAATCGAAATCGAAGTCGGTACGACGCTCGAAAACCTTGCCCACGCCAAGGCGGGCGAAGTTTACGAATTCTCGGAAATGTACCCGAACTTCCTCAAAGACGCCGAAGCCGAAGGCCAAAAAGCCGCAACGCTGACCTTCACGCAGGCGCTCGAAGTCGAAAAAATCCACGCTGAGCTCTACCAGAAAGCCATCGACGCGATCAACGCCGGCACGGTTTCCTCGCTCCCGAAGACCTACTACGTCTGCCCGGTTTGCGGCGACACCTTCGGCGAAGGCGATGTTCCGGAAAAATGCCCGGTCTGCAAAGTCTCCGCAGAAAAATACATCGTTCTCTAAGCCCCGCGCATCGCAGATTAAGCCGTTCCCGTTCACCCGAACGCGAACGGCTTTTTCGTGCCGCCGCGGCAACGACAAAATGCGTTTTCTGAAAGTTCCCGCAAATTAGCCCTACTCAAACGCGTCCGAATAAGCTAAAATAAGGGCATCTCTGAACCATGGAAAAAATTTTTGATACCGTAGAAGAAGCCCTCGCCGCCATTGCTGCAGGAGAAATCATCATTGTCGCCGACGACGAAAATCGCGAAAACGAATGCGACCTCATTATGTCCGGCGAAAAAGCGACACCCGAGAAAATCAATCTCATGATTCAGTACGCGCGCGGCCTCATCTGCGCGCCGAACACCGAACCGGCCCTGCGCCGCCTCGGCATTTTCCCGATGGTCCCCGTCAACACGGAATCCTATCGCACCGCCTTCACAGTTTCCGTGGACGCCGCCGAAGGCATCACGACCGGCATTTCCGCCTACGACCGCGCGCGCACCATCAATCTGCTATCCTCGGACAAGAGCGTCGCGACCGACCTCGTTCAGCCCGGCCACATCTTCCCGCTCACGGCGAAACCGGGAGGCGTGCTCCAGCGCGCCGGCCATACCGAAGCCACGGTCGATCTGACTCTGCTCGCCGGCCTGCACCCGGGCGGCGTTTGCTGCGAAATCACCAACGACGACGGAACCATGGCACGCCTGCCCGACGGAGTCGAATTCGCCAAACGCTTCGGCCTGAAGATGGTTTCCGTCGCCCAACTCATCGAATACCGCTACCGCCGGGAGCGCCTCATCAAACTCGAGGCGGAAATGCCTTTCGAATCCGAATTCGGCCAATTCACCATGCGCATCTTCCGCAGCCGCGTGGACGGCAAACGCCACATCGCGCTCTCCTGCGGCAATATTTCCGACGGCCGCCCGGTCCTCGTCCGCGTCCACCGCGAAAACATGCTCGGCGACGTCTTCCGCGGCAAGTCTTTCGGCAAGCCCGGCATGCTTCCGGCCGCGTTTGAAATGATTGCCCGCGAAGGCCGCGGCGTCGTTCTCTACATGGCCAACTCGGATTACGCCCTTCCCGAAACCCCGAGCGCGGAACCGCCGACCAATCTCGACCAGCGCGACTTCGGCATCGGTGCCCAAATCCTCGCCGAACTCGGCGCTAACCAAATTCGCCTCATCACGAATAATCCGAAGAAGGTCGTCGGTCTCAACGCCTTCGGGCTTCGCATACTCGAACAAATTCCGGTCTAAACGGAGGCCGGAAAAGCGAAGGGGAAATCCATGAATCTCATCGGAAAGAGTGCTTTTCCCCTCCGCTTTGTGATTGCCTGCGAGCTTTTCAGCCGTTGCTACCTGTTCGCGGCTTCTATGGATGCGGACCTCTACCTTACGTTGGTACCGCATACCCTATTCATAGCGTTTCTCCTGCTCATGTTTTGGCGTGGAGGCTCTTCCGTCCTTTTCGTTCTGCTCATTGTGGGCACCCTTTACGCCGCCTGCCGCTTCGTCGATCGCTTCACCGACAGCAGCAAGCGCTACTGGCTCGCCCTGCTGATTGTCGCCGTAGCAAGCTCACTCGTTTTCGTCATTTTCGGAGTTCTCGGAATCGACCACAGCAACAAACCCGATACACTCACGGCTGTGTTCCGTGCAATTGCCTCTGGCTTCGGATTCGCGGCCGCCGTCACTCTCATGAGCCGCCTTTCCGAAAAATACGAACGCCCGTACATGCCGTAAGCTCCCGTAAACTCGTAATCCAAGCTCCCCGCATCTTCAAAAACGGAACAGACGGCAAAAAAAATCTCCCGCTACGCGGGAGATGTGACAGTAAACCTACGACTTTATTTTCTGTCGTACACGCTACAGCGTGCCTGCTAAAACGTCACAGTGCAACCACTCTCCTTACGAATAGTTGTCCCTCCCGGCAAGGTGCTTTCTCGGCTGTAAGACCACCACGCGCTGTAAACAGTATTGTCATAGCTTTTCTTCACGTTGCTTAATTTTCCTTTGAAAACATAACGATACTCACGATTGGGGCCCATCGTAACGGCGATGTTCAAAACCTTCGTACTTGGATTGTATAGATAGGATCCAGATCCATCAATGACAGAAGCCCCGAAAGCCGTTTCCCCCCAAGATGTCGCAGCGACAGTTGACGAGCCAAAAGCAAAGCTCCACCCATCGAGCACCATACTCCTACCGACCAAAGAAGAGGGGAGCGAAGCGGATGACGAAGGAGCAGATGGGACGAATACATCGGACTCTTCGCCGTCGCCTCCCCCTCCTCCTCCGCCGCCGCAGCCTGTCAAAGAGAGAGCAATCCCTACGGGAAATAATAATGTAGTGATGATTTTTTTAATTTTGTTCATGGTAAGATAAGCAGACAAATAATTATTCAACCAAGAGTTCAAAAGAAAACGGCTCAACGTCTGGAACTACCCTACCTACGTCCCAATCAAAATCATAGGTAACCCTCGTTCCTTCATACAAAACTACACTGGAAGATTTAAACGTCAGTTTTCCTCTAAAATTGTGGTAAGGAATCTTAAATCTATTTCCTTCATCATCTACATAAGTATAATCTGGAATTCCGTTAACAACATAATTCCGCTCAAGATTATCCAAGTCTAAATATGCAAACTTGCCATAAGATCTCCTATATCCGGCAGTCCCTACATAACTTTTTCCTCCAACACGCCATTCAACATTCTTTCCTCCGTTCGAAAACAAAAATACAAAATCCGCTCCTCCGGCACTCTTCATGAGCCTCACGGCATTCAAACTTTCCGGAGCACAAACACCTTCCGGAGTTTGCGCCCCGGCATTCGAATCTGTACCCTCCTGACTATCTTCCGGACTCCCTCCTCCTCCGCCGCCGCAAGCGGTTAAGCCAAACGCAATCGCTACGGGAAATAATAATGTAGTAATGAGTTTTTTAATTTTGTTGTTCATGCGTCTATGTTCGAGTATCGCCAATGCTAAAGTTGCCCAAGCTTAAAAGTCAATAAATTACACTGGCAATCATTGGGGATATTTTTTCTGAAACGCTCTTAAGATTGTAAAATCTGTGAGAGTTGAAAATTTCGATATTGCCCAGAGAGCCCGCCAATTGCGCCTTCGCGTAAAAATTTCTCAGGAGGAATTTGCCGAGTATGCCGCAATCAATTACAAGTTTTACCAACAGATTGAGTCCGGACGGCGCTCGCATCTTCGCGTTGAAACGGTTGCGCGAATCTGTGCCGCTTACGGAATCGAACTTTGGGAGTTTTTCCATCCGGATGCACCTAACGTAAGCATCGACTCCAAGAAAATTATTTCTTCGGCAGCTCACAATACGCGCCGCCGCGGGCGTCCCCGAAAATAAACACGGAAAGTGCGGGCGTCATCCTCCCAAGCGCCGGACACAGAAAAACCGGCGAACGAGCAAATGCTTTGTTCGCCGGTTTCCTTTATACCGCTACAGAGGGCGGTAAAGACCTGTTTTAGTACTCGCGGTCGGCGTAGTGGCCGAAGTTTTCCATGACGAAGTCGAGGTCCTTGTCGCCGCGGCCGGAGAGGTTCACGAGGATGGATTCGGTCGGACGCTCCTGCGCGAGTTTCGTCGCAAAGGCCACGGCGTGCGCACTTTCCAGCGCGGGGATAATCCCTTCGAGGCGCGAAAGGCGGAAGAATGCCGTAATGGCTTCGTCGTCGTTAATTTGAACGGCTTTTTCGCGGCCGATTTCGTGCCAGTAGGCGTGTTCCGGACCGACGGACGGATAGTCCAAGCCGCTTGCCACCGAATAAACCGGCGCCGGATCGCCCTTTTCGTCCTTGAGCATGATGGAGTTGAATCCGTGCATGATGCCTTCGGTGCCGTAGGCAAGCGAGCAGGCGTGATCGCCGAGCTTCGTCCCGCGACCGAGCGGTTCGACACCGTAAATTTCGACGGGGTCGTTGACAAAAGCGTGGAAGAAGCCGGCCGCATTGGATCCGCCGCCGATGCAGGCGCAAATATTGTCGGGCATTTCCCCCGTCATTTCGAAGAATTGCTCGCGGGCTTCAATACCGATAACGCGCTGGAATTCGCGCACGAGCAGCGGGAACGGGTGCGGCCCGAGTACGGAACCGATGCAGTAAATGGAATTGACCGGGTCGTCGAGATAAGACTCGAAAGCGGAGTCCACGGCTTCCTTGAGGGTCTTGTCGCCGCGCGTCACGGAAACGACCTTCGCGCCGAGCACCTTCATGCGCATGACGTTCGGGTATTCCTTTTTGATATCGACCTCGCCCATGTGGATTTCCACGGGAATACCGAAGTACGCCCCGGCCGTCGCGAGCGCAACGCCGTGTTGCCCGGCGCCCGTTTCCGCGATGAGCTTTTTCTTGCCCAGATATTTCGCAAGCAGGGCCTCGCCCATGCAGTGATTGAGCTTGTGCGCGCCCGTATGATTGAGGTCTTCGCGCTTGAGATAAATGCGTGCGCCGCCGACTTTTTCCGTCAGGTTCTTGCAGTAGTAAACCGGGGTCGGGCGTCCCTGAAAGTGTTTGCGGATATTGCGCAGGTCCTGGACAAAGTTGTGAGAGCGGCAAATCGTATGGTAAGCATGCGCGATTTCATCCATCTGCGCTTGCAGTTCCGGCTGAACAAAAGAGCCGCCGAAACGGCCGAAAAATCCCTTGCTGTCGGGAAGACGCTTGTTGGCGTTAAGCAATTCGTGGTTCATAATTAGCGGGAAATCCTACTCCGCATCTCGGCCCGGGAAAAGTAAAATCTCAAAAAGTCCGTCGCACGCAGACACATGCTTATTTCCGGGCACAAAAAACGCCAGGTTGACCGGAGCACACGAGGAACCTGACTGCCGCTGCTTCCTTCCGGATCTGACGGGGTTCGCCGGCATTCGTTGCCCGGGACCTGACTTGGTTCTAAGCTTCTACGAAACTGACGCGCTGCGCAAGCCCTATTTTTGCGTTCCCGCCGCACAAAGAAAACGTTTTAATCCGGTACTATGAAAAACGCTTTGGAGGTTAATCTCGACCTCGTCAAAAAATACAACGTTCCCGCGCCCCGCTACACGTCCTATCCCACGGCCCTGCAGTTCCGGGATGCCGTCGCCGACGCTGCCGTATTCGAGGTCATGCGACAGGACATCGCCGACGGCGGGAACGTCATCTCCGTTTACATACACATCCCCTTTTGTAAATCGCTTTGCTGGTACTGCGGCTGCACGACCGTTCCCGCGCGCGACGAAGCGACGGCGGAACGCTATCTGGACTTTCTCGAAAAAGAAATCGCTCTTTGGAAAAAGCAACTCGCGCCCGACGGGCAAACACTCTCCGTCGCCCAGCTACACTTCGGCGGCGGGACACCCAGCGCCCTGACGCCGGCCCAGATCGACCGCATCGCCGCGATGCTCCGCGCCGATTTCGTTTTCACGTCGGATGCCGAAATCTCCGTTGAACTCGATCCGCGCTCGTTGACGCGCGAAATCGTCGAAGCCTTCCGTCGCCTCGGCTGTTCCCGCGCCTCGCTCGGCGTCCAGGATTTAAATCCGAAGGTCCAGGTCGCCATCCACCGCGTCCAACCCAAGCCGCTCATCGAACAGGCCGTCCGCTGGTTGCGCGAAAGCGGCTTCAGTTCCGTTAATTTCGATTTGATTTACGGTTTGCCCTTCCAAAGCACGGCAAGCTACGAAACCACGCTCGACGAGTTGCTCGCGCTGCAACCGGACCGCTTCGCCGTCTTCAGCTATGCGCACGTCCCTTGGCTCAAACCCCAACAGAAGCTGTTGGAACAAAGCGGCGGCCTGCCCTCGCCCGACGAAAAAATCGCCCTGCTGAAAACCATCATTGAAAAGCTCACGCGCAACGGCTTCGTCTATATCGGGCTGGACCACTTTGCGCGCGAAGACGACGAGCTTGTCCGTGCCCTGCGGGAACGCCGCCTGCAACGCAATTTCCAAGGTTACTCAACCCACGCCGGGCTTCCCATCGTCGCCCTCGGCATGTCCTCCATCTCGCAGTCGGCACGCAGTTTTTCCCAAAACGAAAAAACGCTCGATGCCTACGAAGCGCGCGTGGCGGCGGGCTCTCTCCCGCAGATTAAAGCCCTTATTCTGACGGAAGAAGATTTGCGTCGCCGTGAAATCATTACCGCCATCATGTGTAATTTGGAATTGGATTACACGCGTCTCTCGGAGCGCTTCGGATTCGATTTCAAAACCCGCTACGCCGCCGAAATCGCAAAGTTGGATGCCCTCGCCGCCGACGGTCTCATCACATTCCGGGAAGACGGGAACGGTTTCTCCGTCACGCACGTCGGACGCATGTTCATCCGCAACATCGCCCTGCCCTTCGACGCCTATTTCCGAAGCGGCACCCAAAACCGCCACTCCAAAGCCGTTTAGACCAAACGGTAATTATCAAAGGCGGGAAGCACTTCCGAGGCTGATGTCGCCGGCGGAGAAGGTGCGCAGCGTTCCCGCGTCCGTACGAATCAGCAGATTCCCGCCGACATCGATTCCGGCGGCGATTCCTTCGATGCGTTCGTTGCCGTAAGTCGCAACGATGCGCTGTCCGTAAAGGCAATCCGCATCTTTCCAAAGAAGAGCGAGTTTTTCCGCATGCGTTCCCGCAAGAAAGTCGGCATAGGCATTTTCAAGCGCGAACAGGAGTTCGGCACAAACCCGATTAATGTCGAGCGCTTCTCCGCGCTCCGCCTTCAGCGAAGTCGCACGCAATCCGGGAGCCTGCGGCAGAGCCTCCGCATCCAAATTGACGTTCAGCCCGATACCGAAAATGATGCTCCGCACCCCTCCGGAATCCGCATGCGCTTCCGTCAGCATGCCCGCCATCTTGCGCCCGTTGCACCAAATATCGTTCGGCCACTTCACGAGCACGGGCACGGCAAATTTCTCCCGAAGCATGGTTGCGACGGAGACGCCGAACCATAGAGTCAGATTCGCCAGACGCGCCGACGGAATCCCGCGCGGAGAAAAACCGCAGGACAAAAAAATGTTGCCGGGCAGGCTTTCCCAGCGGCGTCCGGGGATGCGACCGCGCCCCGCGCTTTGCGTGTCGGCCACGAGCGCGAAATCGCCCCGGCATTTTCCCGAAGCCAGCATTGCCGCGACATCCGAGTTTGTACTTCCCGTACTTTCGACATAAAAAACGGGAAGTCGCGAGCCGAGTTCCCGTTGGCATTGCGCGAGAGCTGCCGCATCCATTTTAGAAAAAGTCATTTCCCGAATTCCGTCCCGCGCCGATTATAATACACGTCCGGCTAAATAAGCCCGAGCTCCATCTTGCCTTCCTCGGAAATCATATCCTGATTCCACGGCGGCTCAAAAACGATCTCTACGCGGGCTTCGTTAATACCGGGCACCGTCAAAAGCCGATTGCGGGCATCTTCCGCCATAACAGGCCCCATGCCGCAACCGGGCGCCGTCAGCGTCATCGCCACCTGCGCCGAATAACGCTCATCGCCGAGCGGAAGGACTTCGAGCTTGTAAATCAAACCGAGATTGACGATATCGACGGGGATTTCCGGATCGTAAACACAACGCAAAGCCGCCCAAAGCGCCTCCTTGTCGGGTTCGCCGACATGACCGGGGTGCTCAGCCGTGCCGTAAGAGCCGTACTGCGTCGTTTCCCCGGCATCCGCTCCCAATGCGGCTTCTTGGGTTTCGCCGAGCGCATCCGCGTCCTTTCCGAGAATACGGAACATGCCGACATCGCAAACGACGGTGAAATTCCCGCCGAGGCGGTGGGTAATATTGACCTTGGTTCCCGCAGGCAAAAATGCGGCATCTCCCGAAGGCACGACCGTCGCGTCCACGTCGCGCGTCAATATCCGATCATTTGAAGTCGAACTCATCATAATATTAGCGGCTAAATTTAGAAACTTTCCGTCGGTCGGGCAATTTATTTTACGGGCTTGCGTCTTTTTCTCCGGGAGCGGAAAGAGCCTCGGAGGACAAAAAAAACGCGCAAGCGGTAAAGCTGCGCGTTTCGTCTTTCGAAAAAGAAATTAGAAGCTCGGTTCGGAGATGTGAACGTCGCCGGCGTTGATGGTGATGTTTTCGCCGAGAGCCCAAACCTTGTCGTCGATGAGGAACTTGAAGGAAATCGGGCAAACGTCCGTTTCTGCGACCCAATGCCATTCCGTGTCGTTTTCACAGAGCATCGGAATGCCCTGTTCCCAGCTCAGGCCGGCGCCTTCGCCGCGGATGTAGAGCTGTTTGCCCCAGCCGACATTGACATGCGCAACGATGCGCGTCAGCTTCAGCTTTGCGGGACTTGCCTTGGCGACAGTCTTCTTCGCGGTCGTTTTCTTTTCGCAAACTTTCTTTGCCGCACAGGCCTTCTTCGGCGCTTCCGCCGGCTTTGCGACCGGTTTTTCGGCAACTTTGGCAACCGTCTTCGCCGCAGCCGTTTTTGCCTTCGGAGCCGCTTTCTCGGTGGCCTTTTTCGTCGTTTTGCTTTTCGTTACTTTCGTTTTCATATCCAAATTAACAGTAAAGGATAAAGATTACTGTTTACAAAGCGCCAGTCAAGGCTTATTTAGCGTCGCGCCGCCAACGCACGGCGGATATAGCGCTCGTCATCCCGCTTTTTAATATCGTTTCGCTTATCGAAGAGCTTTTTGCCCTTCCCGACGGCCAGCTGCAATTTCGCCAGACCGTGTGCGAAATAAATCTTCAGCGGCACGATCGACATCCCGCCGGACTGAATCGAGGCCTGAATCTTGCGAATTTCCTTTGCATGAAGCAAAAGGCGGCGCGGGCGGTAGGGGTTGTGATTGTTCGTGTTTCCGAAATCGTATTCGGAAACATGCGCGTGATAAAGCGTCGGGATATTATCGGAATCGATGCGAATAAAGGCGTCCGCGATATTGGCACGCCCCGCGCGCAAGGCCTTGACTTCCGTCCCCGTCAGAACGAGCCCTGCCTCATAGCGTTCGCCGAGCTCGTAATCGCGGGAAGCCTTCGGATTGCGAATCTCCGCCTGCTTATTGTTGTCCTTTTTCTTGCTCACTTAAAAAAATAGGCAGGTCCTTCCCGTAAGGAAAACCTGCCCCGAAAATTCACATCTTACAAATTACTGCAACAAATCGTCCGGCAATTCGAAAGAAAGCTTTCCTTCGATAATTTCGCGCAATGCGATATCTTCCGGCGCGAGCTTTTCGAGCGTGTCAACGAGCGGTTCCATGCCTTCGTGCTGAAGCTGGTGAACGCGGCGCGAGACGACGTTGATCAGAATGTTCGGGTCCTTAACGACCTTGTTAGCTTGTCTAAGATATTCTTCTCTCACGTTATAAAAAGATGATTAAGTGAGGGAGAATGTATCATTTACCAAAAATCGGCAAGCAATAAACGCCGCAGAAAAAATAGTATTCCCGCCGGAGGGAATTTCGTGTTTTAATTCAAGCTTTATGGAAACCTCAAAAACATCCGACACAACTACCGACGCTCTTTCTCCGCTTTGGTATGTCGGCATTGCCCTGCTCGCCTGCGCGGTCCTGCTTTTCGACCAAGTCCAATGCTGGAACTCCAAAGACGACTACCTTTTCGGCTATTTGGTTCCGTTCTTCAGCGCCTTCGTCATCAAGGAACGCTGGCACAAGATTAAACGCGTCTTCACGGGGACTCCGGATGAAGAGGATGCGAACGACGAATTTCAGCTCCCCGCTTGGGCCGCCCGAGCCGGCTCGCCCGTTCCCGCGTGGCTGAACCTGATTTTCTTTGCCGGAACGGCCTTCTCCGCCCTGCTGTTTGCCTCCGGCGCCGTCGGTTCCGCCATTTACGGCTTCGACGCCTTTACCACCTACCAAAACACGGCGGGCTTCGTCGGACTCTGCTTCGGACTCGCCTGGTTCGCCGGTTCCGAAACGCTCTCGGGCAAACCGCAAGACCTGCGCACGCGTACACGCCTCTTGCTCCTCCTCGTCTTCCCGATCTGCGTTTGGATGATTTCCGGTCCCTTCACCTTTCTGGTGGACCGTCAGATTAAAACGCTACTGCTTTCCAATGTCACCTCGACCGTCGTTCACCTGATGAATTTCCTCGGATTCGACCTGACACAAGAAGCCAACACCATTCTGCTTCCCGGCGGCGACCGCGTCGGTGTCGAAGACGCCTGCTCCGGCGTGCGCTCGCTGACCGCCTGCCTCTTCACCGGCTCATTCCTCGCCGCCGTCTTCATGCACAGCTGGACCAAAAAGGTCTTCTTCGTCGCCCTCTCGATTGTTTTCGCCCTCCTGCTCAATGTCATGCGCTCGAGCTTTCTCACGCTCTGGGCCTCGTTTAACGGCTCGGAATCGCTCGAATTCGACTTTTTCGGCAACGCAAGCGAAAGCGCGGAGTTCACGCTCGGAACCGTCCACGACGTCGTCGGTTGGGGCGCCATGATCGTGACGCTCGCCCTCATGGCCGCACTCGTCCCGCTCGTCAATCTCAAGCGGGAACGCAGCGACGAGGAAATGGCTCTTAACTTCGTGGACGACGAATAGCGCCGAGCCTTCCGAGAGCTTAATCCGGATTCGCGCAAGGCCGTCCGCGGTTCGGCAAAAAGGCATCTGCCGGTGCGTTCTACAGGGGGAAGAAGCAGGCGGCGGATTTTTGAATTTTCTTTTGACGAAAAATTTTATATAAGGGGTGCTTCTCTTTCTCACCTCTACTCTATCTACGCCCCTCCCCATGAACACCGGTGTTATCTTTGATTGGCACGGAGTCATTTTCGACGCTACCGCATACGACAAGCGCAGCTGGGAAATGCTTGCCGCCGAATGCGGCCTTGAGCTTGCTCCGGGCTATCTTTTCAAAAGTTTCGGACACAGCTGCCGCTTCACGATTGCAAAGGTTTTAAACTGGAGTTCTGATCCGCTACGCATTCGCGAGCTTGCCGAACGCAGAGCCGCTCTCCTCCACCAGATTCTGACGCAGGAAGCCGCCGAACCGCAACCGGGCACCCGCGCCCTGCTTCAATCGCTGAAAGACCGCGAAATTCCCTGCGCCGTCGCCTGTCCCGCATTCCGCGAAGAAATCACCTGGCTTTTGGAACTTTTGGATTTGAAGAGCTATTTCCCGACGGTCATCGCCCACGGCAATGTTCAGACTCCGGTTTCGGAACCCGAAGCCTTCCTGCTCGCCGCGAAGTCCATGGAACGCGCTCCGGAAGAGTGTATCGCCGTACAAAGCACGCTTGCCGGCATCGAAGCCGCCCGTTCCGTCGGCCTGAAAACCGTCGCCCTGTCCACGATCAATCCCAAGGTCCTGCTTGAACGCGCAGGCGCCGATGTCGTCCTCGACAGCATTCGCGACCTGAACATCGGCACCATCGCCGCCCTGAGAAGCCTTTAGGCAACGCAGGCGCGCCACCCAAAGGACAGCCCGGACAACTTAGGAACGCGACTCTGCGGAAAGCGCCAAGCCCGTATCCGATCGGGTAAAGCGCACGTCTTGCCCGTCTGCCACCTTTCCGCCGATGATGGCTTTGGCAAGCGGCGTTTCGATTTCTTTTTGAATAAAACGACGTAGCGGGCGTGCTCCGTACACGGGATCGTAGCCGTTTTCGGCAATCCATGCGTGAGCGGATTCATCAAGCTCTACCGTGATACGGTGTTCTTCCAAACGTTTATTGAGCGCTGAGATCATCAGGTCAACAATCGCGGAAATCTGTCTTAAGCCAAGCGGTTTAAACAAAACGATGTCGTCGATACGGTTCAAAAATTCCGGACGGAATCCGGCGCGCAATTCCGCCATGACCTGTTCCCGCACGCGCTCCGGAATCGCGTCGTTTTCCACGCCTTCGACGAGGAAGCGCGAGCCGATATTGGAGGTGAGGATGAACACGGCGTTGCGGCAATCAACCGTGCGCCCCTGTCCGTCGGTCAGGCGTCCGTCGTCGAGAATTTGCAACAGGATGTTAAAAACATCCGGATGGGCTTTTTCGATTTCGTCGAGTAAAACAACGGAATACGGTTTGCGGCGAATAGCCTCGGTGAGTTGCCCGCCTTCCTCAAAACCGACGTAGCCCGGAGGCGCGCCGACCAAGCGCGACACGGCATGTTTTTCCATGTATTCGGACATGTCGATGCGAATCATCGCGTCTTCGCTGTCGAAAAGCTGACGGGCGAGGCTCTTGGCGAGCTCGGTTTTCCCGACACCCGTCGGCCCGAGGAAGAGGAAACTGCCGACCGGGCGGCGCGGATCCTGCACGCCGGCGCGGGAACGCAGTATCGCTTCGGAAACGAGGCGCACGGGTTCTTCCTGTCCGATGACCTGTTTTTCGAGCTCGTCCTGCAACCCGAGCAGTTTCTGTTTTTCGCCTTCAAGTAGCTTGGTTGCGGGAATGCCCGTCCAGCGCGCAACGACCTCTGCGATCTCGTCGGGAGAAACCGTTTCGCGGAAAAGTTTGTCGTTCCCGCCGGATTTTTCCTCGGCGATTTTTTCGTATTTTTTCAAATCCGCTTCGAGCTGAGGAATTTTTCCGTAGCGCAATTCGCCGACTTTATTGTAATCGCGGGAGCGCTCGGCGGCTTCGGCATCGTGACGCGCGGTTTCGAGTTCGGCGCGGATTTTCTGAATTTTACCGACACTTTCTTTTTCCGCTTCCCAGCGTGCGCGTAGGGCAGCAGCTTCGGAACGCGCTTCGGTCAATTCCTTGCGAAGCGCTTCGAGGCGGATTCGGGATGCGTCATCCGTCTCTTTTTTCAAAGCGGTTTCTTCGATTTCAAGCTGCATGACGCGGCGGGAAAGCGAATCGAGCTCTTCCGGCATGGAATCCATTTCGGTGCGGATTTGCGCGCAGGCTTCATCGACGAGGTCAATCGCCTTATCCGGCAAAAAGCGGTCGGAAATGTAGCGATTGGAAAGTACGGCGGCTTCGACCATCGCGCTGTCCATGATGCGCACGCCGTGGTGAACTTCGAAACGTTCCCGCAAACCGCGCAAAATCGAAATTGTATCTTCGACGCTCGGCGGTTCGACGAGGACGCTTTGGAAGCGGCGTTCGAGGGCGGCATCTTTTTCGATGTATTTACGGTGTTCTTCGAGCGTGGTCGCGCCGATGCAATGCAGTTCGCCGCGCGCCAGCATCGGCTTGAGCATGTTGCCGGCATCCATTGCGCCGTCGGTTTTTCCCGCGCCGACAAGCGTGTGGAGTTCGTCGATAAAGAGCAGGATACGCCCGTCCGATTTTTTAATTTCGGTCAAAACGGCTTTGAGGCGTTCTTCAAATTCTCCGCGGTACTTCGCTCCTGCGAGGAGCGACCCCATGTCGAGGGAAAACACGGTTTTGTCCCGCAAGCCTTCGGGAACGTCGCCGCGCACGATGCGCTGCGCCAAACCTTCGACGATGGCGGTTTTGCCGACGCCGGGTTCGCCGATGAGCACGGGATTGTTCTTTGTTTTGCGGGAAAGAATGCGGATGACGCGGCGGATTTCCTCGTCGCGTCCGATGACGGGATCGAGCTTGCCCTTACGCGCCATTTCGACCAGATCGACACCATATTTACCGAGCGCGTCGTAAGTCGCTTCCGGATTGTCCGTGGTTACACGCTGGTTCCCGCGCAATTCCTTGAGAGCGGCAAGCACAGTATTGCGGGTAATGCCGAAAGCCTTGAAAAATTCCTTCATTTCCGGGGCGGCGGCGATGAGCGCGAGGAAAAGGTGCTCCGTGCTCACAAAATCGTCGTTGAGCGTACGGGCTTCGTCCACGGATTTGCCGAGTACTTTTTGGACCGTTCCCGAAGCGGCCCCCTGCTGTACGTTTCCGCCGCCGCTGACACGCGGGAGGCGCGCGAGCTCGCGTTCAACGTTTCGGGAAAACCCGTTGACGTCGATTTTCATCTTTGCGAGAAGCGCGGGAACAATGCCTCCGTCCTGCTTGAGCAAGGCGGCGAGCAAGTGCCAGGTTTCGAGCATCGGATTTCCGTGCTCGGTCATAATCGTCTGTGCGGCGGCGATGGCTTCGCGGCTTTTTTCGGTAAATTTATTGAAATCCATAATACCTGTAAGCGTCAGCAAAACCCGTGCCAGAAAATTGAATAATTTTGTCACAATTAACAAAAAAAACACATCAAATTCCAACCAAACAGCAAATTTCTACTTGAACGCTCGGATTGTAATTTGAGAAAATGCGTACACCTCCCCCCAAGCAATGATTTCTCCGATCTCCCCCGTCTCCCGAATTCGCCCCCTGTTTTTAATTGCGGCAGCTTCCGCGTCTTTGCTCGGCAGCGTCCCTGCGCTCGCCTCGTACCTGCATAGCGACGTCTCGATTGTGACCTATACGGATTTCGCACAAAACCGCGGGCGCTACCAAAGCGGCAATCTCAGCGCGCTCTTGGGACACCTGAACCGCAACGGCGTCGAAATCCGTTACGAAGGCGGCCAAGAAAGCTACCCCATCGACTACATGCCGAGTTTTTCAAGCCAAACGGACGAAGGCTTCGCGGCGGGCATCGGCGTAAATTTCATCGCCTCGGTTCAGCATGTCGGCACCGACCCGACGACCACCTTTTCCGCGCGCAACGTGGGCAATAGCAACGCCGTCGTTTACACGGGAATCGAATACGCCGACAACGGCTACCGCATTTCCGGAAACGGTATGGAGTACACCTCGCAGATGGACTCGGATTTCCAATGGATTCCCAAGAGCGCAAACGGCCATGCGGATTATAAAATCACACGCCTGAACAAAATTGTCACCGACGTCACACTATCGACGGTTTATACGGGTTGGGTTTCGGCGGGCACGCCTCTCTACCGATCGGCCTCCGGCCAGCACTATGTCGTCGATCACAGCGGGGCAATCACTTCCCTCTGCGCGAACAAATACCAATACAATGTCGGCGGAATCGTAACAAGCGGAAGCGTCACCGACAATGTTTCCGGCACGGACGCGTCCAAAATCAGTTATACGATTAATTATTCGCCAAACGGCATCGGCTGGTCGTGGAACGATTATTCCAAGGCAAATTTGCCCTCGAATTGCGCCGGGGGAGACTCCGGCAGCCCGGTCTGGGTGCAAAACGTGGTCAACAACAAGGTCGTCTATCAATACTTGGGAGCTTCCGCGGAATATCACTCGAACGGGACATTAACAAACATCTACACGGCCGGGCAATGGACGCTGGATACGATGGCGCAGTTCGACAAAAAGATTACAACGGGCCACTCCGACATCCATATCGAAGCCGTAACAAATGCCGGCGAGACAATCAGCGGAAGCGCTTACGGCAGCTACGGAGCTTTCACGACGGGGACGCGATTGGACTACGGCATCGTCAGCGGCGGCACAAACGGCAACGTACAATTCATCGGCATGCCGTCGGGCACCTACACCTGGAATCGACTCAACAACGTACGCGATAAAGCCAATTGGTACGCCTACCAGAGTCTCGACGACACCAATACCGTCAACAAAGACAATTACCTCGCCGTCGAAAAAGCAACGACGGCCGCCGTGAACGATCCGTACCTGAATTTGTATTATTCGGAAAATCTCATCTTCGAGGCGGGAAGCGCCAAGACGACGATTTACGTCAACGAAGCCGATGTCGATTTGGGAATCGGCTACGTCCGCTTCGCGGCAGGAACGCAAAGCCATGCGAGTTTCGAAATGAAATCGGACAGCGGCTTCCAACTTCACTCCGCCGGCTACATCGTGGACAAAAATACCTCGCTTCACGTTTATTTAAAAAACTCCTCGAAAGCACTCTACACGCGGGAATGGCGTAAAATCGGCGACGGCGATTTGTATCTGCACGGGAATGACAATGATTCTTACGGCAACGATGTCCTGCTCAACCTCGGAGGCAACGGGAAAACCTATTTGGAATATGAGCTTTCCGGCGCGGGCTACGCCGCCTACAACGTACTGGCGAACACGGGCACAACCGTTATCATCAAAGATATCGGGCAGATTTATCGCGATTTCACTTTCGGCAACGGCGGCGGAACGCTCGACATGAACGGAAATTCCATGGTCTGGAACAACGACCATGCCGCGTCCGCCGAAGGGTTTACCATCCATGCGCTGACGGAAGAAGGCGTCATTTACAACGGCAAAGGGCACACGGAACTAAGCTTCACGCAAAGCGGTCACCGAAACTTCCTCGGAGCCTTCAAAGACAGCGGTTCCGGCTCGCTGAAATTTATTTACGACGGCGGAAAAGATTCGTCGCTCACGCTCAGCGGAGTCTTCACAAACCTGAAAAACAACCCCGACAGCGGCATCTCCGCGAAAAGCGGCACGCTGATTTTCCAAGGCTGCAATACCGTCCACGCGCTCGGCTCGGAGGACGGCACCAACGCCGACCGGCTCATCCGCGCGAATGATTGGCATTACGCCGATGCGGCCGCCGACATAGAAGTCCGGGACGGCGCAACACTGCAACTCGGCTCGCACGCACGCTTAGACGGAACCGTCACCGTACGCGACGGCGGAAAATTCGTCATGAACGAAGGCGTCCGAAGCCGATACGAGTACATCGAAGGCGGGTACGAGCTCGAAGACACCTACTCGATTCGGGAATTTTACGGGCTGAAGGGGAATGTCGTCCTCGAAGGAAAGGCTTCCTTGATGGAAGTGAATTACGCACCGGAAACGACGGCGGAGCAGGTTTACGCAGGCACGATTTCGGGTGCGGGCAGCCTTCGCCTCGACTTGGGTGAAGCCGCCCTGAAACTCTCCGGCGCAAACACCCACAGCGGCGGCACCACCCTCGTCGCAGGCAAACTCATCGCCGCGCACGCAAGCGCTTTGGGCACAGGCGCCATCGTCGTCCGAAGCGGCGCCGAACTCTCCCTCGAGCAACGCGTCGTGCTCTCGACGGCCGCGCAAACGCTGACTCTCGTCGTCGGCGCAGAAAACAGCGGACAAACGGGGCGTGCACTCATCACGGCCTCCGAAGCCGGAAAAATCGTCATCACGCAAGACGCCCGACTCTTTATCGACGTTTCCGACCTATTGACGAAAGGCAATGCGGCGGATCGCTCTTCGCTGAAGCTCGCCTCGGAATCCGCGTTGGAATTCAACACCGCCGACGCACGTATCGGCTGGTACGACAGCAACTCCGGAGAGTGGCAAGATTTGGCCGGCTACGATTTCGTCATCGAATCCGGAAACTTCTTCCTCGTGATTCCCGAACCCTCCGCCTTCGGCCTCTTAGCCGGATTCGCAGCGCTGACCCTCTGCGCCGTCCGCAGGAGAAAGCAAAACCGGCAGAAAGTGTAAACCGGCAAACCGAGAACGATGCACGGAGACCGGGGCTCCCGCTTCCCCCCTTTTTTCTTTTGAAAATCTGCGAACTTTCCTTGCGTTCCCGACGGCGGCGCACAAAATATTGAGAAATATTCTCTATGTTTAACCGACGCACGATTTTCATCATCGTCTCATTGATTGCCGGAATTCTCATCCTGAGAAAATTTGCAGAAAATCTGGATACGATTTTGCCGGCATTGCACTCCGGCTTCACCGCCGACACACTCGTCCTGCCGGTCTGGATTGACTACGCCGCCGTCTTCGTCTTCGGCATCACGGGAACCGTGACGGCCCGCATCAAGGGCTACGACTTCGTCGGCGCATTCGTGCTCGCGGGCATTACGGCAATGGGCGGCGCCCTGCTCCGTGACGGGCTTTGCATCCAAACAGATATTTCGCCCTTATTCTCCGACAGCGGATACATCATTTCACTCACGGCCGCGTGGCTATTCGGCATGTATTTCGGCGAATACTTCATGCGCTTCGATAATTTCATTATCCTCTGCGACGCCGCCGGCTTGGGGCTTTACGCCGTCTTCGGAACCAATAAAGCACTCGCGTACGAATTAGGAGTCCCCGTCGCCATCGGCATCGGCATGATTAACGCCGTCGGAGGCGGCCTGCTGCGCGACGTCGTCGCCCGCGACGAACCGATGGTTTTCAAGCCAGGGCAGTTTTATACAGGCATCGCGGTAATCGCCAGCGCCCTGTTCGTCTTCCTCTACAAGGTAATCCCGCCGACGGCAGCCGCCTTTATCGTCGTCGTCGTCACCGTGGTTTGCCGCATGCTCGTCATTCGCTACAACCTGCACTCGCAATCGGTTGCGGAAACACAGGAACGCATTAAACGCCTGCTGAAAGCCATCCGCGAAGCACACCGCCGGGAAAACGAAGACGAAGAGGAACGCGCATCGGACGACTACTACGACGCCCCGGACAGCTACGAAGACGACGAAAATCCGATCGACGATAACGACGAAATCAACGGGAACGCTGTTGACCCGATTAAAAAACTTTAGAAAATAGACACCATGGCACGCACAACTTCCGCGAAAAAAACACTCCCGAAATACAAACGCATCGTTTTGAAAATTTCCGGGGAAGCTCTGAAAAACTACGAAACGGGCAATCCGTTCGACCCGCAGATTTTGAAAAATCTCGCCGAACAAATGAAGCGCCTCCACGCACTCGGCGTACAGGTCTGCCTCGTCGTCGGCGGCGGAAACATTTTCCGCGGACTCGCAGGCGCCAAAAACAACGGAACCGACCGCACGACGGGCGACAACATGGGCATGCTCGCAACGACGATTAACGCCCTCGCCATCATGGATTGCCTCGAAAAGAACGGTATCGAAGTCCGCGTCCAAACCGCCATTCCGATGGACAAAGTCGCCGAACCCTTCATCCTCCGCAAGGCCATCCGCCACCTCGAAAAAGGCCGCGTCGTCATCTTCGCCGCAGGAACGGGTAACCCCTTCTGCACGACCGACTACGCCGCCGCACTCCGCGCCAACGAAGTCCACGCCGACATCATTTTCAAGGCAACCAAAGTGGACGGCATCTACACCGCCGACCCGATGAAAGACCCGAAGGCAACACGCTACGCCAAACTCTCCTACGAAGAAGCACTCATGAAACACCTCGGCGTTATGGACGCCACGGCGTTTGCACTCTGCCAGGAAAACAAAATGCCGATTCTGGTTTTCTCGATGAACGAAAAAGGCTCCATCGAACGCGCCGTGCTCGGCGACAACAAAATCGGCACGCTCGTCAGCTAAATCATTTTTCCTTTAATTTAAAAATTCAAAAATATGCTCAAAAAAATCACCGACTCCACGAACGAAGCGATGGAAAAAGCCGTCGCCCACACCGAACACGAATTTTCGACGATTAACACCGGCAAAGCTCAGCCGTCCATGGTCGAAGGCGTTTTGGTCGAAGCCTACGGCAGCATGATGCCGCTGAAGAATTGCGCGACGGTTTCCACGCCGGACGCCCGCTCCATCGTCATCACGCCGTTCGACAAAGGCCTGCTCAAAGCCATCGAAAAAGCCATTCTCGGCGCCAACATCGGCCTCACGCCGTCCGTCCAAGGCACGATCGTCCGCTGCCCGGTTCCGGAACTGACGGGCGAACGCCGCAACGAACTCGTCAAGGTCGCCAATCGCTACGCCGAAGAAGGCCGCGTCCGCGTCCGCGCCGTCCGCCGCGACAGCCTCGAACTCGTCAAGAAAATCAACAAGGACAAAGCCGCCTCGGAAGACGATTGCAAGCGCACGGAAAAAGACATCCAGACGCTCACCGACAAATGGATCGCCGTTATCGACGCGGCATTCAAAGCCAAGGAAGCCGACCTGAAGAAAGTCTAAAGAAAGCTTAAAGATTAGAGCTTAAGGCTTAAAGAAAACTCTAAAATTCGTTTTTTAGAGGAAACATTACAAAAAGAGCGTCTCAGATCACCCGAGACGCTCTTTTTGCGTGAAACTTATCCCGTCCAGCGAGATAGGAAGAAGGCGTAAAGAAAGAGGCGCTACGCTCTTTGGGAGCGATTCCCGTGGAGCGGGAATCGCGTGGATTTTAAGACATAACCTCGGCTCTTTTGCGGCGGGCGGCTCCTCTACGCCCGCTCGCCCAAAGAGCCGCTATAGCTCCGCAAAGCTCAAGGGAACCTCTAGAAATTCATTTTTAGAGGTTTACAGAGGCGCGCAGTTCGTTCCATTGCGCCGCAGGCACGCAAACGGGTCTGCTCCCGTCACTTCGCGGCGTTTGTTTTTCATAGACTATCCGCGGGTTCCGGCGTTGCCTGCACCCGCGGTTAGCCCATGTAGTGCACCTCCGGCGCACCGGCTCTGACGAACGGAAAGAAAAAAACTTAGGACAATGCCTTAAAAAACGAATTTCTAGAGGTAGCCTCAAGGATTTATTGAACTTCGGAAAGAACGACGCGGAAGCCGAGGTATTTGTACCTGTACTCCGGCGAACTGCTGTCCCAATACGACGATTCGCAGTTATCCGCGAGGTCGTCCCAACTACCGCCCCGGTACACACGATTCGAACCGTCCGGAGTTAAGGTCCATTCCCAAACGTTCCCGTGCATATCGTAAAGGCCAAACACATTCGCCTCTTTCAGTCCAACAGGCTGAGTCCCACCACTACCACTGTTCCCCCGATACCATCCGGCACGTGCCAAATCTTTCCCCGTGTTGCCCGTATAATATCTCGTCATCGTTCCCGCCCGACAAGCATGTTCCCACTCCTCGGAGCTCGGCAAGCGATATTTCTGTTTTTGCGAAATTCTTCCAAGCAAGCGTTCACGCTCTGTCAACTTCTTACAGAATTCCACAGCATCATTCCATAAAACGTGCTCTACGGGAAGATTTCTGCCTTTGAAAGCCGACGGATTATTTCCCATCACTTCTTCATATTGCTTCTGTGTAACCTCGTATTTCCCGAACGCATAATTACGTCCCGGAATTTTCACAGTTACGGGAACACCGAACCTCGCAATGGAATTTTTAACCAATTTTTCAAGAATGTCATTTTCCCAAGCGATAGATTTCTTCGCAAGAACGGCATCCGCTTCACTAAGGTTATCGGACGTGACCATTCCCGCCTTGTGCTTGAAAAAAGCGTCTTTGACTGTGTTTGCCCACTCGGATTCGCGCTTCTCCAGCTCCGCAATTTTTTCGGAAAGTGCACAGTATCCGGCATCGTCCTCAAGTGCCTGATTCATCACGCGCAAATCTTCGGCAAGCGATTCGCGCAGTTTTTTCGCTTCCGCACATTCCTTACGGAAGCGCTCAAACACGGCTTGCGATTCCGGCACGTATTCCCGAGCAAATGCTTCGTGATTTTCCGGTGCAGCAAACGCGGGAATGCCAAACGTTGCGACCGCGACAAAAAGAAGAGATTTTGATAAAGTTTTCATAACGAATTTTTGATTTAAACAGGTTTGGTTTTCACAAGACGGAAGTTACCGTCGGCTGTAAGGCTGTCAAATGGAGAAAGCCAGAAAATCTTCAGCCTCATTTTTATTCTTTATCCTTTGCAAATTCCGCGTCTTTCGTAGCAAGATCATCCGGAGTAATCGCACCGATTTTAAACTGCGAATAAAAATCCGTCAGCTTATAGCGTAGCCACCAATATTCCGTCGCCAAATCCACCCAACGGTTTCCCGCCGCTTGAAAGATATCGTTTATTTGGGATTGGATTTCCGGTTTCTTCCACCAGCGCAGAAACAAGAAAAATTCGCTATCACCTTTTCGGGCTCGGATTTCCTGTTTCTGGCGCACGTTCAGTTCTTCCGGGAATATCTCGCTTTCAACAACACCCCAAAGGAATTCCGAATTAACGTCCATATTTATTCCTTCCGCACGCAGAGCAACTGCAAGCTCATCCAAACTGACCTTGGATTCGAGAAAAAGCTGTCGCGCCTCTTTGCAACGGTCGGTAAGCGTAGGCATATGTTCTTCTCCGAATGCTTCCAAAAGTGCCCATGCGCGGGAACGCTCTTCTTCCGAAAGTTTCTTCTCCGAAAGAAATACTTTGTTTCTCATGGATCTTCGCAACATTTTCTTTTCGAGTGACTCCCACATTTTTGCCGCCTCCTTGCGTTCCTTTTCTTGGCGCTCCAATTCCGCCCGACGTTCCCGCTCGAGGCGTTCTTTTTCAAGGCGCTGGCGCTCCTGCTCGACTTGGCGTTTCCGTTCGAGGCGTTCCGTTTGCACAGCTTCCATCTTGGGCTTGGTTTCTAACGCCAGACCCGAATTCCAAATTTGCCAGACAGATTGCTGTCCATCTTCGAGACTTCTACTCATGCCAAGTCGTTCCATAGTGAGGATATTGACGGCGACATTCTCTTCGACATGAACGGATTTCAGCTCGTTCTCTTCAATCAATGAGCGGTCTCTAAGCGCCATAATCACGGACTCAACAAATGCCGTCGATTTCTTTTCTGCAAGTTCCGGGCAACGTCCTTTGACATCTAGGCACAGTCCAAGGAGATAGCTGTCGTTCCCTTGCGTTGCATAATCAAAAAGCGAAAACACCCCTGTTGTATCTTTCATTTCCCAAGGATTCGCTCCTTTACTGATGAAAAGGCGGACAATCTCGAATTCCCCTTTAACAGTCGCTTCTTTCAGCAAATGAGCGGAAACTTCCGCGCCATCATCAAACGCCTTTCGAGCTTCCGCTTGTGTCAGCGTTCCCGCGCTCAATCCGTGAGCAATTCTTTCCGTCGGACTCATACACGCAGCGAGAAACGGTAATGTCGTTACGGAAATCAAGACTAATAGTTTATTTATTTTCATGAGAGTTTGATTTTCGATTGTTCTTATTTCTACTCTTCTGGATTATCCTGTTTCTCTTGAATTACAGAGCTCTTGCATCTCTTGGACAAAATCCACACGCAAAAACACGTAACAACAACGAATACAGCCGGCATCCACAATTGAGATCGTATAAATACCCCCATAAGCCCCCCGATCTTCAACCCAAATTCACAAGGAACAAACAAGGAGTGGACAACTCCCGCAATCATCCAAAACAACAACGAAATGATTCCGAGAATAATGTTGATTTTCGAAACGGAATACGCGCCGCTTTTGGTTTTAAGAAGGCTGTTGCTGAATTTTCCCTTTTCAAGTGCTTTCAGGTAGCCATGTGCAAAACCGTACTTCGCAAATGTGGCAAGTTTTGCACTTCTGACATTTCCTCCAATAAAACTAAAAAGCGTATGTTCATACTTCTCTTGCCATGCCTTGGAGCCTTTCATCATCATGATCCAAAGCGCAGAAAAGAGAACTCCGAAAAATGATATTCCTACACAAACAAAATTCAGAGCTGAATCCACGAAGAGGCCCTTTTCATGAAGGCACACAGAATCGAAGAATTTCAACAACGTATTTCCATATCCGGCAAAAATCAGCCCGAGAAGAGCCACGAGAAAAATCGATCTTTGCCAAAGTCGACTAATCTCGTTGTTCATTGAATCGTGAAAGTAATCGAGGCTTTTCTCGGCAAGGTTTCCCGCAATCATTTCTTCTGAAACAACGACCTCCTTTTTCAAGTCTCCCGGAATTTGATCATCGCTCATTGTTCTTACTCTCCTTCGAGGAATTCTTCGGCGGATTGTTTGCGTTCGGCATCGGGATCTTCTTCCGTGATGTCGTCGAGCGAAAGTTTCGTCGGATCTTCCGAAAGTTCGAGCGACATATCTTTGAGCGTGCCGAGGACATCCGTCAGTTCGTCGATTTCGCCGAGCGCTTCGTTCATCTTCACCTGTTCCAGCTGCAGGACGAGCTTGCGGCGGATCGAGCGTAGTTCCCGCGTTTTCGTTTTCAAAACGCCTTGGCGGATTTTCACTTTTTTGACAACGACGCTGTTTGTCGCCTTTTGCTTTTTCGCGAGCTCCACGCGTTCGAGCGCGTCGGCCACTTTTTCTGCGAGTTCTTCTTCCGAAAGCTCAAAGCCGTTGATTACGACAGGAAACGCGTCTTTTTCTTTCGCGGCTTTGTATTGTTTTTTCGCTTCGTTCAAAAACTTCGTGTAACGGCGAATCGAGCTTTCCGCTTCGGAAACCTTGCGTTCAGCCTGCTTCTTCAAACGGATGAACGCGATATCCTGAGTTTCGATTTTGCCTTTCAAGACATCGCAGGACGCGATTGTTTCCTGCAGGAAAAGCGCAGGATTTTTACGGATGTTTTCCGGTGTCCAAGTCGAATCCTGCCGTTCCCGCTCACGCCGCTCGGCTTCGCGCACAATCCGCGGTTTGCGCGCGTCGTTTGTCCACGAAACCGCCGACGCGGGAACAGCGGCAAACACACTCGCCGCCAAGCTCAATAAAATCAGAATTTTTGAGTGTTTCATCTTAGTCTCCTTTCTTAAATCAGAACATTGCAGAAACAATCGCGCTCCTGCGACAAAAACGCCCCGTTTTCGAGTTCGTTTGAGCTTACAAAAAAAAAACGGTTTTCAAGAGAAAAGAGGAATTCGGGCATTTCACGCAGAACGATGAGTCGATTTTTCGGGGAATCCGGATAATCGGCGGTGTTTCTTCCCGATCTCTATTTTTTTAATCGCTTAGGCGTTCCTTTTGCGCGAGGATGGACGCATGAAATTTTCACACGTCGCCATCGAGCAAATGGCAGTTGAATTGCCGCCGGAAGTTTGGACTTCCGATGATTTGGAACAAAAACTCGCTCCCGTTTACGAACGTCTGAGACTGCCCTACGGCCGCCTCGAACTCATGACCGGCATTCGGGAACGCCGCTTTTGGTCGCACCCGATCCGCCCGTCCGAGGCCTCCGCGCTCGCAGGAAAGAAAGTCATGCAGCTCGCAGGAACGCGTCCGGAAGACATCGATTTGCTGATTCACTCCTCCGTCTGCCGCGACCGCCTGGAGCCTTCGACCGCCGCGTACCTGCACGGGCTACTCGGGCTGACGCAAAGCACGCAGATTTTTGACGTTTCCAACGCCTGCCTCGGCTTCCTCAACGCCATGGTTGTCGCCGCCGGGCTCATTGAATCCGGGCAGATCCGCCGCGCGCTGATTTGCTCCGGCGAAAACGGACGTCCGCTCGTCGAAAATACGATTGCCCAACTCAACGCCGACACGACGCTGACGCGCAATTCCGTCAAACCCTATTTCGCGAATCTGACCATCGGCGCCGGTGCGGTTGCCGCCATTCTCACGCATGATTCGCTCGTTCCCGCAGGCACGCCGCACCTGCTCGGCGGTGTCGTCGCCACGGATTCCGAAGCCAACCGCCTCTGCGAAGGCGACACCAGCGGCAACGCGCTCGCCATGCAAACGGATTCCGAAAAGCTCCTCGAAGCGGGCATCGCGCTCGCCGCACGCGGCTGGGAAGCCTTCAAACGGGAAACGGGTTGGGACGAAAATACGCCCGCACGTGTCATCACGCACCAAGTCGGCGTGCGACACACGGCAGCCCTTTTCGACAAACTCGGACTCGACCGCGCCAAGGATTGGCAGAGCTTCGACCGCCTCGGCAATGTCGGCTCGGTTTCGCTTCCGGCGACACTCACGCTGGCACGGGAAGCCGGCGCCATTCGCAGCGGCGACAAGGTCGCCCTGCTCGGCATCGGTAGCGGACTCAGCTCTCTGATGCTTGCCGTGGAGTAGGCGTAAAAGGTTAAAGCTTAAGGGCTCGTGCTTAAAGAAGGTAAAACTCCGCTTTTGGCCGTACGCAATCTATGCGTGGATTTTTCGTCGCGCGGTCATGTTTCGCCGGTCGTTCGCAACATCTCGTTTGATTTGCACGCGGGAGAAATCCTCGCCGTCGTCGGCGAAAGCGGAAGCGGAAAATCCGTAAGCTCTCAGGCGCTCACGGGCTTACTCCCGGAAGCGCCCGCCTGCACGGTTCGCGGAAGCGTAAAGCTCGACGGCAAGGAAATCCTCGGATTGCGGGAACGCGACTTGCGAAAAATCCGCGGGAAGGAAATCGCCTATATTTTCCAGGATCCGCTCAGTTCATTGAATCCGACCTATTCCGTCGGCTGGCAAATCGAGGAAATGCTGAAGATTCATGCGCCGGCGATGAACGGACGCGAGCGCCGCGCGCGCATCGGCGAAGTCCTCGAAGCCGTCGGCATTCGCGCCGACTTGGCCAACGCCTTCCCGCACGAATTTTCCGGCGGCATGCAGCAACGCGTCATGATCGCCATGGCCCTCGCCGCCTCCCCGAAAATTCTGATTGCCGACGAACCGACTACCGCGCTCGACGTCACGATCCAAAAGCAAATTATGGACTTGCTACTCCGTTTGCGGGAACATTTCGGCATGAGCGTCCTGCTCATCACGCATAATTTCGGCATCGTCTCACAAATCGCCGACCGCGTCTGCGTATTTTACCACGGCGAAAAGGTGGAAGAAGGCGAGACGCGCGCCGTCATCGACTATCCGCAAAACGCCTACACCCGAGCCCTGCTCGCCTGCGTCCCGCGGATACGCTAGTCGCGTCAACACTCGGCCGTCGGCACATCCGCCGTGCTACGCCATTTCCTCACGACAAATGTCGCGTGGAATTGTATAACGCTTGAAACACCCTAAGAAAGATGGTGCCTACCCGATCCACCGCACAAGCTATTACCTCCAGCGACTCTTACAAGCGAATCGGAAAACATTTTCTCTATTTCTCGGACAGCAATTCAGCGTACCTTAGCTCGAATTCCCGATTTATATAACTCACTCGCCCGGTTAATTTCCGTCTCGAAACAATGCCATATGCCGAAACATCTTTTCCCCGAAAAATTAAATCTCTTGAAACTCTCTCACAAAAAATCTTCCCCTTCTCCGGCTTTGAGGGATTTTGACGCAAGAGGGAAGTAACGTACCCCCCGAACCGGCTTGCTTCATCGTAGGACTTCGACAGAATCAAATCGTCAAAGAACTGCTCTGAGCGTGGTATAAGTAACTCTCTTACAAATCCTTCCGTTGGTGCGTATTCTACGATTTCATTTAATTTCCAAGGGGAGCGCATCGTTAAGTATCTAAAAAAAGCAGCATCTAAGAATTGACTGCGCTTCCTATAAATTTCCTCCATAAACGGATATGCGGGAGAGAAAAGTGAATTCGCTAACGAAATAATTTCCGACTCAAACCAACTAGAATTTTTCTTCAAAAGCGCACGAGCGAGACGAACCCCGGGATCCTTATCCCCCAGTCGCTCCGCAATTTCTTCCACGTTCTTAGCATTTTTTACAAGGAGAGAAAAATTTCCAAGTTCACATGCCTCAATCCAAAGAAAAAGGCGGGCACGATCAATTGCACCCTGGGATTTAGCGAGTCGAAAGAACGCATAGAATGCATCCTTAAAGCTTTCAAAATGCGGGTCGGATAAATCCCCAGAAGCCACACTAAGCATATATACTCGCAAAGCGAGTGAAGCCTTTGCTTCGAGACCGTGCACATCGACATCGTTTCCGATTGCCGGAACCGGAAATCCGATTCGATTAGAGATAAGGATTCCAAGGAATAGATTGAGTCTGGGATCAATCTTGAAAGATTTTTCAAACGCCTCCGAGCAAAGCAGCTCGTTCGCTGAATCTAATTTTTCTAAATCGATCTTTAAGGTTCGCTCTATGATTTCATTCCTCAAACCGGCCCGTTCTTGGGCAGGAACAATATATGCCCATAAAGCACAAAGTACGATGATTCCTTCCACGTCACTCCCGCTAAGAATCTCTTCTTTTTGTGAATGAAAATCCGTTGTGCTGTATAGCTTGTAAAGTTCCTTCAGAGAATTTCCGGAAATAGTCTCCCCTGATTTTCTCTCTGCCAATTTAGGGATTCCCCACGTGTCAACCTCTGAAATGAAAACGTCACGAAGTTCGTATGCCCCTGCAGGTAACACCGACAAACAAGCGATTAAGGCAATCTTAAATAGCATTATTTTATGTACCTAAAATTAAAATTTATGGAACCTTTCCCACTTTCAGAAAAGCCTTCCTCGTATGAATGTTCATGCTCGAGAGATAAATTAAATCTCCAGTTTTTATTCAGTTGGTAGTCAATGTCGATGCTGACACCGCACATTCCGATATCATCGGTTATATTTACCCTCTGTTCAAACTCCCCGCCGCTATAATCTATTTTACACTCAACACTTCCCTTTATCGCGTAATCACGCTTATCTACGGTTACAAGTGCCGGCGAAGTTAAATACGCAGAAAAAGAAACACTAAACCCACTATCCCTAGGTGATACACTGTCAATCTTCGGGAAGAGGCTAAAGGAAGAGTAATCCTCCAATGGAGGACCGTATTTCTCCAGTGCTTTTCTGTATTCTCGATCTATGGCTCTCTTGATTGCTTTTTCCGTTTTTTCCGGAAGCTTTTCTGCTAGCTTCTCTATTTTTTCATCTAACTCCTTAAGTGCCTCACTTTTCGCATTCTCAAGAAAGCTACAAAAATTTTTACCTTTTAAATCAATTCTCAGCAAAGGATTATTCTTCACGAACGCATAGAGGTTTCTTCCGCCCTGCTCTTCGATAGGGTCGCGGGAGAGAAAACGACCGAGCGAGGGAGAGTAATGTCGGTAGTTGTAGTAGACTAAGCCAAGCTCAGTATCGTAATGCTCCGAAGACCACCGGAAAGGTTGCATAACGTCGCCGGAAGCGGAAACGATGAGCGGCGAAGCCGATTCGGCGCGGGGACGAAGACTGTAATTCAGCGAAATAGTTTTCCTTTTCATAAAAACCTTGATTGGATGTGAATCGGACGAGGCAAACAGACCCCACCCTACTCGAGCTTTACACATCAAAGAGTTTTTCCGAAAAACACAAGTCTTTAAATGTTTAATTGTTATCTTTTGTTTTACCGCCTCCCATAAACATCTCCCGATTACATGATTTTCCCGCAAACAAAATCACGGATTTCCTGCGGAAAAGCGGAAACCCGTGAACGGTAAAATTTTCGACGCAACCGAACAGCCAAGAGCGTCGGTGCCTTTAAGCTGGAGCGAGGAAGCTCAGATCCCCAAGGCGGCGAGCGCACTGCGCGTAACGTGGTCTTTGACCTGCGCGATGAAGTCGTCGTAAAATTCCGGATTCTTTTTGAAAACGGTCGCCTTCAAAACCGGAAGCGTCAGAAACGGGAAAACGCATTGCCCGTAAACCGAAAGGCAATATTGGAAGGCGTTGAAATTCTTAATTTTATTTTTCTTCGCAAAGTTTTCGAGGAGCTGCGTCGTATAGGCAATGTTGCCGTACTGCCCTTCAAGCGTGAAAAACAAGCTCGCGATATTGGACGGGTCACGGGAAATTTCACGAAAAACGAATTGCGGCACCAGCGGCGTTTCCGCCAACAGGTTCACGTAGCGCTCAACGAAAAGACGAACCTTGTTTTCCGGGGTTTCGTTCCCGCGGACAATCTCGCCGAGTTCCGGCATAAATTCTTCAAGGATATCCTTATAAATCGCCAAAAACAGGTTTTCCTTCGTCCGGAAATAATAGTGCAACGACGGCCGGGAAATCTTCGCCTCCTCCGCAATATCCCCCATCGACGTCGCTTCCAGGCCTTTTTCCATAAAGACCTTCTTCGCGGCGCTCAAAATCTTAATCTCTGTTTTGCTCTTACTCTTGCGCATTTAAACCTGTCGTTTTTGTTTAACGTTCGGGAATAACATCGTTGACTGACAAAGTTGTCAAACCCTTTTTTCTCGCGGGATGCCGTTTTAGCCCGTATCCTTTTTGTCAATTTTTTGAAAAATGATTGTCGTTCACGATCCGAAAGTCCTGCAACAAACTGCGCTTGAGCTCCGTGCCCAAGGCAAAAAAATCGCGCTTGTGCCGACAATGGGGAATCTCCACGCCGGGCATGCGTCGCTGATGGACATTGCCCGCCCGCTTGCCGACGTGCTCATCGTTTCCGTCTTCGTCAACCCGACGCAATTCGGCCCGAACGAGGATTACGACAAGTACCCGCGCACGCTTGAGGCCGACAAGCAGGTTTGCGAGGCACACGGCGCGGACATCGTTTTTGCCCCCGCGAACGAATCGATTTATTTCCCGGATGCGAGCACTTTCGTCAACGAACACGCCTGCTCTCAGGGGCTTTGCGGCCGCTCCCGCCCGATTCACTTCCGCGGCGTCTGCACGGTGGTCAACCTGCTCTTTAATTTGGCCCAACCGAACGTTGCCGTCTTCGGTCAGAAAGATGCTCAACAGGTTGCCGTACTCAAGCGCATGGTGCGCGACCTGCACATTCCGGTCGAAATGGTCGTCGGTCCGATTGTCCGCGAATCCGACGGACTCGCACTTAGCTCGCGCAATCAATACCTGACCGCTCGCGAGCGTGCCGCCGCGCCGCAAATCCATGCCGAGCTCCAAACGCTTGCCGGACTCGCGAAAACGGAAAGCAACGCAAGTGCCCTCGCGAAACACTTCATGGACGCCCTCGGCCAAGATGCCGTTTTCGAGCCGGAATACATCGAAATCGTCAATAATTCGACAATGCTTCCCGCGGACAAAATCGAAACCGGCAACACACTGGTCGCCGTCGCCGTGCGCATGACGGAATCCCGCACGCGCCTCATCGACAACATCGTCCTTTAGGCAAGCTCCATCATTTTTCAGAGGAAGCATTACGAAAAGAGCGTCTCGGGGTTCCGGGACGTTCTTTTTTTTCGAGCATCGAGCCAGCGCCTGCGGCCCTTAGAACCCTATCCGTTATCAGTTATCCGCTATCCCTTTTCTTTAATCTTTACTCTCTCCCCGTCTCCGCGGCTAATTTTTTCGAACAAAAAAATTAAGCGCCTTCGCTTAATTGGTGTTCAGAGAGTTAAGTAGAGTAAAGAGTTAGTGTGTGATAGCGGGCGTCTCCGGAAAGAGGCGCCCGTTTTTTATCAGCTTTCCGGGATTGCGCGTTCGAGGGCGAAAGCCCGGGAGCCTTTGAGCATGACGTCACCGCGAAACGCCGCGATAAAATCGCGCAATGCGTCGATATCGGGAAACACGCGGACGCGTTCCTGCGGGAAGCCGCGGGCAATTGCGCCCTGCCCGATTTTAGCGGCATTTCCGCCGAAAAGCGCGAGAAAATCCGTGGTTGCGCAAAGCGGCAGTTTTTCGCCGACACCGTAGTGGAGCGCCTCGGATTCCGTGCCGAGCTCACCCATGCCGCCGAGCACAAAGAGCCGCTCCTTTCCCGCATCCGACGGAAAACGCCTTGTGAAACTTTCCGCCGAATCCAGCATCGACGCCGGCGAGGCATTGTAGCAATCGACAAAAATCTTGCTGCCGTCGGCGCGTTCCCGCACTTCGCCTCGATTGGCGGACGGCTTCCATGCATCGAGTGCCGCTTGGATTTTTTCCGGCGGAACATGCTCGTTTGCCGCACAAATTGCAAGCGCCGCATTTTCCGCCAAACCGCGCGAAACGTTGCGAACGGCAAAAACCGATTCTTTCCCGTCTGCAGCACTGCGCAGTTTCAGATAAAAAACATGGTTTCCGCAGTCGTGAATTTCGCAGGTAACCCGATCCGCAAAATACGTGACGGCTCCCTCGCCACTCCGAATCCACGCCTCCGCCTGCGCAGCCTCTTCCGCGCTGCGCACCAGCACCTCGGCAAACGCGGCTTTGATTTTCCGGAAGCTTTCGTATTGCAGTAAATCCGCGTTGAAAATTACGGTTCCGTCGTACACATCCGCCGCCAACGAAGCCTTTTCGCGCGCGATATTTTCCATTGTTCCCAAGCCTTCGAGATGGGCAGGCTTAACATTGGTAATCAGCGCGACATCGGGGAAAATCATTCCCGCGGAGACGCCCAGTTCTCCGGGAATACTCATGCCGGCTTCGACGACGGCGAAGCGGTGAATTTCCGGATCAAGCTTCAGAAGCGTGAGCGGCACACCGAGTGTATTGTTCAGATTTTTCTCCGTCGCAAGCGTCGGCGCTTCCTGAGAAAAAATCAGAGCGAGCAAGTCCTTGGTCGAGGTCTTTCCGACACTTCCCGTCACACCGACAACGGTTTTTCCGACGCGAAAATTCTCGATGCGGTGCGCCGCCGCAAGCTTTTGGAGGGCGGCCACGGTATCGGGAACGACCATTTGCGGGAGCGCCGCCTCCGGAATAAAACGCGAGACAAGCGCACCTGCCGCACCTCGTTCACGCGCCGTTTCGAGAAAATCATGGCCGTCCCGATTCGCGGTTTTAATCGCGACAAAAATTTCGCCCGCCTGAATTTTTCGCGTATCAATTGCGGCTCCCGCAATCTTTCCGGGAACGTCCCCGCCGCGCCAATGCGTCGCAAGCACCTTTTCGACAAATGCGCCGTCCAATACGTTTTCCATCACTCGAATCCTGCCGTGTTACTTGCCCTGACGCGCTTTTTTGCGGGCCAAAAAACCTTCGCCCGGTTTCTTGATTTTCGCGTTCAGCCACGGGAGCAGATGCGTCGCAATTTCGGCGGGAGAATAACGGAACAACGCTTCCGCCGGTTCCGCAATATGCAGCAAATAATCAAAGCGCGACGTCATTTCCGGCGGAACACCGTTGGCCGCGCCGCTGACGTAGAACGCCACCGGACGCCCCGGAAATGCAATCGGTTTGGAATAATCAATGCGGCGTCCACCCTCGCGTACGGCTCCGACAAGGAAGAATTTGTCGCGCATCATGCGCAGCAGGCCCGGCATCGATTCGGTCGAATAGACCTTGAGCGCGTCCAAAGCGCCCGCCGACAGGCTCCACGCATCCGCACTCATCAGTGCGGGAACGGCGTTTTCGGAAACAATAAAACGGGAAACGCCGCAGACCGCCGCAACGTGCGCGAGACGCGCCAACTCCGCCGCGTCTTCGATGTCATCGACGAAAAGAATTTTCTCGCCGGCGGCATGCCATTCGTCGCGCATAATCGGACGAATGCTCGCGGGAACGGGGCGTCGTGTGATTGCGACCACGCCTTCATGCTTGGAATGGCCGACCATGCGGGAAAGCGCATTGAAATCCTGCGCTTCGTACGGCCGGCGTTCGGAAGCCAGCCACGAACAAAGCTCCGCGAAGGTCTTATTATTGTCCGAGGTCAAAAAAAGTTTCTCGATCGCCGCGCGGCGAAAACGGAAAGCCGCCTGAACCGCCGCCTTCCCGTAAAGGAAAACATCCCTGTAATTACCCTGATTTTCTTGCATGCGCGTACGCTACCACAAAGTCCGCCGCGGCGCGACTTATTACGGCAGGAAATAAACCAAAGCCTTTCCGAAAATCGCCCGCAGCTCCCTGTCGCTTGTGCACTATCTCTCATTTCTTTTCGCCTGCACCGGCCCGAAAATAATCTTGAGAAAAGGGCCTGCGGAGGCGTAAAATCCCGAATCGTTCCCGCAATGGGAACTTCCATTTTCAATTAACCCACAACACAAAAAATCTATGAGAATTCTCGTCACCGGAGGCGCCGGCTACATCGGCACACACACCGTCATCGAACTGCTCCAAGCGGGCTACGACATCACGATTGTCGATAATCTTTATAATTCCCAGGAAGAAGCCGTTAAGCGCGGCGCCGAACTCGCGGGAAAAACCCCGGAATTCCACAAGGTCGATTTGCTCGACTACGCGGCTCTCGAAGAAGTTTTCAAAACGCATAAATTCGACGCCGTCATCCACTTCGCGGGCCTCAAGGCCGTCGGCGAATCCGTCGCCAAGCCGCTGTTCTACTATCACAACAACATGACGGGCACGTTCAACCTGCTCGACCTCATGAAGAAGTACGGCTGCCGCAACATCGTCTTCTCGTCCTCGGCAACGGTTTACGGCATGCCGGAAAAGGTACCGCTGGACGAAGGCTGCTCCACGGGCGCACTCAACCCGTACGGTGCAACGAAGCTCTTCCTCGAACGCGTCATCTCCGATGTCAAGGCTGCGGAACCGGATCTCGGCGTCGTCCTCCTGCGCTACTTCAACCCGGTCGGCGCTCACCCGTCGGGCCGCATCGGCGAAAACCCGAACGGCATTCCGAACAATCTCATGCCCTACATCGCACAGGTCGCCGTCGGCCGCCTCCCGAAGGTCAATGTCTTCGGCGACGACTATCCGACGAAGGACGGAACGGGCGTTCGCGACTACATCCACGTCGTTGACCTCGCCCGCGGCCACCTCGCCGCACTCAAGAAGCTCGAAAAGACGCCGGGCGAAATTTACACCGTCAACCTCGGTACGGGCACGGGCTACTCCGTCCTCGAAATGATCAAGGCGTTCTCCAAGGCCTGCGGTAAGGACATCCCGTACGCGATTGCACCGCGCCGCCCGGGCGATGCTCCGGAATGCTACGCCGACCCGAAGTACGCAAAGGAATTGCTCGGTTGGGAAGCGACCCACACGCTCGACGACATGTGCGCGTCCAGCTGGAAGTGGCAGTCGATGAACCCGAACGGCTACGAAGGCTAAAAGCTTAAAGATTAGAGCTTAAAGATTAAAGAAGCTCAGCAAGAGGCGTCCTCGTGAATTTCGCGGGGACGCTTTTTTGTCGGAAGAAAGATTGAAGAAAGAGGCGTTATCGGGATTTTCAAATTGCCAGCGGGAGAGCTTTGGCGTTTTATAAAAGGGCTATGAACTTGTTCCCTCAACAGCGAATTCCGCGGCACGTTGCATTCATTATGGACGGCAACGGACGTTGGGCGGAATCCCGCGGGAAAGCGCGTTCCGAAGGTCATCTCGCGGGGACGGAAGCCGTCATTCGGACAGTCGAAAACGCGTTTCGTGCCGGCATTAAATGCGTCACGCTTTACGCTTTCTCTTCGGAGAACTGGAATCGCCCGGCAGAAGAAATTCAGGCGCTGATGGGGCTGATGCTCCGCTTCCTCGCCGAACAAAAAAATCTTTTTATCGAAAATAAGATCCGCCTGCGCACCATCGGCGATCTTTCGCCTTTCCCGGAAACCATCCGCGACGCCGTCGAAGCCGTCAAAGCCGAAACGGCCGCGTTCTCCGAACACACGGTCGCCGTTGCGCTCAATTACGGAGCCCGCGACGAAGTCCTGCGCGCCGCGCAACTCTACGCCGACGCTGTCCGCAACGGCAAGCATTCCGGCGATACCGCCCCCGCGTGGGAAGCATTTTCCAAATACCTGTGGACGGACGGCATGCCAGACCCGGACCTGATTGTACGCACCTCAGGAGAAATCCGCCTCAGCAATTTCCTGCTCCTGCAGGCTGCCTACGCGGAACTGTATTTCACCGACGTGCTTTGGCCCGATTTCGACCAAGCCGAACTCGACAAAGCACTTGCCTTCTACGCCTCGCGCGAACGCCGTTTCGGAAAAACCTCCGCACAGCTTCAAAAAGACAGACCCTAATCCTCTACTCATGCTCAAACGAACATTCAGCACCCTACTCCTCCTCTCCATCCTCTTCTGCACGGTTTATTTCGGCGGAATCTACGGCGTTATCGGACTTGCCACGCTCGTATCGACGCTCGCGCTCTTCGAATTTTACCGCCTCGTCGCCAAGCCGGAATTCGGCGGCACCCCGCGTAAATTCGTCGGCCTCGTCGGCGGCGCCTTTCTCATTCCCGCCATTTACTACGGCGCCTCAAAAGGCGAAGTAACGACGGGAACGGACATCACCATGCTCATCCCGGCTGGCATCGTCATGCTCTTCAGCATTTACTCCGTCATTCGCCTCCAAAAAAACGCAGCCTGGCGCCTTCCCTCGATTATCGGACAACTTTCCACCGGGCTCGGTCTGCTTTACCTGCCCTTCATGGTCAGCTTCTTCGCGCTCCTCATCGGTCAGTTTGAAAATGAAATGAACGGCGTATTCTTCTGCGTCTGGATTTTGCTTTCGACCAAATTTACGGATGTCGGCGGCCTACTCGGCGGCAAACTCTTCGGCAAGCATAAGCTCGCATCGAACGTTTCCGCAGGGAAAACCTGGGAGGGCGTTGCCGGCGGAGTCCTGCTTTCGACGCTCGTCGGAGCGGGAACGGTTTGGGCTCTGAACACACTCGGTGTCTGGGAATGCGCTTCCGGAGCCGCAGGCGGAATCCATCCCGACACCGGAAAAATCGCCCTCCCCGCCAACTTCGCTTTTTCGCCGCTGACCGGAGCCCTCTGCGCCATTCCCTTTGCCGCAACGAGTGTCGTTTCGGACCTGATCGAAAGCGTCATCAAACGCCAAGCCGCGGAAAAAGACTCCGGCGCAACCATCCCCGGAATGGGCGGCGCACTGGACCTGCTCGACAGCCTCGTCCTCGTCGCGCCCGTCGGCTACTGCATGGTCAAATTCGTCATCCTCTAAGCCCGAATCCGACTTCCCGAAAACGCTCCCGCCTCTCCGGTCGGGAGCGTTTTTCATTCTGCAACTTTGACAGCCTCTTCCGCTTTCCTCTAAACTCCGCAGCATGAAAAAACGTTTTCTCCAAGCCCTTTGCTTCGCCCTCGCCTGTTTTACGGGAAGCGCCTGCGCCAACAACGCCGAAAAACTTTCCGAGCAGAATCGCCTCCTCGGCGGCTGGGTCGCCAACGCTCAGGGAAAAAGCGTTCCCGCCGGCGCAAGCGTCTTTATCGGCTTTTGGGAAGGCGGCAACTACACGCTCGCCACCCGCTACAATAACGAGGAATCGCGCATTCAAGGCCGCTTCCTCCACTCCGGTGACCTGCTGGTTTTCGACGGCAACGTGCGCTACCACTACCGCATTGACGAAACCGGAAAGGTCCTGGAACTTGTCTCTGCCGGCGGTGAAACCGTGCGCTACGAGCGCGTAACCATGGAACTGCTCCCCGCCGACGGCGCATAAGAGGGAAAAGAGATTAAAGATTAAAGGGGAAAGATTAAAGAGAGAGCTTAGAGCTTAAAGAAAGGTTATTTCCCAAAACAAAAATTCCTGCGAATAATTTTCGCAGGAATTTCCGAAGGTCGCCTTAAGCGATTACAGGGACAAAGTCTCGGCACGCTGCTTCGGCAGCTTGTCGTAGAACATTTCCGCGCGATCGATGATGTTGGCGACGTTTTTGTAAACCTTGCGCAGATTTTCAAGCAATTCCAGGTAAAGAATGCTGACTTCCGGCAAACAGGTTCCGCCGTTGACGCGCGACATGTGTTCGGACTCCACCTTGTTAAGCAAGTCCTTCATTTTGCGCTTCGTCACCTTCGCTTCGATAAGCGTATCGCGCGATTTCTTTTCCAAGAGTCGAATCGCAAAATCGGCAAGTTCGCTCAGCAAGGCGTGCAAATCGTCGAATTCCGCTTCCGCCTTTTCGCTGAACTTGTACTTGTTTTGGTGGACACGGTTCATGATGTCGCGGATATCGCTCGCAAGGTCGCCGAGACGTTCCGCATCATTCGTGCAGTGCAACAGCAACGGAATCTGCTCGGCTTCTTCCGTCGTCAACTGAACCTGCATAAGCTTGGAAAGGTATTCCGTAATGTCCTTCTGGCGTTCATCGACATCGGCTTCCCGCTTTTCGAGCTGCTTGAGCACTGCCCGGTTCTTTTCGTCGTTCTTGTTATAAAGGCAAAGCGCACAGTCAACGATTTTCCAGGACTTCTTCAGCATCTTGCGCAGGGCTCCCGCCGTTTGGGCCAAAGCAATGGACGGCGTGTAAAGCAGGTGCGGTTCGAGGCGTTGGAACTGCGTTTTTCCTTTTTCAAGCGGAATGACCTTTTCGCAGATTTTTGCCAAAAGCGGAATGAAAGCAACAAGCACGACGGTGGCCGTCACATTGAAAAGCGTGTGAGCGTTCGCGATTTCGCGGCCGATGGATTCACAGGCAAGATCCGGAGTCAGTCCTTCCGTTCCCGAGAACCAGCGGACGGCTTTAAAGAAAATCGGATCCCCGTCAATCGTGAACCAAAACGTCCCCGCAATGATGACAACACCGAGAACGTTGAAAAGCGTGTGGGCAAGCGCAGTTTGCTTGGCTACGCGATTGGCCGTGAGCGAGGCGAGCTGAGCCGTCACCGTCGTACCGATATTCGAGCCGAGAATCAGGGCAACCGCCGTGTAGAGATCGACGAGGCCGCTGACGCCGAGCGCAATAACAATCCCGGAAACCGCCGAGCTGCTCTGCACGACGAAGGTCGCGGCGACACCGACGCCAATCGCGCCGAGGAGTGCAAGCGGCGGAATCACACCGTCCACCGGAGCGCATTTAAACGTTTGGAAAAGCTCCATGAACGCCGGATCTTTGGCCAGCGCCTTGAGTTCGGTACTCATCAGAGTCATCCCGAGGAAGATAAAGCCGAGACCGATGACGGTTTCGCTCCAATTGCGAATCGAGCGCGTGGGAACGAAGCTTAACAGGAGACCGAGAATAATCGACGGCATGATAATCCAGTCGATATCGAAAGCAACGACCTGCGCGGTAATCGTCGTACCGATATTCGCGCCGAAGATAATGGCAATTGCCTGAACAAGCGTCAGCAACCCGGCGTTGACGAAGCCGATGACCATAACGGTACTCGCGCTGGAGGATTGGATGACCGCCGTCACGGTCGCGCCGGAAAGAATTCCGACAAAACGATTCGCGGAGAAGAGGCGCAGAACCGTTCGCATTTTGTCTCCGGCAACGTTGTGGAGACCGTCGCTCATCAATTTCATCCCGAAGATGAAAATTGCCAAGCCGCCGAAGACCTGAAGCAGTAGCATTGTCATAGTGTTACTTGATTTGGGTTAAGTTCTTTGAAAAATTTCAAACGAGTGCATTAAGTCTCCCGAGTTTCCTTTGAAAAGTCAATCGAATGCAGGGATTTCCCGAGGTTATAACTCCTCACAAAATGAAGCGCTCGAAAGGAGTGCCGTGAATCGCAAGGCCTTAATTTCAACCCGAAATTCTCTTTTGCGGCTCGGAAAACTTTGCGAGAAAACAAAAAAACGTTCCCGCGAAGCTGTTCCGCGGGAACGTTTTGTACGGAAGCGTGTACGATTACGCGAAATGAGTTTCGGCTCGCTGCTTCGGCAGCTTGTCGTAGAACATTTCCGCGCGATCAATAATATTGGCAACGTTTTTATAGACCTTGCGCAGATTTTCAAGCAGTTCCAGGTAAAGGATGCTGACTTCCGGCAAACAGGTACCGCCGTTGACGCGAGACATGTGCTCGGATTCCACCTTGTTGAGCAAATCCTTCATCTTACGCTTCGTCACCTTCGCTTCGATAAGCGTGTCGCGGGACTTCTTTTCGAGGAGACGAATCGCCATGTCGGCAAGTTCGCTCAGCAAGCCGTGAAGCTCGGAAAATTCCGATTCCGCCTTTTCGCTGAATTTGTACTTGTTCTGCTGGACACGGTTCATGATGTCGCGAATGTCGCTCGCAAGGTCACCGAGACGTTCCGCATCATTCGTGCAGTGCAAAAGCAACGGAATCTGTTCGGCCTCTTCCGTCGTCAGCTGAACCTGCATGAGCTTGGAAAGGTATTCGGTGATGTCCTTCTGGCGCTCGTCAACGTCGGCTTCGCGCTTTTCCAACTGCTTGAGCACGGCCTGATTCTTTTCGTCGTTCTTATTGTAAAGGCAGAGTGCGCAATCGACGATTTTCCAGGATTTCTTCAACATCTTGCGCAGGGCTCCGGCCGTCTGGGCAAGCGCGATGGACGGCGTGTAAAGCAGGTGCGGCTCGAGGCGCTGGAACTTGGTCTTTTCCTTTTCGAGCGGAATGACCTTTTCACAGATTTTTGCCAAAAGCGGAATGAAGCCGACCAAAATAATCGTTGCCGTCACGTTGAAAAGCGTGTGGGCGTTCGCAATTTCGCGACCGATGGATTCACGGGCAAGTTCCGGAGCAAGCCCTTCCGTTCCCGAGAACCAGCGGACGGCTTTGAAGAAAATCGCTTCACCGTCGATCGTGAACCAAAACGTCGACGCAATAATGATGACGCCGAGCACGTTGAAGAGCGTGTGTGCAAGCGCGGCCTGCTTGGCAACACGGTTTGCGGTGAGCGAAGCAAGCTGAGCCGTCACCGTTGTTCCGATATTAGAACCGAGGATTAGGGCAACAGCCGTATAAAGATCAACGAGGCCGCCGACTCCGAGTGCGATAACAATCCCGGAAACCGCCGAGCTGCTTTGAACGACGAAGGTTGCGGCAAGCCCGACCCCGATGGCGCCGAGGAGCGCGAGCGGCGGAATTACACCGTCCACCGGAGCACATTTAAAGGTTTGGAAGAGCTCCATGAACGCCGGGTCCTTGGAAAGCTCCTTGAGTTCGTCACTCATGAGCGTCATGCCGAAAAAGATGAATCCGAGACCGATAACGGTTTCGCTCCAGTTACGAATCGAGCGTGCGGGAACGAAGCTCAACAGCAGACCGAGGATAATCGACGGCATAATAATCCATTCAATGTCGAAAGCGACAATCTGCGCGGTAATCGTCGTCCCGATATTCGCGCCGAAGATAATCGCGATGGCTTGAACCAGCGTGAGTAGCCCCGCGTTAACGAAGCCGATGACCATCACGGTGCTCGCGCTGGAGGATTGGATAACCGCCGTCACGGTTGCGCCGGAAAGAATTCCGACAAAACGGTTCGCGGAGAAGAGGCGCAAAACCGTTCGCATTTTGTCTCCGGCCACGTTGTGGAGGCCGTCGCCCATTAATTTCATCCCGAAGATGAAAATTGCCAAGCCGCCGAAGACCTGAAGCAGTAGCATTGTCATAGTATCACTCGATTTGGGTTAAGTTTCTTTGAAAAAATCAAAAGAGTCTTAACAGAGTCCTAACTTTCTAAATGAAAGTCAAGCAGTCGAAAGTTAGGATTTTGTTAGGAAAAATTACTCGAGCAGAGCTCTCCGTGCGGGGAGAGCGGACAAACAAAAAGCGCCCCGACATTGTTTTTGTCGGGACGCTTTTCGTGCGAATCAATAAATCTTCGCCCGGATTTAATGAGTGCGGAAACTTAGGCTTTTGCGTCGTATTCGAAAGAATCCAAAATCATCGCACAGTAGGCATCAACAGGTTTGGGCGGATTGAGTGCCGCCGCCGCTTCGCCGGATTCCGCGAAAGCCACGACCTGTCCGTCGGCAACGCCAAGCTCGTCATAAGCCACCAACGACGCGTCAAAATCGGATTTTCCGCCGGCGTTCCAAGTTTTCGTGTTCCACGGCAACACGAGCACAAACGTGTCCCCGCGAAAAGCCGGATGCATCAGCGTGCAAACAACGCGACCGATAACCGTTCCCGTTCTCATAGTTGCTCCTGTTCCGCTCCTTCCTTCGGGGCATCGACAATGCCCATAACCGTCCAGCGTGCCGGCGAATGCTTGGCCTTGACCAAGCGACGCGCCTCGGCGCCGTCGCTGTTGATGACAACTTTCTGCCCCGGCGCCGCGCCCAAAGTATCGATAACAATTTGGGGCGGTCCGTCAGGCGTACCCTCCGGAGTCACCGGCTGCGCAATCAGCATTCGCCAGCCTTCCAGCGTCGGGTGTTTCACCGTCGCCGTCACATGGCCTTTGATAATTGCGATGCGCATCGGAAATTCCGGAATCGGTTTTAGTAGAGATTCAGGGCTTCGACCATGACACAACGGCGGGAGCGCGTAAACGTCATCGGCGTCGTCACGCCTTCGCCGGTCGGTGTCGCAATCGTGAAGCTCAGGAAGCCTTCCCCGCCGAGACCGAGACCGGCCGTCGAGGGTCCGTTTTTGACGAAGAGGGTCGTGTCGCAACGCTGTGCCATCTCGGTGAGACGATCGACGTTTTTCGAGTGCATGACGCAGGTGTGACGGAAGCCGTGTTCGGCCTTAAGCGCCGCCTTGATGGCCGCCTTGTAGCAGGGAACACGCACAATCGGCATGACCGGCATCATCTGTTCGCCTTGAACGAGCTGATGATCTTCATCGGTTTCGCCGAAAAGCATTTCCGTGTCGGCGGGAACGTCCAAGCCGATGGCCTTTGCGATGACGGCGGCATCCTTCCCGACGAACTCTTTCTTCGGGTGCGGATAGCCCTTGCCGTCGTACGGCAGGAAGCATTCACGCACAACGGCATCCATCTGTTCGCGTGTGAGGCGTACGCACTTGAGCTTGCCGAATTCGGCGAGCAGTTGGTCGGCGACGCTATCGACGACGAAAACTTCCTTTTCGCCGCAGCAAAGCAAGTTGTTGTCAAATGCCGCACCGGCGAGGATGTCGCGAGCCGCCTTAGCAAGGTTGGCCGTTTCGTCAACGACGACCGGCGGATTACCCGGACCGCCGCAGATTGCGCGCTTGCCGGAATTCATCGCTGCCTTGACGACCGGTCCGCCGCCCGTGACGCAGAGCAGACGCACCGTCGGCGACTTGCACATGATGTCGAACGATTGCAGGGTCGGCTTCTTGACGCAGGTCATCAAGTCCGGAATCCCGATTTCCTTGTAAATGGCTTCGTTGTAGGCACGAATCGCATGAGCCGCGATTTTGCAGGCACCCGGGTGCGTGTTGAACACGACGGCGTTCCCTGCGGCAATCATGTTGATTGCGTTCCCGCTGAGCGTCGGAACCGAGTGCGTCGAAGGCGTAATCGCCCCGATAACGCCCCACGGCGTGTTGTCGATCACCGTCAGACCGGCATCGCCCGAAAATGCCGTGCGATCGAGGTATTCCACGCCGGGAACGACGGGAATGCACGAGCGGAGCTTTTCGACTTTGTGGGCGAGCTTGCCGATCTTGGTTTCTTCAAATTCCATCTTGCCCCAAACTTCCGCATTTTCGACGGCAAGCTTGCGGATGCAGGCGACTGCCTTACGGCGCGCGGCAACACCCTTTTCACAAAGCAACTTGTAGGAACGTTGCGCCGCATCGATGGCGTCTTCCATATTCTCGTAAACGCCGTACTGCGTTTGTGCGGGGACGGCGGAGCAAGCGCCCGTCGGCATTCCCGTGGGGTTTACACCTTTTTCGCGCAACTGCAACAAAACTTCCGCAACCACGGAAGAGACTAAATTTTTATCAATTTGAGACATAGTTTTAAATTTTAGGTTTAACACAGAGAAACACGGAGAGGAGAATGAAATTAATTGACTACTCGTTTGATTCCGTCTTTCAAAAGTTTTTACCGAAATTAATTACCAAACCGGTTTTAAGTCCTTTCAACTTGAGATAAGTAGGCACTGAGCGGCAAAGAGCGGATCATTTTCGGACGCGGATTTATCTTCCGGCATTCTCTTCCGTGTTCTCTGCGTTCTCCGTGTTAAAAATCACCCGCCTGACGAGTAGAGCTTGGTTTTTCCGCAATCGACGGAATCGACGATACCGATGACGACGGCATCGACGGGCGTGTCTTTGTCGGGGGCGGCAAGGCGCGCCGAGGAGCCCTGAACAACGAGGACGAGTTCACCCGTTCCCGCGCCGAGTGCGTCATAGGCGACGAGCGTCGTCGAAGCCGGCTTAAAGGACTGCGCGCCGGGCTCGCTCACCACGAACGGGCGAACGAGCACCATGCGGCGACCGGTCATCTTGTCGTTCTTCTTTGTCGCAACAACCGAGCCTTCTACGCGCGCAATCAACATTTCGCGGGAATGCTAAGGGTTGAACGGATGGATTCCCGCCGAAGCGTTATTTCGCTTTCGGGAGAACAACCGCCGTGTCGTTGTGCGGACGTGCGATAACGCTGGTCGAAACGACTTCGCCGAGCGCGAGCGCAGCGGTCTTGCCGGATTCGACGGCAGCCTTGACGGCGGCGACGTCACCCGTCACACAAACCGTGACCATCGCGTTGCCGACTTGCGTCATCGGGCCGACGAGTTCGACGTTTGCCGACTTGAGCATTGCATCCGTCGCTTCGACGAGTGCGATCAGCCCGCGGGTTTCAATCATTCCAAGTGCTTGATTTGCCATAATAGATTCTTTCTTTTTGATTTTTATAAATTTTATTTTTCGTGAAGTTTCGCCCACGCGTTGCGGGCAATGATGAGTTCTTCGTTAGTCGGAACGAGTCGGACTTCGATTTTGGAGTCCGGCGTCGAGAGCACGGCTTCGCAGGAGCGTGCGGCGTCGTTGGCGGCCTTGTCGAGCTTGACGCCCGCAAAGTCCATACCCGCGAGAATCTTTTCGCGCAGAATCGGATTGTTTTCCGCGATGCCCGCCGTGAACGTGATGACGTCCGCGCCGTTCATCTCTACGAGGAATTGTCCGATGTACTTGCGAATTGCACCGACAAAGACGTCGATGGCCACGGAGGCATCCGCATTTCCGCTTTCGGCGGCGGCGAGCAAGTCGCGCATGTCGCCCTGCGGAAGATTCGACAGGCCCTTGAGCCCCGATTCCTTCGAGAGGACGCGTTCGACTTCATCGACACCGAGCTTCAGGTCGCGCGCCAGATAAATCGCGGCGAAAACATCAAAATCGCCGACGCGATTGTTCTGCGGCAGACCGCTCTGCGGCGTCATTCCCCAGGAAGAATCGATTGCCGTTCCGTTTTGGATACAGCAAATCGACGAGCTTCCGCCGAGGTGGCAGGAAATGATACGGAGATTCTTTTCATTTCCGCGCAATTCGGAGACGCGCTGCGAAATGTAGCGATGCGATGCGCCGTGGAAGCCGTAACGACGGATGCCGTATTCCGCTTCCCAGGCACGCGGCACGGGATAGCGGCGATTGTGTTCGGGCAAGTCGTCGTAAAACGCCGTTTCGAAAGTCCCGATGCAGGGCAATTCCGGAAACGCCTTGCGGAAGCTGCGAATCGCATTCACGTAGGGCGGATTGTGCGCCGGGAAAAGCGTATAGAGCGCTTCCATCGCCGCCAAAACCGGCTCTTCCATGAACTGCGTTCCCGAAATTCCCTTCGCCATCACCGGCTTGAAACCGACAGCCGCCAGTTCGCCGAAACCGCCGAGCGCTTTTTCGACAAAGGCGATTGCCGCCGCATAATCCGGAAATGCCGTAGTACCGCGCACTTCCTCCGCAGAGCCGATTTTGTACTTAAAGGAACCTTCCTCCGCGCCGATGCGTTCAATCCCGCCCGAGGCGAGGACGCGTTCCTCCGGCATCTCGTAAAGCTTGAACTTAAACGAGGTGCTGCCGATATTGGCGACCAGAATCTTGTTTGCCATAGCAGAAAACGGGAACGTTAACAACGATCCGACAGGACGCAGACGCGGCAACTACTTCTTCGCCGGGGTTGCCGTCGAACCGAGGAACTTGCCGAGCTGGCCGAGATCTTCGTGCGGACGCGGAATCACGTGAACCGCGACGACTTCGCCGATTGTGCTCGCAGCCGTAGCGCCGGCTTCAACAGCGGCCTTAACCGCAGCCACCTGCCCGCGAACAAAAACGCAAACGTGACCCGAGCCGATCTTTTCCCAGCCGACGAGTTCGACGTCAGCGCTCTTCAGCATCGCATCCGTAGCTTCAAATTGGCAAACGAGACCCTTCGTTTCAACCATTCCAAGTGCTTGTGCAGCCATGATAATTTTCCTTTATCTTAAATGTTTTTTAAACGCTTCCCGTCGATTAGCCGACGAAGAATTTCAACAGTTCCGGCGACGGACGCGCCATGACGTGCGAGGCAACGAGATTGCCGACGCGCGATGCCGTTTCCTTGCCTGCGTCGACGGCAGCCTTCACGCTTCCGACGTCGCCCTTGATAATCGTCGTAACCAACGCCCCGCCGATGGAGATCGACTTGACGAGCTCGACATTCGCGGCTTTCACCATCGCATCGCTGGCTTCCACCAGGCCGACGTAACCGCGCGTTTCAATAAGTCCGATTGCTTCGCTCATAATTTTGATTTGTTAATTGTTGATGTTTTTTGATGTTAAATGTTTTTACGCTTTGAGAATTTCCACCTTCGTCGCGTGATCCAGGTCGCAGGCATTCGCTTCGTCCGTGTCGATGTGTACCTCCAACTTGAAAGACGGATCGATACGCACGGCAACTTCGTCGAAAACCGTCGTGCAGGACGGCGCCGTAATTTTCAGCTGGCACAGGTCGTGATTCTTCAAGCCGTAAAATGCGGCATCCGAAGGCGACATGTGCACGTGGCGCATGGCGCGAATCACGCCCTGCTTCAATTCCAAAATTCCTTTCGGGCCCATGATATAGGCACCCGGCGTGCCGTCGAGCTCGCCGGACATACGCGTCGGAATATCCGGAATTCCGAGGGAAACGGCGTCCGTAAACGCCAACTCGATTTGCGACTGCTTACGCGTCGGGCCCAAAATACGCAGATTCGGAATCATGCGCTTGCGCGGACCGATCAGGGTCACCGTTTCTTTCGCGGCATACTGTCCGTCCTGATAAAGCATCTTGTGGACGTTCAGCTTGTAGCCCGGGCCGAAAAGCGTTTCCAAATCTTCCTGCGAAATGTGCATGTGACGCGCAGAGCTGTTAACGACAAGCGTCGGAGCCGGAGCTTCGCCGTTCCCGCCGCCCAAGCGCTTTACAATCGCATTGCGAACCAAAGTCTCAATTGTGGCTCTATCCATAGTGTTACGGGGAAAAACAGGGTTAATTTTCCGCGAATTGAACCAGCTTCCCGCAGGGGTGTCAATTCCAAAAGAAAAAACCAAGACATTCCCTAAAAAGAAAGTATGGACAAAATTGACTCCGTATTTCGGAATTGAGACTGCTCGGCCGCAATACTATAAACAAAGTCCATGGAAAATACTCCCGCCAGTTTTCATCCGCCCGGCGCGCAAGCATTGAATGCTCCGCTCATTCGAGCCGAAGAATTACCGACTTGGATTATCGAACGCGACACGGATTTTCTTGCTTTTAATAAGCCGGGATGGGTCGTTTGCCATCCGTCGAAAAACGGACCGTGGTCAAGCCTCGTCGGCGCCGCCCGGGAATGGCTCGGCGCGGAAACCCTGCACCTTGTCAGCCGCCTCGATCGGGAAACCAGCGGAATCATCCTCATCGCACTCAATCGCGATGCCGCAAGCCGCGCCCAGAAAGCCGTCGAACGCCGGTGGGTGTCCAAAACCTATTTAGCGATTTTAGAGGGCGAACTGCGGGAACCTCAGCTCGTTGACGCACCGCTCCGCCGCGATACCGCAAGCCCGGTTTTGGTAAAGCAATGTGTCGGCGAGGGCCCGGACGCCCAAAATGCCGTGACGTTCTTCGAGCCGCTGCTGGCGAAAAACGGCTACACGCTCGCCCGCGTCGCACTCTACACCGGTCGCAAACACCAAATCCGGGCGCACGCTCAACATATCGGACACTGCATTGTCGGCGACAAGCTCTACGGCCGCGACGAACGCCTCTATCTCGATTTTTGCGAAAAGGGTTGGGGCGCTCGCCACGACGCGGAACTGGAACTCCCGCGACAAGCCCTCCATGCGGCAAAACTGGAATTCAAAAGCCCGGAGTTCGTCCGCACATTTACGGCTCCGCTCCCTCCGGACATGAAAACATTCCTAAAAGAGAAACTACCAATTTCGGATTCGGAGCTCGACGCCCTGTTGCAAGCGGAAGTTTAGGAAGCGAAATTTCCTGATTTCTCGCTTTCCTCGCACACGCGCATTTTATAATCTTTCGCGTTAATGGATTTATCTTCCGCATACCTTCTCGTCGGCGGCGCATTCAGCTTGGCAGGCCTCCTGCTCTTCTGTTGCGGCGAACGCCTTGCCGCGCCGCTCAACGCACTCCCGCGCTCCCGTGCGGCAGCCGTCTTGCTTTGGTCGGCAACCCTGACCTGGTTTTTCTACCACCTCGCCGGCATCAGCGAAGTCGATTTGGCCGGCTTCCCGCGTTGGAGTTTTTTCGTCCTTTTCGGCGGTGCCGGCCTCCTCGCGTTTAAATTCCTTGAAGACCTGCTCTCGCTGCGCGCCATTGCCGTCCTGACACTCTTTGCCTGCAACGAATTGCTGAAAATCGGATTCGGCCAAACGCCCTACTCCGTTGTTCTTGCGGGAACGGCCTACCTACTGATTATCGGTGCCCTTTGGACGGGAGCCTCGCCCTATGTTCTCCGCAATGCCATTGCCTTTACGACACGGAGCCCTGCGCACGCCCGGGGCGTCGGCGGCGGCATTTTCCTCCTCGGACTCACCAATCTCATCGCCTCTTTCTTTGTAAAATAACCATGGAAAACTTTAGCCCGAAACCGATTTTACTGCTCGTCTCCGGTCCCGCCGGTTGCGGCAAAACCACGCTCTGCGACCGCATGTTGGAAGCCTTCCCGGAGGAAATCTCCCGCGCCGTGACCTGCACGACGCGCGCGCCGCGCGGCAACGAACAGGACGGCGTCGATTACTTCTTCCTCACCCGTGAGGCCTTTGAAGCCGGCGTACAAAACGGCGACTTTCTCGAACACGCGCAAGTCCACTCCAATCGCTACGGCGTGCGCCATGCGCAGGTAGAATCCATTCTCGCCGCAGGAAAGAATGTTCTGCTCAACCTCGACGTCCAAGGCGCCGCCACCGTGCGTAAGCTCGCGGCCACGAACACCCGCATCCGCGAAGCCCTGGTTTCGGTTTTCATCATGCCGCCCTCCGTCGAAGAACTCCGCGCCCGCCTCACCGGACGCGGAACGGACGCCCCCGACGAAATCGAACGCCGCATGCGCGTTGCGCTCGACGAAATGAAGCGCTGGCCCGAATACGATTACTGCCTGGTCTCCGGCGACCGCGAAGCGGACTTCTCCCGCATCCGCGCTCTCTACGCCGCCGCCAAAATGCGCGTTTAATGCCTGCGGCAGCTTAGTCGGCCCCGCCGAAAAACATTGCATGAACGGCACCTTTTTACGGGTGCCGTTCTGCTTTTATAAATTAAAATAAATTTTAAGCTTCCTCGGACGGAGTCTCGCCGTACTTTTCGTCACGTGCGGCATCTTCCGCGGCGACCTGATCAAGCAAATCGATGACGGATACGCCGTGGGCAACGCCCTTGTCTTCGACGAATCGGTAAGCCGGCGTGTACTTCAGAATCACCCGCTTGGAGACTTCCATACGCAACGTCTTCGAGGCACGCTCAAAGAGGCGGCGGGCAGCGGCGCGATCTTCCTTTCCGCCGATGACGGAGTAGAAAATGCGGGCTTCTCTCAAATCCGGCGAAACATCGACAGCGGTAATCGTAATGCGCACGCTCTCCGTCGGCCAGCGGCGGTGAAGCTGCTCGCTGATTTCGAGGCGCAGTAATTCGTTAACGCGAACGGTTCGTTGTGACATTGCAGAAATGAATAAATTGGAAGTTAGAGACCGAAGCATTCGAGCAAGCGGGCAAGATCGTCGTTACCCTGATACTCGATGATAATTTTCCCCGAATGCTTTCCGTGTTTAACCTGCACCTTCGTATGCAGATGCGAGCAAAGGTCTTTTTCGATTTTGAAGATTTCCTGGGAAATCTGGCGCACGACGGGCACGTTTTTGTCGCCCTGCCCGGCATCCTTGCCTTCCTTAATCTTCTTTGCAAGTTTTTCGGCATCGCGCACGCTACAGCCGGATTCGACAAAGCGGCGGGCGAGCAAGAGGCGCTCCATCTCGTTATCGATTCCGAGCAGCACCTTCGCGTGACCGACGCTGATTTGCCCCTTGGAAATGTAGCCCTGGATCTCGCGGTCGAGCGAAAGCAGGCGCAGAGAATTCGCAATCGAGGAACGTGCCTTGCCGACGCGCTCGGAAACGGCTTCCTGCGTGAGATTGAAATCGCGCATCAGACTGCCGATGCCGAAAGCTTCTTCAATCGGATCAAGATTTTCACGCTGAAGATTTTCGATGAGCGTCATCGCCGCGCTGGAGGCATCGCTTGCCTTCATGACGCGTGCGGGAATCGTCTTCATCCCGATAGACTTGCAGGCACGCCAACGACGTTCCCCCGCAATCAATTGAAATTCACCCTTGCCTTTCTCGCGCACGACGATCGGCTGCATCAGCCCTTCGGCACGAATGGAGTCGGCAAGTTCGTTCAATGCGTCCGCGGCAAAATTGCGGCGCGACTGATTCGGCGAAGCGGAAATCGCATCAATCGGCAAATCGCGGAACGGCGAGGCAGGCATATTCGCCGCCGGAATCGGCACAGCCGTCTTCGCGGGAAGCGCAGCGGCCTCCGCATTCCCCGCAGCCGGAGCGGCGCCGCCCTTCTTAAACGACGCATTTACGGCTTTGCTGAGTGCAGATTGAGAAATCAGGTCGTGAATACCGCGACCGTGACCGAGTTTTTTCTTAGGTTGTGCCATGTTGGTGTCGAGAGTGTTTTAGTCAGCCTGCGGAATAACGATTTCCTTGCCGAGCAGAAGGCGGTTCGCATCCAAGCCCGGATTCACAAAAAGAATCCAAGCGACCTTGGAACGCTGTTCCCGCGCAATCTTCGAAAGCGTGTCTCCGGACTTAATTTTGTACCGGATGCCCTTCGCCGGGAGGTCTTTCGGCTCCTTGAGCGGCGGGGGCGGCTTGAGCGGAGCATCCACTCCCGCAAGCGCCTTGTTGACCTGATCGCGCATTTCCTTCAAAGCCGCATTCGTATTGGCAATGACTTCCGCAAGGCGTTTGTCCACACTCGCAGCAATTTCCCGCCGTTGCGTTTCAAGCTTGTTGTTGATTTCCACGCGCAAAGCCGCAATTTCGGCGGCTCCGTTCGGACTTTGCTTGCGATTGCCGAGTTTTTCCTCCAGACGCGCGTTTTCCGCACGCAAATCCTCCACGTCCATGCGCAGGCGGTTGACCTCGTCGCGCAGCGCCGTCACCTCTTCAATCAAGGCCGCAAGTTGCCGTGCGGAATACTGCTGGGCACAAAGCCCTGCGGGAAGCATAAAAAGCAGGGATGCAAAAATGACGGAACTGAAAAGTGATTTGGACATGAGAATTTCTGCCTATAGTTTCCAATAAGAGCGCCCCGTTGTCAAACGCACGTTCCCGCATTTGACCTTATACGAAAAGAAAGCTGTCGAATAGGCGTCTTTCCGGGCGAAATTACGGAGCCTCCTAAAGCATAATCGCCTCACCGAGCCACGGAATCATGGCCTTGATGCCGAAGCGAATGTGAATTTTCTCCGCCAAGGCCGCGCGCTGGCGTGCTTCGCCGTGCATCACGACGACGCGGGGGCGCTTTGCCTTGCGCTCGCAAAGCGGCGATAGCCATTTGAGCAAATCCGTTTGCCCGGCGTGCGCGGAAAACCCGCCCATCGTGTAAACCTTCGCGGCCACTCCGATTTCTTCGCCGTAAATCTTTACGCGCTTGCGTCCTTCGGCGATCAGACGACCGAGCGAGCCCTCCGCCTGATAGCCGCAGATGAGCACCGTCGTATTCGGTTTCCAGAGGTTGTTTTTGAAATGGTGAAGAATGCGCCCGCCGTTACACATCCCCGCGCCCGCCATAATGATGCAAGGCCCTTCGATATCATTGAGCGCGCGGGATTCTTCGCCCGTTTCGCAAATCTTCAGCGTCGAAAGCCCGGCCTTGAGGCGCTTCATTTTTTCGCGGTCGGAAGCTTCTTCGTCGTAGAGTTCGGTGTGCGTCGCGTAGAGCCGGCTCGCCTTGATAGCCATCGGGCTGTCCAGATAAACCGGAATCTTCGGTAACTCGCCGCTCGAAAAGAATTTCCCGAGATAATAAAGCAATTGCTGGGCACGCCCGACGGCAAAGGTCGGAATCAGCACCTTCCCCTTTCGTGCAATCGCTTCTTCGAGCAATTGGCGGAACTCGTTAATCGTCGCCTCCAACGAGCGGTGGTCGCGATCCCCGTAAGTCGATTCGACGAAAACGGCATCGAAATCGACGTCGGCAACCTTTTTCGAGTCACGGATAATCGGAATGCCCGGACCGCCCAAGTCCCCGGAGAACATCAGCGATTTTTTCACGCCGACGTCGTTGACAAAGAGCTCGACGCAAGTCGATCCCAGCAAGTGCCCGGCTTCGACAAAACGGAACTTCATCCCCGGCGCCACCTCGGTCAACACTTCGTATTCCACCGGCGTAAACAGAGGGAAGACTTTTTTCACGTCTTCGGTCGTGTAAAGCGGCGGCTTCGGCTTGCGCAGGGCGCGGGCACGCTTACGGTTGGCGCGAATCGCATCGGCTTCCTGAATATGCGCGGAATCAAGCAAAATCAGCTTGGCCACGTCAATCGTCGCCTGCGTCGCATAAATGGGTTTAGAAAATCCCGCTTTGACAAAAAGCGGGAGTCGTCCACAGTGGTCTAGATGCGCATGGGTAAGAATCGTCGCATCTAAAGCTCCGGGATTAATGCCGCCCGGAACGCGATTGGAGGAGTCACTCAGGGTGAATCCTTGGAAAATCCCGCAGTCAACGAGGATTTTCGCCCGCTTTGTCTCAACGAGATAACAGGAGCCGGTTACGCCACCGGCAGCGCCGTAGGGGATAACTCTCATAAGCGATTACAAATGTTAACCGCATTTCTCAAAAAGTGAAGCCTAAAATCAAAGCCTCGCCCTTGTCGTAGCATAAATCGATATCTTTTTCTACTGCAATCCGCTTGCTCGAGCGCACAGGGATAAGTGGCGACAATGTTCACAAAATCTTCCCCAAATGCATTTTTTGAAAAATTTTTCTTTTTTCGAATTAAATCCACGAATTTTGCCTACAGCGGTGAGCAGAGAATGGTAAAGAGAAATTTCTACTGTTTACTACTGGCCGCCGTAGACAAAACTCATGGAGGATTTTTAAAAGCTCCCGCGGATTGCAACGAGGAGGCTTTTCTCCGCAGATGTCTCGGATAATGCTGATTTACATTCGCATTCCCATAAATCTGCGTCATCAGCGCTTTAAGTTTTAGCGCGTGTAACTAAACAATTTTAACCGGAGGAAAATTCCCAAGACTGCCAAGAGAAGGAATCCTCCCGCTAACCAATGATACGTCGTTTGAGATTTTGGTTCTTCCCTACGCCCAATGCGCTCGCAGGCTGCAGAAGAAGGGTTCCAAGGCACTAATCCCTTCCGGGCCTCCTCAAGAATTGAACGAGCTCTCTCAGGGTCATATCCGGGAGGAGTGGGATTGTTAATCCCGGAGCACTCATTCTTCCGGGCAATAACATAACCAATCCAATCAACCTCCTTCATTCCCGCCGGAATAGGCATTGCTTCGTTTAGCCCGTCTGTGACATTAAGCCAGACCTTCCGTTCGTCGTCATAAACAAAATCATAGGTTTGCTCCGTCATAACAATGCGGTCTGCTTTCCAGAAAAAACAGACTCCGGACATTTTCAGGAAGCCTTCCTTGGTAATAGAAAATGTCTCCTCTTTAGGCTTGGAAAGGTGATAGGAAATGCCTCCAATAAAACGAACGCGCGAGAACTCGAGAGGATTAACGTCAAAGCCGAGTCGCTTCCATTCTTCCCTGATATGCTTTTTCTCCACATCAAAGAAACGTTGCTTAGCTTCTGAATCCCACGTCGCAGGGAGCGTATTGAATAAATCTTCATCTGTGTAGTTCGCCCCTCTGATTTCGAGCCCTCCTATTTGAGATGTCATCCCGTGCCCGATTGCGATTCTCCAATATTTTTCGCTGAATGCTATATATAGGATATTTTTCTGGCTTTCCCGAAAAATCGGAGTATCAGCCTCCACATAAGCAGCTAACGAAACCCACAAAATTGCAACAACGGATAATCGAATATTCATGACTTTTTAATTCCGTCTAATGTTGGGTTTGTAAAACATCAATAAGCTTAACTTCCAAGACGTTGGAAAATTTTAGGTTATAGTAGTTTCTATTCGAATCTTTAATCCCTGCAAAGCAGGTATCACTCCACCCCTGAAGACTCTCAAAAACACGCCCATAGGATGGATCGTAAACCTTGGAAGCAATAACGACAATGGCATGGTTTAGAAAGCAAGAGGGAGGGTCTATGTTGTTTTGGCCGGAAAGTCCAATATCATCTCTAAGTTGAGAATACTCTAATTCAGCATCCGGATCGCTTATCAAGTAAGTATGTGTACGGGACGAAGGGAAAGGATTGTCGAAAGCCTCCTCTTCAAGAGGTCCCGCGATAGAATCTCCCGCATAAAACGTATAATTTTCTATTAAAAGACACGTTCCGCTACCATCACTCCCATAAATGGATACAATTGTCTGAGGGCTGAAATCAAAAAATTGCTGTAGCTTCAATGCGACTTCGAAGAATTCTGCCCATGCTCCACAAGATCCTGACTTAAGAGAGATAAGCCCACTTAGGTTTAATCCTACCGATGAACCACCCCAATACGTCATTGGGGTGCCGTCGCGGCGGCAGAGGTTGGCGGGACCGGAGCCGTCAGAAAACTTGCTCCAGATACCCGCAACGATATCCTCGTCCGCGCTTTTCCCGTGACAAGCGGAACAGGCGACCCAAAACAGCGTTTCTTGGGCAAGCCCTGCCTGCGGCGCACCACGCGTGAAGTAGATTTCGTGCGTGCTTGTGCCGACGTCTTCCCAGGTATCGGAATTCGCATCGTAGCTGACTTTCCAGACAATCGTCGCGTTTTCAAAGTAGCCGACCGTCCCCGCAGGAACCGGAGCCGGAATCTCGATGCCGTTGACGCGCTCAGACCACGCAAGCGTGTAGGTATTTGTCGAGTTCCCCAAGGTAACAAGCGCTTGGATGCGGGCGGGAACCGTGGAATCCGGCAAACGGAACGTCGGCACCAATTTCAATTTCGAG
>JAZRSB010000065.1:0-73755 GCA_045651325.1 Candidatus Spyradenecus sp.
CGCGCTGCGGAGGCATTACGCTAAAATCCCCGCAGCATTCCGACGGAGCGGTGTTAATTCGTACTTGGCTTCCGGAGCTCAATCTTCGCGCCCGCCCCCAAAAAGTTGCGGGCCGGAATGATTTTCGATGTACCACTTGGAGTACTTAAATGTATTTTTGTAGATAATGTATCCTTGGTCCAAAAAACCTTTGCACCAAACGTAAAAATAGTTTTCGTCTTCCAAGTAGGCATCCGGCATTTGCCTGAACCAAAAAGGAGTCTGATCCACCAGTGCATAAATGACTTCCTCGCCGGAGGCTCCCTGCTGAAGCCCTTTCAATTGAATGGCCGGAGTTCTTGTAGGAAGCTGCAAGCTCAAAGGGATGATCTTTTCCCGTATAAATTCCCTTTCCTCGGATTCGCTAAGCGCGTTTGGGTTGGGAACTTTGGCGGCTTCCCAATAGAATTTCCCTTTATTTAGTAGTTTTTTTTCTCGATAGCGATTGGGCGATGTGCTTTCCGGGAGACTGGACTCTGCATCGCTTGAAGTCTGATTTCGAAATAGGAGCAAAAAGAGGGCGATTAAAATGCCGACGCCCCCCAATATCACGGCTTTAGTATTCGGAATAGTAAACATCGCGTTCTCCTTCATTTTTACGAATTAGAAATGCATCACTCACTAAACAATAGCCGTCGAAGGCCTTGCTTTCGTAGTCAGCTACATTATTTTCCGAGGATTTCTCTGCCCCGTAAGACGGGTCATATAAGAATCCATTTACTTTTACAATCCAATGGTGGTTGAACTCTGGCGGGCCAGACGTATTTCCTTGGCTTGGAATAGTTGTAGCCGGATGGGAGTTTCCCAGATTGGGGTATAGGTTACTTCTCCCGAAAATATGAGAGTAGATTTTTTTCTCTTGCGTGATTTCCCCCGTTTGTCCGTCCTTTCGGGAAACAATAATTTCCGTACTTCCTGTAGTTTTTTCAAAATTCCAGTTTTTAATTAGCAAAACTTCTGGATCATCAGTTTTCTTTGAGTGGAAAGATGATTGCACGAGAACACATTTAGCCTCAATCGATTGGATCTTTACTAATTTCTCAAAAAAATCACTCCATGCCTTGCAATCTCCGTTTCCTTGCTCCTCTTTGAGCATTTCATGTGTACTGGTCGCTCTCTTAGCCCAATTCCCGGTCTCGGGATTCCGTGCCCAATACGTCATTTGCTTTCCGTCGGAAACGCGGCGGACGTCCAGGTCTGTGAATTCGGCGTAAATGGCATCAACAATCGCCGTCGGGTCGCTTAATCCCGCTGCTTGCTTGCAGGAAATACTAAATAACGTTTCCTGGCGGAGGGATGTCAACGGCGCACCTCGCGTGAAATAGATTTCGTGGGTGCTTGTACCGGCGTCTTCCCATGCTTCGGAATCGTAGCTGACCGACCAATTGACTTGCACATTTTCGAAGTATCCGACCGTTCCCGCAGGAACCGGAGCGGGGACTGAAATACCTTTTCCGCGTTCGGACCACGGAAGCACATAGGTGTTTGTTGAGCTACCTAAAGTGACTTGCGCCCGAATCGCCGTCGGCGGAGCTGCTACCGGCTCGTTAAGCGTCGGAATCAGCTTCAGATTCGACCCGCTTTGGAAGGCGATCGGATTCGCTTGGCGGTCTCGTGAGCTTTCCCAATCACTTCCCGTAAACGCCGCTCCGCTATCCTGCGTCACCGCAAATTCCTGTCCGCCGATATCCGCATTCCAATCGACTTTAATCACTCCGAGGGCTTCGAGGAGTGCAATGCTACCAACAAGCGGACCGCTCGTTCCGGAACTGCCTGCGTCAAACGAAAGGACAAGCGTTCCGCGCTCATTTACCTCAAACGTCAGGGAGGCTTCGTGGGTTTCGCCTTCCGAATTAGTCTTCGGAGCCGTGAAGCGTTTTGAGGCCGTTGCCGCACCGAAAACGCTCACCGTGTAGCCGGTACTCCCGCCGTCCGGGCGTTGCATGTGTTTCCATTTGAGCGTGTATTTTCCGGCGGGAACGTTTTCTACGGTAATGGCGATGCCGGAACTGCCGTTTCGGGCGAGTAAGTCATAATACCCTGTGGACCAGTATTCGATTTCGTTCCCGTTGATGGCTTTCCATTTCGAATCCGCCGTCGGTCTGAAGAAGGTGTAGTTCAAACGTTTTCCGAACCACGCCGTGTTGTGGTACATGTTTTGTTGCGATCCCGATTTCAGAGACGGAAGCGAGATGTTTTCTGCTTCGTCACCGGCTGCGGCAATGCTATACGCGAGCGGGCTTTTTCGGATTCGCGGCGGATCATTCGGGTCGAGCGGGTCGGTGCCGTCGGCAAATTCAAGGTAATCGGCAATGCCGTCGCCGTCGGAATCCCAAGGATCGGCTTCGTCGGCGGGATCGGTTCCCGCGACAACTTCTTCGGTATCGGTCCATCCGTCGCCGTCGGAGTCGTTTTCTAAGACTTCGGAGAGCGCCCAGAGCGTTCCGGCGAGTCCGATGAATGCGGCGCTTCCCGCCGCCCACGGCAAGTAGCGTCCGCGATGTTTTTCAACGGGGGTAATGGATTTCATTTTATTTAGTTTTTATACATTTGAGGACGCAATAAATACTTTATTGCCGGGATTTGTCAAATGAATTTTGTGTAATTCTGCGCGTGTCGGGACTTTCGGTTTTCGCTTCCGATTGGCTGTTTGCCCCAAGGATTCATTCGCAGACGTGTTTCCCGCAAAATTTATGCTTTCGTGGTGGATTTTTACCCGCGTTTGTCGGAAGATTGCGGACATAGAAACGGAATTTTCCCTATGAAATTGATGGTTCTCGACGGCAACAGCATTATCAATCGGGCCTTTTACGGCATTCGAATTCTTTCGACGCGCGACGGTATTTTTACCAACGCCGTTTACGGATTTCTCAGCATCCTTTCCCGCCTTTTGGACGCGGAAAAGCCCGATGCGTTGTGTGTCTGCTTCGACGTGCATGCGCCGACCTTCCGTCACGAGCAATTTGCCGCTTACAAAGCCCAGCGCAAGCCGATGCCGGAGGAGTTGCGTCCGCAGATTCCGCTGATGAAGGAGGTGCTCGCCGCCATGCGCATTCCCGTTTATGCGCTTGCGGGCTGGGAGGCCGACGACCTTATCGGCACGATCAGTACGCGGTGTGCGGAGGAAAAATGCGAATGTGTGATTGTTACCGGGGACCGCGATAGCCTGCAACTTATTCGCGACGGCGTGCGTGTTTTGCTGGTCGTTTCCCGTATGGGGAAAACCGAGACGACGGATTATACGGAGGAAAAATTTCGCGAGGATTACGGTTTTGAGCCGAAAAAGATTATCGATTTGAAGGCGCTTTGGGGCGACACGTCGGACAATATTCCCGGCGTTCCCGGAATCGGCGAGAAAACGGCGCGTGAGCTTATCACAAAAATCGGCGGGATCGAGCGCATTTATGAGCAGCTCGATACGGCGGACATTCGCGAATCCGTAAAAAAGAAATTACTTGCGGGCAAGGAAAGCGCCCGGATTTCTTACGATTTGGCGACGATTCGTACGAACGCGCCGATTGCGTTTTCGCCCGAGGAAAACCGCCGCAAGGATTACGACATTCCCGCGCTTTACGCGCTTTTCAAAAAACTCGAATTTTCGAAGCTCATTGCCAAGTGGAATTTGGCTCCGCCCGAAGCGGAAAATGCCGATTTACCGCTTTTTGCCGGAGCCGCTGCGTCGCCGGCGGGGAACGGGGACCTTGATTCCCTGCTTGCGGCTTGCCGTAGCGCGGATCGGAGTTTTTTGCTGTTTCCGGAAAGTGAAGCCGGCGTTGATTTTTCCCGCGTGGAAATTCTTGCAGGGGAGCGGCACGCTTCCGTCAATCTTGCCGACTTAGCTTCCGGCGAACGTCGTGGTTTCCTTGAAAAGCTTTTTGCGTCCGATATCAAAAAGGTTGCCTCCGATTTGAAGGCAATTTTCAGAAAGTGCTTCGAAGAAAATCTTCCGGCGGAAGGCTTTATTTTCGACTTGGCGCTTGCGGATTATCTGCTCGATCCGCTTAAAAAACCGCCGATGCCCGAAAATGCCCGAGAGATGAGCGACGTTTTTGAAAAACAGCTTCCCGCACTTGAGCAGGCGGGCATGGCCCGGCTTTACCGCGAAATCGAATTTCCGCTTTGCCGCGTGCTCGCCGAAATGGAATTTCACGGGATCGCCGCCGATCGGGCTAAGCTCGAAGAATTCGCCGCCGAAATGGACAAGTCCGCGACGGCCGCGCAACAGGCGGTCTTCGACCTCGCGGGGACGGCATTTAACCTCAATTCTCCGAAGCAACTCGGCGAAGTGCTCTTTGAAAAGCTCGGACTTCCCGCCGGCAAAAAGACGAAAACCGGTTATTCCACCGACGCCGATGTCTTGAAAGAACTCGCGCCGCTGCACCCCGCCGTCGCCAAAATTATCGAATTCCGCCAGTTCGCGAAACTTAAAACCATTGCCGACGGCCTTATCGCCGCGATTGCTGCCGACGGGCGTATCCACACGACGTTTAATATGACGGCGACGGCGACCGGACGACTCAGCTCTTCCAATCCGAATCTGCAAAACATTCCCACGCGCGGGGAACTCGGCAACGAAGTGCGCCGGATGTTTGTCGCCGGAGACGGAAACACGCTCGTCGATGCCGATTACTCCCAAATCGAATTGCGCGTGCTCGCACACATCGCCGACGACGCTGCCATGCGGGAGGCTTTTAATCAGGGCGGAGACATTCACGCGGTGACGGCGTGTCGCGTTTTCGGCGTCGATCCCATTCAGATTACGCCGACGATGCGTCGCCATGCCAAGGCCGTGAATTTCGGAATCGTTTACGGCGTGGGGGAATTTTCTCTCTCGAAATCGCTCGGGATTACGCGCAAGGCCGCCAAGCATTACATCGAAAGCTATCTCGACAAGTACGCCGGTGTACGCGAGTACATGAAAAAAGTCGTCGAAAAAGCCAAGGAGGACGGCTTTGTCGCGACCTTGCTGGGGCGCCGCCGTGCGATGCCCGAGCTCAAGGCAAGCAATCACAATGTGCGGGCCTTCGGTGAACGCGTTGCGCTCAATGCTCCGATTCAGGGTTCGGCGGCGGACATCATTAAAATTGCGATGCTCCGCGTTCATGCCCGCCTGAAAAAAGAAGTTCCCGCCGCCAAAATCGTGCTTCAGATTCACGACGAACTTATTGTCGAAGCACCGGTCGCAGAGACGGAAAAGGTCAAAGCCTTGCTTTCCGAGGAAATGAGTGCGGCGTTTCCGCTTGCCGTACCGCTTGTTGCCGAGGCGACGGCGGGAAGCAACTGGCTCGAAGCGCATGCGTAAGCCGGCGCGGATTCGGGCTATTCGGCGAGTTTAGCCGGAAGCCCGGTATAACGGCGCGCGGACTCGGCGTTTTTGACCGCCATCGCGTAGGCCGCCGGTTCGCCGACGATGAAAACTTTTTTGCGGCCGCGCGTAATCGCCGTGTAAATCAGGTTGCGGCGGAGCATCATGAAGTGCCCTTTGACGAGCGGAATGATGACGGCGGGAAATTCCGACCCCTGCGATTTGTGAATTGTAATGGCGTAGGCGAGTTGCAACTCACTCAGCTCGCTGCGGGTGTAATCGACACTGCTTTCCGCGTAGCGCACGCGTAGGCCGCCGGTTTCCGGAAAGACGTTTTCGATATAGCCCAAGTCGCCGTTGAAGACGTTTTTGTCGTAATTGTTTTTATTTTGCAGCACCTTGTCGCCGACTTCAAAGCGCGTGCCGCCGGGGCCAGGAACGCTTTGCGCCGTCGCAGGTTTAAACGCCTTTTGCAAGAGCCCGTTCATGTTTTGGACGCCGACATTGCCGCGGTGCATCGGGACGAGGATTTGAATGGATTCGGAAGAGCGCAGGCCGAGCAGGCGCGGGATGGCGCGGGTGGCCAATTCGACGGTTTTTTTGCAGCAGTCTTCGGCCGAATCCGCATGGATGAAATGAATGTCGCGCTCGGGGTTGAAATCGTAAACGGAGAGCTGGCGCGGCTCCGGCGGACGGGCATCTCCCTGCAGAATTGCGTGCGCCGTCGTGACGATACCGGAGCGCTTGCCTTGGCGGAATACGGCGGAAAGGCGCGTCACGGGAACGCGGGCGGACTCAATTAGATCACTCAAAACATTGCCGGCGCCGACGCTCGGGAGCTGGTTGACGTCGCCGACGAAGACCAAGTGGGCTTCCGGCGGGATGGCACGCAGGAGCGCCGAGGCCAGCTTGTTGTCGAGCATCGAGGTTTCGTCCACGACGACGAAATCGGTCTCGAGCGGATAATTTTCATTGTGAACGAAGCCGCCGAGTAAGGGTTCCGGTTTGAGCAGGCGGTGAATCGTTCCCGCGGGAAGTCCGGTGGTTTCGCTCATGCGTTGCGCGGCACGTCCGGTCGGAGCAGCCAGCGTGATGCGGACTTTCTTGGCGCGTAAAATCGAGCAGACGGCGAGCAGAATCGTGGTTTTCCCTGTTCCCGGTCCGCCGGTAATGACGGAAAATTTTTCGGCGAGCGCGGTCGCGACGGCCTTTTTTTGTTCCGGTGCGAATTCAAAGCCGGCGTGTTCTTCCGCCCAAAGAACCGCGCGGTCGATTTTAATCGGCGGGAGGCGGCTCGGCGTTCGGGTGAGCGCACGCACGCACGTGGCGATTTCCCGTTCCGCCGCCTCTTGGTCGCTTTTTTGAAGCAGATTCAGCTCGGAGTCGGGCAGGGGAATTAATTGCTTTTTCCGGATTAAGGCCGAAAGCCCCTTTGTGACGAGCTCGGAGGGAACGTCGAGCAAATCGACCGCGTTTTTCTGCAGTTCTTCCTGCGGGAGCGCCGTGTGCCCGTCAAGCTCTGCACTATCGACGGCATAAAGAATTCCGGCTTCGATGCGGCGTTCGCTTTCATTGGGCAGGCCGAGGTTGCGGGCGATTTTGTCGGCCGTGGGGAAGGCTATGCCGTCAATGTCTCTGGCAAGGCGGTACGGATTTTCCTGAAGAATTTTCTTGGCGTCGTTCCCGTAGGTTTTGACGATGCGCGTGCATTGGGCGGAGGTGACACCGTAGGTTTGGAGAAAAATGATGATTTCCCGTAGCGCGCTTTGTTCTTCCCAAGATTCCTTAATGGCTTTGACGCGGCCGGCGCCGATGCCGGGAATTTCTTTGAGGCGGGCGGATTCCTCGGAAATGATGCGGAGCGTGTCGGCGCCGAAATGCGCGACGATGCGTTCGGCGTAAGCTTTACCGATACCGGGAATCAGGCCGCTCCCGAGGTATTTCCGGATGCCGTGTACGCTCGACGGAAGCTTGGATTTGAAACTCGCAATCTTGAATTGGCGGCCGTAGTTTTTGTTTAAAATCCACGTCCCCGTAAGTTCAAGAGTCTCGCCGCATTGAACAGCCGGAAGCGTTCCCGTTACCGTTACGGTTTCACGGGAACCCTCCGACAATTTGACTTCGCCGATGGTGAAGTAATTTTCGTCGTTATAAAAAACGATGCGTTCGAGTACGCCGACAATGCTCGCGTCTTCGGGCATCGTTTTATAACGGATATGTGCCGCTTAAACGCCGTCGCGCTTGAGCTGGCGGGCGCCGATGTCGCGGCGGAAATGCATACCTTCGAAACGGATTTTTTCAATCAGCGCGTACGCGTTTTGCGCGGCGGTTGCGAGCGTTGTGCCGTGCGCGACAACGCCGAGGACGCGGCCGCCGGCGGTAACGATGTCGCCGGAATCTTCGCGTTCCGTTCCCGAATGGAGAATGGCGGTGTCTGCCGGCAACTTGCTCGGGAAGCTGATGACGTCGCCCTTGCGCGGTGTGCTCGGGTAACCTTGAGCGGCGAGTACGACGATGATGTTAAAGCCGTCGCGGAATTCGACTTGGCTCGGGTCGAGCGTTCCCGTCGCGCAATCGTACATGAGGCGGACGGGGTCGGTTTTCAGAAGCGGGAGCAGGACTTGGCATTCCGGGTCGCCGAAGCGTGCGTTGAATTCAACGACCTTCGGGCCTTCCGCCGTAATCATGATGCCGACGTAGAGCGTGCCGCGGTAACGGATACCGTCTGCGAGCAGGCCCTTCAGGGTCGGCTCGACGATGGTTTTGATAACGGCTTTTTCGATTTCCGGCGTTACGACCGGAGCGGGGGCGTAAGCGCCCATGCCGCCAGTGTTCGGCCCGGTGTCGCCGTCGCCTACGCGCTTGTGGTCCTGGCTGGCGGGAAGCATGACGTACTTGTCTTCCGAAACCATCAGCATGATGGAGGCCTCTTCGCCTTCCATAAATTCTTCAATCAGAATCTCGGCACCGGCGTTTCCGAAGCATTTTTCGTCGAGCATGTCGTAAACGGCGGAGCAGGCGGCATCATAATCTTCGGCGATGATAACGCCTTTGCCCGCGGCGAGGCCGCTGGCTTTGATGACGATCGGGAATTTCTGCGCGGCGAGGAATTCAACGGCTTCTTCCGAGGAGGTAAACTTTTTGCCCCAGGCCGTCGGAATGGCGTGGCGCATCAGAAAATCCTTGGTAAAGGTCTTGCTCGCTTCGAGAAGCGCACCGGCTTTGGTCGGGCCGTAAACCGGGATGCCTTCGGCGACGAGCGCATCGACAGCGCCGACCGAGAGCGGGGCTTCGGGGCCGACAATCACAAAGTTGGCGTCCAGGCGTTTGGCCAAGGCGACAATCGCGGGAACGTCCGTGACGTTCAGCGGATAGCAAATGGCTTCCTGTTCCATTCCGCCGTTTCCGGGGGCGACGGCAACCGCAGCCACGAGCGGGCTGGCTTTACAGGCCTTGAGCAACGCGTGTTCGCGTCCGCCCGAGCCGATGATGAGCACTCTGAGTGATTTTTCTGTCATGTCTTGTTTTTCGAAAGCCCTCAGTAAAGCTGAAACGGCGCGTCCCTGCGAACAAAAAATAGAGCCCGTGTTTTTGCGAAAATCTTCAAAATTTCTTTTCTTTCGGGCACTTCGTAGGGCTGTTCCTGAAATTTCTTTCCTTTGTTTAAGCGGGATTGGCGGGTTTTTATAAAAAATGCTTGCAATCGTTTAATAAAAAATATTTCATAAATAGAAAATTAAGTTTTTCTCTCACTTAGTGAGAGATGGGGTAATAAGCAACGAGATATAGAAAATAAGACGGGCAACTTAGGGGTAGGTTGCCCGTCGTCATTTTTACATTTCCCGCGTTCCGGAAAAAGCAACGGGGAAGGCGGTGAGACGATGGTAATGTCTCTGCCTTCCCCGCGGTGCGGTAAACTGCCGTTTAAAGCTCGGTGGCTTTTTCGACGACGCTCTCTTCGAAGAAGTTCCAGCCCATCCCGGCATCGACGACGACGGATTGTGCATTGATGCCGGACGAGCGCGGAGAAAGCAACCACACGATGGTGTCGGCAACTTCCTGCGTCGTAATGTTGGCTTTGCGCATCGTGAGTTGCTCGGCGAAGAGATAATTCTTGAGGTAGCCGGGAATCCCTGCCGAGGCGGAAGTCTTGAGCGGGCCGGCGTTGACGGAATTGAAGCGGATGCCCTGTGTCGCAAAAGATTTTGCCAGGAATCGGGAAGCCGATTCGAGGGCGGCCTTAATCGGCGACATGTAGCCGTAGTTTGCGGCGGTGACCTGCGAGGAAATGCCGACGGAAACGACGGAGGCGCCCGGGTTCATGCCCGGAGCAAAAGCGCGGGAGAGTTCGACGAGCGAGAAAGCCGAAATGGCCGTTGCCTGCAGGAAGTCGGCGCGCTTTGTTTCGTGGAACGGCTTGAATCCTTCCGCGTAATTGGCGAACGCGATGCTGTGGACAAGGCCGTCGATCGGACCGTGGTCGCGGATGACGGCTTCGGCGAGCGCGGGGATTTCGTCTTCGCGTTCGACGTCGCAGATGTAAACGGGCTTGCCTTCGAGGAGTTTGGCGAGCGATTCGGCGCGGGCTTGCGAGCGCACGGAATAAATTACCTGCGCGCCGGCCTCCTCAAGCGTTTTGGCCGTAAACCAGGCGACGGATTTGCGATTCGCCACGCCGGTGACGACGATTTTTTTACCTTCCAGTTTCAAAAAGTTCATGGACGTTGTGTTTTTTTATTTATTGGAGTGCGCTGGCAGCCTGTTCGAGTTGTTCGAGGATGGTGCGGGCGTCTTGGTTGCCGTTTTCGGCTGCGCGGCGGAACCATTCCTTGGCCTGAGCAAAGTCCGGTGTTCCCGCGATTCCTTTGAGATAGAGCATGCCGAGAAGCATCTGGGCTTCGGAATCGTTCATTTCCGCGGCCTTCCTGAGCCAGTTTTCCGCGTCGAAAAGATTTCCCTGTTGCATGCAAATCATGCCGAGCGGTTTGTAGGCTTCGGGGTGGTTGGCTTCGGCGACTTTCTTGAGCCAGAATTCCGCATCGATGAGGTTGCCGGCGGAAAGGTACATCATGCCGAGAATGCCCTGCGATTCGGCATCGCCGTGCTCTGCGGCTTTCAGGAACCACTTTTCGGCGTCCACCGTGTTGTTTTGTTGCATGTATGAGATGGCGAGCGGCTTGTAGGCGATGCTTAGATTTTGTTCGGCGGCTTTTTTGAGCCAGGATTCCGCCTTCGTAAAATCCGGAATGCCCGCGACTCCGCCGAGGTAGAGCAGGCCGAGCGTGCAGGCCGTTTCCGCATCGACTTTCTGTTCGGCGGCCTTCAGCAACCATTTCTCGGCTTCGGCGTTGTTGTTTCTTCCGGAATAATAGAGGACGCCCAAGCCCTTTTGCGCTTCCCAGTCATTGGCGGCGGCGGCCTTTTTCAGCCATTTTTCGGACTCGCTGCGGTCGCGGGTAAGCCCGAGCTTGCCGAGCAGGTAAGACATGCCGAGGTGGCGTTGCGCCGGAGCATAGCCGTTTTCGGCGGCGAATCTCAGCCACTTCAGCGCGTCGTTATCGTTGTTCTGATGAATTTTAATTTCGCCGAGCAGACCGGCTGCCTCCGGATTCTTTTGTACTGCGGCTTTTTCGAGCCATTTTTCGGCTTCAAAAAGGCTTTTGTTCGTGCCGTGGCCTTCCATGTAGCAGAGACCGAGCATTTTTTGCGCGTCGGCATTGCCCTTGGGAGCGGCTTTGCTGAGATAGGCAAATGCGCGTTCGTAATCTTTCGGCAGGCTTTTGCCTTCGAGGTAAACTTTCCCGAGCGCCGTTTCCGCCCGGGTGTCGCCTTGTTCGGCGGCGAGCGTCCACCATTTGACGGCTTCCTTGGCGTCTGCGGGGACGCCGTCGCCTTCCCAGTAAATTGTCCCCAGAAGCGATTGTACGACGGCGTAATTTTTCTCGGCGGCCTTTTTCAGCCATTTGATTCCTTCGGCCTTATCGGCGGGGATGCCGGAGGCGAAATAAAGTCGGGCCAAATTGTATTGAGCCTTGGCGTCGCCTTTTTCGGCGGCTTCGCGCATGCAGTCCAAGGCTTTTTTCGGGTCTTTTTTGACCCCGTAGCCGTGCATGTAAAGCAGGCCCAGGCCGCGAAGTCCGTTGGCGTTGCCTTTGGCGGCGGACTGTTCGTAGCAACGGCGGGCCTGCCCGTAATCGACAGGCGTACCCGTGCCTTTGACGTAGGCGTCTCCGAGCTCGGCCAGCGCGGTCTCATCGCCTTTTTCGGCTTTTTGTTTCAGTGCGGCGAAGGCTTTTTGTGCTTCTTCGGAAAGATTTTCGCGGATAAAGCCGGCAACGGAGTCGCCCGTTTCCTTGGTTTCGGCGGAGCGGGCGGGCGGATTTTCCCGGGCGATTGCCGGGTAGGCGAGGGCGAGCAGAAGGGCGGCACCCGTTAGTATTTTTTTACCGTTTGATTGGAGGAAGCGGCTCATGGCGGGCTATTTCTTTTCAATCATCGCGAGTGCGAATTTGATTTGGAGAACAATCTTGCCGTTGCAGCGTACGTTGGAGGAAAGGTAGTAAAATCCGGCGAGGGTTTCTCCGTCTTTGACGTCGATAATGATTTCGTCGCCGGGGAAAACCATCCCTTTGAATTTGGCGCTTTCGATGCGGCAAAGCACGGGTGTGCGGTTGGCGAAATCGGCATCGCCGCTTGCTTGGGCTTTTTTTACCAGATAAACGGCTGCGGCCTGGAATACGCTCTCGCAGAGTAGAACGCCGGGCGTGAGCGGGGCGTTCGGGTAGTGACCTTCGTAAAACTTTTCGTCGGCGCGAAACGTGCGGGAGCACACGATGCCGTCGTCGCGGGTTTCGAGGACTTTGTCGATGAACAAAAACGGCGGGCGATGGGGGATGGCCTGTAAAACTTCTTCTGTCATAGTGGGGGAAAGATTAGGGAATCTGCTCGGTGGAGGGAAGATAAAATCCGTCCGTTCCCGGGGGAGATTTTTGTCGCGGGAGAGCGGGGATTCAGGCAAAATGAGCCTATGCTTATGAAATCCGAAACACTTTCACGACTCTTTATGGCAGCGGCCGTGCTTTGCCCGCTCGTAACGATTGCGGAAGAAGCTCCCGCGACACCGGCTCCCGTTGCCGCCGAAGCTCCGAAGGCGGAGAAAACCCGGCTGGTTCTCGGCGAATGCGAGGTGTCCGCTCCGATCGATCTGCCGGCTCCTGTTTTTGCGGATATTAAAAACCTGAAGGACAAGACTTACGATACCGAGGCGGCTCTGCGCACGCCGGTTTTGAATCCGGAATCGTTGAAATTCTCTCCGGTCGCAGCCGGCGAAGATAAATTCCTGATGCCCGAAGGTGCCGCCGCTCCCGCCGAAGGTGCAGCGGCCCAACTGCGCGTTTACCGCTTTTATGTGACAAGCCGGGCATTTACCAAGGCGAAGATTTCGGTGACGACGCCGCAGTACTGCGAAGTTTACGTCGATGGCGTTAAATACGCCGACAAACTTAATACACAGGATGAGAACGCGAAAGCGGCAACGGTCAGTGCCGATGTCGCTCTGGAAATGCGCCGCTACGAAGTCCTCGTGAAAACGCTGTCGGGTGCCGGCGATAAGGCGGCTCCGGCGGTGAAGGTGGAAGTTTCCTCGGATAAGGCTCCGGATAAGGCGGGAATTACTTTCCCGAAGGCCGGCGAACCGCGTTTGCTGACAATCGCCGATGTCAACGAAGGCGAAAATGTTTCCGGCAATACGATTTCTCCGAACGGGAAATACGTCATGAATACGTTCTCCGAACTGCTGTCGGATGCCTCGTCCCGCTATCGTACGGAAGTGCGTGAGCTCGCAAGCGGGAAAATCGTTTTCTTTGCAAGCGGAACCGACTATGCATGGATGCCGAACGGCGCCCGCCTGTATCGCCGCAAGCTTGCCGCCGGGAAGGCGTCTTACGTCGCTTATGACCTCGAAACGCAGGAAGAAACCACACTCGTCGAAGGTTTGCCGGGCGAGAATCACGCGTATTACTGGTTGCCGGATGAATCCGGATTCATTGTTGCCAAAACCGAAAAATGGAAGGAGCCGACGGACAACTTTAAGCGTGTTCTCAATCTCACCGACCGCACGGGTGCGTTCCGCGACCGTAGCTATCTTTACCTTTATAAATTTGCCGACGGCGTGATGCGTCCGCTGACGGCCGGCTCGAAGACGACGGCGTTGCACTCGATTTCCCGCGATTCGAAGTCCGTCCTTTTCTCTACGCGCGAAATCGATTATTCGCTGCCGGAATTCGGCAAGACCGCGCTCTATAAATTGGATCTGGATACGATGAAGTCCGAAGCGCTGATTGCGGACGAACCCTACGATTTTTCGGCGAGCTTCTCTCCGGACGGAAAGCGCGTTTTGCTGACCGGCGGGCCGAATTGCTTCGACGGAATCGGACGCAATGTCCCCGAAGGAATGATTGCGAATTCGTACGACAAGCAGGCGTTTATTCTCGATGTTGCGACAAAGAAAATTACGCCGATTACGCGTGACTTTAATCCGTCGGTGCTTGCCGCACGCTGGGCGGGCGACGGCGCAATTTATCTCTCCGTTGAAGACAAGGATTACAAACGCGTTTTCCGCTACAACCCGGAAAAAGGGACATACGTGCGCCTGAATGTTCCCTCGGAAGTTGTTTACGGATTCTCGATTTCGTCCCATCCGACGGAATTCAAGCCCGTGGCGACGGCGCTCGGGCAGAGCTCGCTCGTTCCGGCCAAGGCCTACGTTGTCGATTTGGAGAAAAACGAGTCTAAAGAATACATCGCTTCGCGCGCGCACCTGACGCGTGACGTTGCGATGCCGAAGGAAACGACGTGGAATTTCAAATCGTCTGCGGGAGTCGAAATTTCCGGTCAGTACTTTCTGCCGCCGAATTTTGATTCGGCCAAAAAGTATCCGATGATTGTTTATTACTACGGCGGAACGACGCCCGTTTCCCGCAATTTCGGCGCGCATTATTCGTTCCCGCTTTGGGCTTCGAAGGGCTACGTCGTGTACGTGCTCCAGCCGAGCGGTGCAACCGGATTCGGTCAGGAATTCTCCGCCGCCCACGTCAACGCCTGGGGCAAGCGCACGGCAGACGATATCATTGAAGGCGTAAAGCAGTTCTGCGCCGAGCACGCGTTCGTCAACCCGAAGAAAATCGGTTGTATCGGGGCGTCTTACGGCGGATTCATGACGATGTATCTGCAGACGCGTTCCGATATTTTTTCCGCCGCCGTCGCGCATGCCGGCATCAGCGATATCACGAGTTACTGGGGCGAAGGCTATTGGGGCGCCGGGTACAACGCGGTGGCCGCTGCCGGCTCGTTCCCGTGGAAGGACAAGAATATCTTCGTCGAGCAAAGCCCGCTCTTCTCCGCAGACAAAATCAATACGCCGATTTTGCTTTGCCACGGCCAGTCGGATACGAACGTTCCCGTCGGCGAATCCGTCCAAATGTTTGCCGCGCTTAAGATTTTGGGCAAGCCGGTCGAACTGGTGACCTTCAAGGCGGAAGACCACTTCATTTCCGAATACAACCGCCGCAAGCAGTGGATGAAGTCGCACCTGGCCTGGTTCGAACGCTGGCTTAAGGACGACGGCGATTGGTGGAACGCCCTTTATCCCGAATCCGCGAAAAATTGGTAATTGGCGTTTCGAGACTTAGCGGGAACGGCTTGACCTCGGCCGTTCCCGGAATAAGCTAAGCGAAAATTTTAATTCATACCGAACATGTCACTTATATCCAAGCTATCTCTCCGACTGCAGAGTCACCCCAAGCGCGTCGTTTTCCCGGAAGGGACCGACCCGCGTGTTATTCAGGCGGCACGTCAGTTTGCGACGCGGCGCCTCGGTGTCCCGATTCTCATCGGCGACCGCTCCCGCATTAAAATCAATGCCGTCAATCTCGGTATCAAGCTCGACGGAATTCGCATTGTCGAGCCGGCCCGTTCCGCCGAATTGCCGGAATTCGTTCGCCGCTTCCGCGGTTTGCAACGTTTCGCCGATCTGAAGGAAGCGGATGCGACCGATTACATGCTTTCGCCGAATTATTTCGCGGCGATGATGGTGCTGACCGGCGGTGCGGATGCGATGGTTTGCGGCGCGACCTCGATGCCGACGAATGCGTTGCGCGTCGTCTTTCAGATGTTCCCGCGCCAACCCGGCGTCGAAACGATTTCGTCGATGCAGATTATGGAAATGGAAGAGTCCAAGCTCGGTGCCGAGGGGACGCTCTTTCTCGCCGACTGTGCCGTTATCCCGAATCCGACGGCGGAACAGCTTTCCGATATCGCAGTCACGACTGCCAGCCTTTGCTACCACCTCACGAATACGCCGCCGCGCGTGGCCATGCTTTCCTATACGTCCAAAAGCGTGAACAAACGTTCGGAAAGCGTCGAAAAAGTCAAAACGGCGACGATGCTGGCCATTTCCAAGGCGCGTGATTTTGATATGCCGGTGGAAATTGACGGCGAATTGCAGGTGGACGCGGCGCTCGATGCCTTTACCGCCAAGACCAAGGAAATCGAAGGTCCGGTTGCCGGAGCTGCCAATGTTTTGGTTTTCCCCGATTTGAACAGCGGCAACATCGCGTCGAAAATGGCGCAGATTATTGCCGATGTGCCGTGTTACGGACAGATTCTGACCGGGCTGACCAAGCCGGTTGCCGAAATTTCCCGCGGCGCATCCGCCCGCGACATTCTGGGGTCTGCCGTTATCGTCGCCGCACAGGCGGTGGACCGCCACTATCTCTACCCGAAAGAAGAAATCTCCGTCGAATAAGGCACGATTTATTTTTGATTTTCGATGATTAATAAAACGGCATTTGCCAACGACGTTCCGGGGCTGCTCACGCGCCCGATGAACGTTTCCACGAAACGCGTTTTCGTCGCCGCAACCCGCCAGAACGACGGGAAGACAACGACTTCTCTCGGGCTTTTCGGGGCCCTTAAGCAACTCGGAAAGGACGTCAGCTACATTAAGCCCGTCGCCCAGCGTATTGTCAAAATGGACAATGAAGTCGAGGTTGACGAAGACACGTTTTTGCTCAACAGCGTTTACGATGTCAAAATCCCGCTTCCGGCGATGTCGCCCGTTGCCGTCGATTCTGCGTTTACGCGCAATTATCTCGATCATTCGGCGGAAATGCATCCGAAAATCCAAAATGCGATTTGTCGCGCCTTTGACCGTGTGGCTTACGGGAAAGACATCGTCATCATCGAAGGTTCCGGGCATGCCGGCGTCGGATCGGTGTTTGAGACTTCCAATGCGGACAATGCGGCGATGCTCGGCGCGAAGGCGATTATTGTCGCTTCCGGCGGAATCGGGAAGCCGGTGGACGAAATTGCGCTCAACAAGGCACTTTTCGATCGCAAGGGCGTTCAATGTGTCGGCGCGATTCTCAACAAAATTATTCCGGAGAAAAAAGACGAAATTACGCATTACGTCGGGAAGGCTCTGGATTCTTTGGGGATTCCGTTGCTCGGGGTTTTGCCTTTGGAAAAGTCTCTGGCGCGTCCGAATTTTTCGCAGATCGCGGAGGTTATCAGCGCCGAATGGCTCGTCCCGGTGGAGCCCGGGCGCAACCAGCGCGTGAACAAAATCATCATCGGGGCGATGTCGGCCCAAAGTGTTTTGGACTACATCAAGGCCGGAACGCTGATTATTACGCCGGGCGACCGCGAGGATTTGCTGTTTTCGCTGATCGCGGCATCCGGAACGGCGGCTTTGCCGCATTTGACCGGCGTCGTACTTTCAAACGGTTTGCGTCCGAACGCACGTATTATCGAGATGCTGCGTCAGTTGCAAATTCCCGTTGTCGCGACCGCGCGTGAATGTTTTGCCGCGGCATCCCGCATCAACGCGATGATTGTCAAGACTCAGCCGTCGGACCGCGACAAGGTGACGACGATTGAAGAGCTTGTGAGAAACAATATCGACTTGTCCCGCCTCCTGGAACAACTCTAATCCGGAGGCCGTGAACGGCGGGCGGGGACGGAAATTTTCCGCTCTCCGCGCGTCCGTTGTTTGCTGTTTGCGGAAATCTGTTGCTTCGCGCGGTGAGAATGCGCGATAATCGGGAACAGTTATGGCCAAGGAAGAACAAGCGGCTTCGAATACGGAGCCTAAGAAAGAGATTTTCAGAAACGATCAGTATTTCGGCTTTGCCGCCTATGCGCGTGCGAAGTCCGGAAATTGGAAGCTTTTTATCAACTGGAAGCGGATTATTTTCCTGTTCGCGTTTTTTGCGGTGCTCGGCTACCTCGGTATCGCCTATGCCCGTTACGCGAATGACAAATACCGCAAGGGGCTGGAGGAAACGTCTTACTGGACGATGCTCATTTATCCCTTTAGCCGCGAAGCGCGTTTGGAGCATCGCAAGAAGCTCGGCGACATGTATATTGCCAAGGCGCGCGAAGCCAAGACACCCGGCGAGGTCATTCAGGGGATTCGTACCGGCCTGACGCTTTCGCCGATGAATCCTGACGGGCGTATTTATTATTCCTACCTGATGTTCCACCAGCGCATGGTTAAAGATGCGATTACGCTTTTGGCGGAAGGCTTGCCGGCGGCAATTGAACACAAGGAATACGTTGTTTACTTCCTGAAGCGCTGTCTCGAAACGGCGGAAGACGATACCTTGATCCAGGCGGCGGAAGAACTTATTCCGCAAATGGAAACCCGCATCGCAGAACTCGCCCGGGAACAGGAAGCGAGCAGCTCCGAAGAAGAAAAGAACGAGCTTGGCGAACGCAAGAAACGTACGGAAGAAAACAAGATGCTGCTTTCGGTCGGCGCCGTACAGGCTGCGATTCTGCGCGGACGTTTCGAGTTCGCGCTCAAGGAAATGGAGCGCTACGGTTTGAACAAGACGCTGACGGGCCAAGTGTTGCGTGCGCAGATCCTGTGGGAATCCGGCGAGCGCGAAGAAGCCTTGAGCTTTTTGGATCGTGTGGTGCGTGAAAGCGGCGGGAATCCGCAGGTCGTGTTGCTGCGCGCGCACTATCTGGCGACGCAGGGCGACGCGATGCGTGCGATGACCGGCTTGCTCCAGGCCGCCTTTAAGGAAGGGCAGGACACCCCCGAAGTCCAAATTCGCATTATCGCTCTTTTCGATCCCGTAAAAAATAAGACCATTCGCGAAAAGCGTATCAGCGAGTACATCCGCCGTTACAACGACGATCCGGGTGCGCTTTTCCAACTGGCCCAGCATGCCGCGGGGAAGGATGATTTCGCGCTCGTCGAACGCCTCTACAAAATTGCGGAAAACCGCGTTTTCGAAAACATTACGCGCTTTGAAATGGTTTACATCGAAGCGCTTGTTGCCGCCAATCGACCGAAGGAAGCCCTCGAATTGTTGGAACGCCTCTCGCGGGAAAATATCGAATGGGTCGAACAAAATTCCGCGGCATTGAACTGCCTCCGTACTTTCGCCTATTATAAAAACGGTGACGAATCTCTCGGGCGCCTGGCCTTGGAAAACACCTTGAAAAACAAAACGATTTCCGTACCGCAACTCATTTTGGTCGGCCGACGCCTGACGGAAATGGGGCTGCTCGACGAAGGCCGAAGCGCCTACGAAGCGGCTTATCGGGCGGAAAACTACAATCACAAGGCTTTGGTGGCTCTGGTCAATTATGCGATTGAAAAGAAGGACGTCGAAGTCCTGTTGCGCTACCTTCCCGAATTGTTGGATTCCCGCCGCCCGCCGCGCCGGACGCTCGAAAAAATCCAGCGCTTCCTCGGGAGCGACCGCATGATTTTCATTGCCGAACGTGATTCCTACCTCGAACGCGTGAGCGCGCTGCTCTCCGCCACCGGACGGGCCAGCGATTCCGATAGCGAAATTCAGACGGTTTTCTAAATCCGCCGAAGCTGTTATCGTTCCCGTAGCCCGCCTGCGGGAACGATTGCATTTTGCGCGTTGCAAACGAAAATGAATCTCAATACTCTACTGCGCTAATATTATTATGAGCGAGACAACCGCGAAAAAGGCGCCCGACGCCATCAATATCGACCGTTCCGCAGGCGATTTTTCCGTGGCGGAAGCGTACGCATTTGATGCGGGACTGGGATTGAGCGAGCGCGTTATCGATTATATTTCCGACGCCAAAAACGAACCGGATTGGATTCGCGCATTCCGTAAAAAAGCGCTTGAGATTTTTTATAAAAAACCGCTTCCGACGCATTGGGCGCCGGAGTGGATTAAGGATGTTGACTTCGATAAAATCCGCTACTACCTCGCCAAAAACAAGGATGCGGCGCGCAACTGGGAAGATGTCCCCGAAGACGTGAAGCAGACGTTCGAGCGCCTCGGCGTTCCCGAGCAGGAACGCAAATTCCTTGCCGGCGTCGATGCTCAATTCGATTCCGAGTCCGCCTATTCCCGCCTCAAGGCAGACCTCGAAAAGCAGGGCGTAATTTTTGTCGGACCCAACGAAGGTCTGACCAAGTATGCGGACATTTTTCGTCCCTGGTTCGGGAAAGTCATTCCGACGACGGACAGCAAGTATTCCGCGCTCAACAGCGCCTGCTTCTCCGGCGGATCGTTCGTTTACGTGCCCAAGGGCGTGAAGGTCGCCCAGCCGCTTCAGGCCTATTTCCGCATTAACGCCGAAAACTTCGGTCAATTCGAACGGACGCTTATCATCGCCGATGAAGGCGCCGAGCTCGTTTACATGGAAGGTTGCACGGCACCGCGTTTTGATACGGCAACGCTGCACTCCGGCGTCGTCGAACTCGTCGCACTTAAGGGAGCCAAGATTCAATACGTCACCGTTCAGAATTGGGCTTCCAATATTTACAATTTGGTTACACAGCGCGGCCTTGCCATGGAAGATGCGGAAATCCGCTGGGTCGATTGCAATATCGGGTCGCGCCTGACAATGAAGTACCCGGGCGTAATCCTCAAAGGCGAACGCGCCCGCGGGGAAGTGCTTTCCATCGCGCTTGCTCATACCGGGCAGGTGCAGGACACCGGCGCCAAGATGATTCACCTCGCCGACGGAACAACGTCCAATATCATTTCGAAGTCCGTTTCGACCGGTGAGGGGCGTGCTAATTACCGCGGACTCGTTTCGATCCCGAAACACCTCAAGGGGTGCAAAAACAACAGCGAGTGCCACACGCTGCTCATCAACGAGCATTCGGCAACGGGCACCTATCCGGCGATTACCGTGCACGGCAATGCTTCGCAGACGCAGCACGAAGCCAGCGTTTCCAAGGTTTCCGCCGAACAGATTTTTTACATGCAACAGCGCGGCCTGAGCGAAGCGGAAGCCATGAGCCTCGCCGTTAACGGTTTTGTGAACGACCTCGTCAAAGAATTCCCGATGGAATACTCGGTTGAACTCAAACGCCTGATTGAAATGGAAATGGAAGGCTCCGTCGCCTAACGCAAGGACAAGTCATGAACGCAAACCTTTCCGAATCATGGAATTCCGCCTCGCTCGCTAAAGACGAAGCCTGGCGTTTCGCCCGAATCAGCCGCGTCCGGCTTGACGGCTTCAGTGCTCCCGCCGAAGCGGATGCCGGCGTCGTAGAAAAATACATCGACGAGGCCCGTTGCCGCGCACTCGGTGCCGCCGGGACGCTCGTCTTCGTCGATGACCGACTCGTTTTTTCGCAACTGAGCGACGATGCGCTCGCCGCCGGAGTTCGTTTTGAATCCGTCTCCGATATTCAATTTTCGACGATGCCGCGCCTTGGAATGGAGGCGTTGATTCGGCATCACGGGACCGCTTCCCGCAGCGGATTCATTTTGTCCGTTCCCGCCGATACGCGTCTCGATGAACCTTTCGTCGTCTTTCGTTGGCAGCGTAGCGCCAACAGCGCAAGCTTCCCGGCTTCGCGCATTGAAATCGGCCGTAACAGCGTTGCGAAGCTCTGCGAATTTTATAACGCGGATTCCGAAGCAGACGCGACCTTGACGTTGTCCCGCAACGAGATCCTTGTCGCCGACGGGGCCGAGTTTTCCCGCGACTTTGTTCAGACGCTCGCGCCTGCATCGAAAATGTATCGCACGGAAAATGTCGTTGCCGGAGAAAATGCCACGGTGCGCGGCGTTGATTTCGGTCTGGGTGCTTTGCACGCCCGTACGACGACGGAACTCTGCGCAAACGGGCGCAATGCGCTTTTGGATTGGCGCGCACTCAATGTCGCCTCCGGGGAACAGGAAATCGATTGGCGCACGATTCAGGGCCATACCGCGCCGGGAGCCCGCTCGAATCTGCTTTGCAAAAATGCCCTTTTGGATCGTTCCCGCACTATTTTCTCGGGAAGTATCCTCGTCGATAAAATCGCACAACAAACCAACGCCGTTCAGTCCTGCCGCAATCTCGTGCTTTCCGAAGACGCCGAAGCGCACTCGCTTCCGGGTTTGGAAATCGACGCCAACGACGTCCAATGTTCGCACGGAGCAACGACGGGAACGCTCGACGCCGACCAAGTTTTTTACCTGCTTCAGCGCGGCTTGCCCGAAGCGGATGCCCGCATGTTGCTCACGCTCGGTTTTATGGACGAAGTCATCAATGCCTGCGCCGGTTGCGCGGTCGCCGATTTCGTGCGCGAGAAAATCGCCGAAAAATTCGGCACCCGCTAAGCGCTTTTGCCCCGTTCGGTAAAAATCGATCAGGCCTGTGTTTTTCGCTTGCGAAGACACGCTGTTTTCTTTGTTTTTTCAGACTTCGTTTGTTCCGCGGTGGAGCAACATTAATCCTCAACCACACGAATCAACCACATGGAAACCATCGACAATTCTTTGCAGTGCGCTTCCGGCGACTGTGTTCGCGTGATCAGAGTCTCCCGCATCTTCGGAAATCCCGTTTCCGTTTTTGCTCATACGCATGACGGGCGTCGCGAAAAAATTCGCGTTACCGATTGGGATCACATTAATCCGGATACCGGCGGGCTTACGGAGTCCGGCTGGCGATTTCTGGATATCGAATTAAAGAAACGCTTCGGCGTTTTCGAATGGGCACTCGACTAAATCCGAAAACTAAAAACCGACTTGGTTCTCAAGTCGGTTTTTTTATCTCTCTTTAATCTTTCTTCTTCCCGTAAACTTCGGCTTCGATGTAGTGATTGCCGCCGTCGGACGTATTGCCCCGGGAATAGAAACGTACATAGCGCCCGTTTACGCCGCTTACGGGAATGATTTTTCCCGCGTGCGTTTCGATATAAACTTTGTCTGCTCCTTTGCCGAGCTTGGACGAGTTGTCGAAATCGTTGTTAAAAACGGTTTTTACGTTTTTTTTGAACGCGGGATCGTCCGAGACCTGGATGATGACATCGTGATAGACGCGCTTTTGGCGGTGATAATGCCAGAGGGCGATTGCAAAGATGTCGGCGGCTTCTTCCAAGTCGATTTGAATCCATTGCAGGCCCGGGGCGAGTTCGACTTCGTAGCCTTCGTCGCCGTCTTTGTCGCCGTCGGTCAAATAGGCCGGTTCGCCGACAATCGGGTTTTTGTCGGAAGCCGTTACGGCCTTTCCTGCGGCAAGATTTGTGCAGCCTTTCGGAATTTTTACGACCGGAGTTTGTGCCGGAGCGAGGCGTTCTGCGGGAACACGAATCGGTTGCGGCGTCCCGACAAGTGCCACCGGCGGCAATTCGATTTTCAAGTCAACGAGCGTTTCCGCGCCGTTAAGTGCCGTAGCGGAAGCGCCCAAAAGGCCGAGCCAAGTAAAAAGTTTCATAAGGATTAATTACGGGAGATTAGAGCGGCTTTTTGTCCCCGGGAAGCAGGTCGTAAATTGAGCCGCCGATTGTTTTTTCAAAAGAGGTTTTAATTTCGAAAAGTTTTTTCCAGCGCGGAAGGGAACACGCAGGTACGCCGTAACGCAGGGCGACATCGACGATGCGTGTTTCCAAGACGCAAAAGCCGCCGGGAAGCGCCAGCCCGTCGCAGAGTTGGACCAGGCGGTCGTAGTCATCGTAATGCGCCGTTTTGAGAAATGTTTTAAGGAACGCGACATCTTCGGCGGGGACATCGAGTTTGCCGACGCCCATGGTAATGTCGGGAATCATAAAGGCGTGGGAAATACAGATTTTAGCGGCCTGTTCCCAGCCGAAGCGCATGCAATAGCGATAGCCGTCGAGCAGATGCTTTTCCTGAAAAATGCCTTCGCGGCGCCCGATGTCGTGCATCAGGCCGAGAACGTAGGCCGTATCGGCGTCGAGATGGGGAAGCTTTGCTGCGATTTTTTCGCAGGCGAGCGCGCAGAACTTTGAGTGTGAAACCCAAGCGCCGGGATTCATTTTCCCCGCGAGTTCCAACTCCCGTTCTGCCCGCTCCCGCGTCAGCATACGCGATTTTAAACGTTCAAGATACGAGCTGCGGCGAGTGCGCAGTTCGAGGGCTCGAGCACGGTGAGCACCGGCGTTTTCGACGGCATCTGAAGCGTCGAATTGATGTTCACGAGGAAGTCAAGTTTGTCTTTAAACGGCGGGCAGGCGAGCACGGGCTTTTTCGCGTTTGCGGCGACGACGCCGGAGAGCGCGTTGGAGCGGCCCGCAATCGTGATGAAGAGCACTTTCGGCTCATCGTCGTGGGCTTTCACGTAATTGTAAACGCCGACCGGATCTTTATGCGCGCTGCGCACGAAATATTCGAAGTCGATTCCTTCCGCTTTCAGGCCTTCCGCGATTTTTTCCGCGTGCGGCATGTCGGATTCGGAACCCATCAAAATGTAAGCTTTCATGTAGGCGATCCTTTCTTAAGCGGAAGCGAGCAGTTTTTCGAGCGCGCCGAGATAGAGGTCGCGGGATTTTGCGACAATGTCCTCCGGAAGAGCCGGTGCGGGCGGTTGCTTGTTCCAGTCGAGGCTTTCCAGATAGTCGCGGACAAACTGTTTGTCGAACGACGGCTGAGCTTTTCCCGGTGCGTAGCCGTCCTGCGGCCAGTAGCGGGAAGAGTCCGGCGTGAGGACTTCGTCGATAAGGAAAAGGTTCTTGGCTTCGTCGAGCCCGAATTCGAACTTCGTGTCCGCGAGAATCAGGCCTGCGCGGTCTGCGATTTGTGTGCCGAGCGCAAAGAGTTCGAGCGTCGCGTTCTTAACCTGCGTAAAAACGGCGTCTCCGAGGATTTCCGCGCATTGGGCTTCGGTGATCGGCTCGTCGTGGCCTTCGGCGGCCTTCGTGGACGGCGTGAAAATCGGCGTCGGAAGCTTGTCGCTTTCGAGCATGCCGGTGGGGAGTGCGTGGTCGAGAATCGCCTGCGTTTTCTTGTATTCCTTCCAACCGGAACCTGCGAGGTAACCGCGAACGACGGCTTCGATCGGGAGCGGGTTCAGCTTGCGGACAAGCATCGAGCGCGCAATGAGTTGCGGGAAGTCTTTCAGCACCTCCGCGATGGCCTTGTCGTGCTCGGGGACGAGGTGGGTCGGCATGATTTTTGCGGCCTGTTCAAACCACCAGAGGCTGATTTGCGTGAGCAAAATACCTTTGCCGGGAACGCCGTTCGGCATAATTGCGTCAAACGCGGAGATGCGGTCGGTCGCGACAATCAGAAGTTTGTCGCCGAGGTCGAAAATTTCGCGCACTTTTCCGGAGGCGACTTTTTTGAAGGGAAGCCCTTCGACGTTCATGAGTGCCTCGGACGGCAGGCTATTGCGGATTTCTGCGATATTCATAATAAAAAATGAAAAGGAAATCATAACCTATTTCGTTGCCGCTGAAAGCGAAATTTTACCTTTTCGCAAAAATAAAAAATCCCGCATCCAATTGAGCGGGAAAAGAAAAGTGGCGGAGGGGATGGGATTCGAACCCACGGTAGGGCTTGACACCCTACGACGATTTAGCAAACCGTTGCCTTCAGCCACTCGGCCACCCCTCCGTCGTTTGATTTGGTACCCGGAGTGGGGGTCGAACCCACACACCTCGCGGTATCAGATTTTGAGTCTGACGCGTCTGCCAATTTCGCCATCCGGGCAAAATCAAAACGGAGAGCCTATGAAAGAGGATTTATTCTTTTTTGACAAGCAAAATTCTTTTCGCCCTTGAAAATGGCGTTAATGCTACCTCTGGAAATTCATTTTTTAGAGCTTTGCTGCGGCGCAATGGAACGAATTGCGCGTTTTTGCGGAGCTCCTCCAAAACGAATTTCTAGAGCTTGCCTTAACGCCTGTCGCGCTATTTTTTGTTTTCGATGTAGAAGAGGACATCGCCGAGGCGCATGAGAAGATGGTCGAGGCGGCGGGTGGCTTCGGAGTTTTGCGGGAAACGCTTATAGGCGGCGAGGGCGTTTTTCTTCAGCTTCCTGAGCGGGACGGCGTGTTTGCGTACGATGGCGGTGATGATGCGGACGTGTTCGGATTTGTCTTTGGACTTTCCGCGTGCGGCGAGGGCGGCTTCCGTTTCTCGGGAGATTTTTGCGGTCTCTTCGATCAGGAGCTGTTCCAACGGAAGGATTTCGGTGAAATAGGGATAGTTTTTCCGGAAGCCGCGGGTGCCCTTCGGGTCGGAGTCGAGGACTTCCTGCACATATTGCGAAAGTCTGATTTGGGCTTGGAGCGGGAGCGGATTTAAAATGGCGTCGAGCCGACGGATGCGCTCCGGTCCTTGCGGGACTTGCCGGAGTGCTTTTTGCGCCTTGTATTCGGGGGCTCGCTTGCCGTCGTCGCGGAGCTGAAGAACGGCTTTGAGGTAGTTTTCGGGGCCGCCTTCGAGGTAGCCGGTCTGCGCGATGATGTCGCCGTCGGAATCAAGCAGGAGGACGGCGGGAAAGCGTTCGATGCGGTAGCGGGCGACGAGCGGCGCATTTTGTCGTTTGGCGGCGGGAGAAAGGCGTTCCTTGTCTTGCGGGTGATCGATATAAACGGGGACGAAGTATTCGGAGGCTTTTTCGGTAAACGGCGGCCGGGCGAAAACTTCTTTTTCGAGGCGGATGCACCAGCCGCACCAGTCGGATCCGGAAAAGGCGACGAGCAGGTCCTTGCTCTGTTCGCGCGCCAGTGCTTGGGCGTTCTCGAAGTCGTCGCTCCAACCGGCGGGAGTGGCGATTTTGCTTTTCGGTGCCGTGACGTCGGACTGCGGGTGTTCCGCGAAGCCGGCAACCGGGGCGAGGCTCAGAAGGATGAGCGGGAGAAGCTTGGGAAGAATCATGGGGAAAAGGGCTTGCGGAGAGACGGGTGAAGCGCGTCGGATACAAGACGGCGCCGAACATCGCTTGGATGTCCGGCGCCGCCACTTGTTTTATTCGCCGAGGTGCTTATCGGGAATCAGGTAGTTTTTGACGTAGTCGGTGACGGATTCTTCGAGCGGGACGAGGTATTGTGCGCCGCCGAGACGCGTCAGCTTGTCGATTTTGGCCTGCGTAAAGTATTGGTACTGGGCGCGGAGCGATTCCGGCATATCGACGAATTCGATGTTTTCGGGAACGTCCATCGCCGCGAAAATCGGGCGTACGAGTTCGAGCCAGGTGCGGGCTTTACCGGCGCCGACGTTAACCAAGCCCGTCGCTTCTTCGTTTTGCGCGAGGTGGACGGTGATGGCTGCCGCTTCCTTGGCGCCGAGGAAGTCGCGCATCTGGCACCCGTCGGCATATTCCGGTTTATAGCTCTTGAAAAGCTTTACGCCGCCGGTTTCGCGAATTTGGTTGAATGCGCGGAAAACCATGCTGACCATGTGCGCCTTGTGGTTTTCGTTCGGACCGAAGACATTGAAGTACTTGATGCCCGTAATCTTATTCAGGTAGCCGTTGCGCAGTGCGTGCAGGTCGAAAAGGTGCTTGGAGTAGCCGTACATATTGAGCGGCTTGAGCGGGAGAATGTCGCCTTCGTCATCCATGCCGTTTTCGCCGTTGCCGTAAGTGGCGGCGGAGGAGGCGTAAACGAAGCGTGCTCCGTTTTCGAGTGCGAACGCGGCGAGTTTTTTCGTGTATTCGTAGTTGTTGTGGATGAGGTAGGTGCAGTCTTTTTCCGTTGTCGCGGAGCAGGCACCGAGGTGGAAAATCGTTTTGATGTCGGCAAACTGCGCGGGATCGTTTTCAAAGGCGCGGTCGAAATCTTCGTATTCCGTGTATTCGGCGAATTTGAGCGGAACGAGATTCTTGTAGCGCAGGTCGGTGCCGAGCTTGTCGGTAACGAGGATGTTCGTGTAGCCGAGCGCGTTGAGGCGGGCAATGATGGCGCTGCCGATGAGACCGGAGCCGCCGGTGACGAGGATTTTTCCTTGAGAGAGATCGTGCATGGTGGGTAGGGAGTTGACGTGTTTGTTGAAAGTTTAAGGACGGGTTTGTGCGACGGGGGTGTTGTCGGCTTCGTCCGTTGCGGAAGGTGCGTTCGGGAAGAAAACGACCGAGCAGAGAATCAGCACCGGCAGGAGGATGAGAATCCCGTAGCGGAAGAAATAACCGAAGAAGCTGGGCGTTTTGACGCCGGAAGCATCCGCGATGGATTTGACCATGAAGTTCGGGCCGTTTCCGATGTAGGTCAGGGCACCGAAGAAAACGGAGCCGAGCGAGACGGCAAGCAACATCGCGTGTTCCCGGATGTTGGCGGGATTGACCATGACGGCAACCTTTTCGGCGTCGCCCGCGGCATCGATTTGGCTCTTAATCAAATCGAAGAAATTTGCGTAGGTCGGCGTGTTGTCCAGGAAGCCGGAGAGCATCCCCGAAGCGAAGAAGTAGTGCGAGGCCTGCGTCAGCGCTTCGCCGATAGCGCGTCCGTTTGCCGTCAGATAGGCCAAGGCCGGCACCATCGTGAGGAAAATCCCGATGAAGAGGAAGCCGACTTCCTTAATCGGCGCAAAATTGAATTCGTTTTCCGCATGGACATCCGGCTTCGTCATAAAATACGAGGCGACGGCGGCGGCGATCATAACAATTTCGCGGATGAAGTAAGTTTCCAAAATTTCGCGGCTTTCCGGCGAGACTTGGCCGGGGAGGAAGACTGCGCAGACGATGACGAGGAGGAAGCCGATGTTTTTCATTCCGCGGACGGAAAGGAGCATTTCCTTGGAACTCTTTTCGGCGACCTGTCCGCGGCGGCCGGACTTGCGGAAGCTGCGAAGGTCAAAAAGGTAAAATACGCCCAGCAGCAGGCTCGTGACGAATGCCCACGGCAGGATGGCGTTTTCGAGAATCCAGAAGAACGGGACGCCGCGCAGGTAGCCGATGTAGAGCGGCGGATCCCCGATGGGCGTCAGCGCGCCGCCGACATTCGAGACCAGGAAGATGAAGAAAACGATGTGGAAGCTCGAGAGACGGAATTTGTTCATGCGCATCCACGGGCGGATTAGCACCATGGACGCTCCCGTTGTTCCGATCAGGTTGGCGAGAATGGCGCCGACGAGCAGGAAGAGGATATTGGTTTTCGGGGTCGCTTCCCCGCGCAGATGGATGACAATCCCGCCGGAAATGACGAAAAGCGAGCCGACCAGGGCAATGAAGGAAATGTATTCCTTGAACGAGTGCCAGACCGCATGAGTGCCGCCCGGCATAAAAAATCCGTAGAGGGCGGCGACCGCAACGCCGAGGATAATCGAGACATGCGGATAGTATTTTTCCCAAAGCTCCTTCGTGTGATGCGGCGTCAGGGGCATGACCGCAATAAGGACGAGTAGTAGGGCAAACGGAATTGCCATCCACAAGCGAACTGCTTCTCCTGCAGTTTCGGCGTGGGCGGCAAGCATCACGGGAACGAAATCAATCATGATGGGTTAATTTTTGTCCGAGCGCCCGAGTTGTCGCAAGGAAAAACGGGGCGGGCGCCGACGGAGAACGCGTCGGATGGTTTTCGGGTTGCGGGTTAAAGCATCGTGTCGGCGGCGAGTTTTTCGGCAACGGCCTTTCCGCAGAGCATTTCGACGAAGGCGAGTCCGAAGGCGAAGGCGGTACCCGCGCCGCGTGAAGTTAACAGATTGCCGTCGAGCGCGTAGGGAGCGGAGGCTCGGGCGGCGGGGATTTCTTCCCAGGTGCAGGCGTGGGCGGAAACGCGCTTTCCGTCGAGCAGGCCTGCCGCATTGAGAATCAGCGGAGCGGCGCAGATGGCGGCAATCGGCTTGTTGCGGGCGTTAAAGGCCTTGGCAAGTTCGGCGGCCTTTCCGTCGTCGAGCAATGTCCAAGTGCCGGGACCGCCGGGGATGAAGAGTGCATCAAATGCATCGGCGATGCTTTCCGGCGAACGGTGGCATTCGAGCAGCGCTTCGAGCGTGGTGCCCGTTTTCAGAAAGAGGTCCGAGCGGCCTTTCAGGAGCGTTTCTCCTTGGCTTGCGACAGCTGCGAGCGTGTTTTGCGCGCCTGCGCGGTGGAGCAGGTCGAGCGGGGCGACGGCTTCGGTTTCTTCAAAACCGTGGGTCATAATGGTGAGGATTTTCATGGCTTAGCGGGCTTCGAAGGTTTTTGCGTTTTCCGGAAGTTTGTCCGAAAGACCCTGTTCGCGCATTTCATCGGCGGAAAGCGGCATTTCGGTGCGTACGGCCGAGTACATCTGCGTCGTCGGCGAATAGCGCCAGTAGGTGTAGGTGACCTCCGGCGAGTAAAGGCAGGCGGAATTCATTCCCGCGATTCCGATCAGCGTCAAAAGGTAAGCAACTTTTTTCATGATGGGCTTATTCTGCGACGGCTTTTGCGTTCCCGCAATTGAGAAATAAGGCGGCCCCGGCGGAGAGGCGGGAGAGGGCTTGCTTTGCACTGCGGCGTGGAGTGCCGTTTCCCGTTTTTCCGGGATTTTCTTTGCTTTTGGCGTTCAAAGTTGTTAATAAAAATCCATGAAAAAACCGCGAATTTTCGGGCGCTGGCATGCGCTTTTGGAGCATTTGAATTTGTTTCCGATTCGAACGGTTGCCGCACAGTACACGCGTGCGGATGCGGCGGCGGATTTAAAGTCGTCGATTAACGTTGCGCTTTTGACTTTCCCGATGGGGATGGCGTTTGCGCTTATGGCGGGTTTGCCGGTGCAAATCGGGATTATCGGTTGCGCGGTTGCGGCGGTCGTCGGTCCGGTTTTTTCGGGAACGCGCTTTCTCTCCTTCGGTCCTTCGAATGCGACGGCGGTGATGCTGCTGAGCGCACTGGCGGCTGCGGGGGCGGAAACGGCGGATGCGCGTATGGCGCTTTTGCCCACGATTGTTTTTCTCGTCGGAATCTTCATGGTGTTGGCTGCGGTTTTCCGCGTGGCGAGCTTCGTCCAGTATATTTCCCAGACCGTGGTGACGGGCTATATTACGGCGGCGGCGATTCTGATTATGGCCAACCAGTTGCCGAATTTGCTCGGGGTCACTCTGCGCGGCTCCGAAGGGACGTTTTATTCCGTCGTCGTCTGTACGATTCGGCAATGGCAGGAAATTCATCCGGCGTCTTTTGTTTTGGCGGCGGGGACACTTGGGGTTTACCTGCTCGTAAAAAAGTTTTGTCCGAAACTGCCGGACATGTCGATTGCCCTGATTGCATCGTGCTTTCTGATGGTCGCCGTTAATTGGTGGAACGAATATTTCCACGGCGGGGTGACGCAGGCGGTGGCGACGCTTGAGGATTTCGGCTTGAAGGAGTTTAAGTTCTCCTTCCCGGACATGAGTTTGAGCACGGTTAATTCCGCATTTTCCGCGGCGATGGCAATCGCGATTTTGGGAATGATTGAAGGCAGTTCGATCGGCAAATCCGTCGCCGCCCGTGCCGGGGAGCGTTTTAACTGCAATCAGGAGCTTTTCGGCTTGGGGATGGCGAATCTGGGCTGCGGGCTTTTCGGCGGGATGCAGGCAAGCGGTTCGCTGACGCGCTCGGCGCTGACTTTTACGAGCGGCGCAAAAACGGCTTTTGCGGGGATTTTCTCCGGCTTGATTTTGTTTGCCGCACTTTTCGGGACCGGGGATTTGATGCACTTTATCCCGAAACCGGCACTCGCGGCTCTCGTCATGTTTGCGGGGACACGTTTGATTAATTGGAAGTCGATTCGCCTCGTTACGTCCGCGACGCTCGGCGACCGTGCCGTCTTCCTGCTGACCCTGATTTCCGGCTTGCTTGCGCCTTTGGACATTGCGATTTACTTCGGCGTCGGCTTGTCGATTATTCTTTTCCTGAGAAAAACGTCCACGCCGGAAATCGTCGAATACACCTACAACGAACAGGGCGAGCTTGCGGAAAAAATCGGGGATGCCGAAAATCAAGACCCCGAAGTGTCCATTGTTCATATCGACGGAAACCTTTATTTCGGGTCGGCGGAAATCTTCCAGGATCAGTTGCGGCGCATGCTCGCGAATCCGAATCTGCGCGTGCTGATTTTGAAATTCCGTAACGCCCACCATTTGGACGCGACGAGCGCGATGCTTTTGGAAGAGCTTGTCCGCTCCGCGTGTGCCGCCGGCCGCAACATTATCATTTGCGAAGTGCGCCCGGAAGTTTATCGCGTCTTCCGTGCCGCCAAGCTCATTCCTGTTATCGGGCGCGAAAATATTTTCCGCGATACGCCGAAGAATCTGACACTTTCGGCTTCCCGCGCCATTCGCCACGCGTACAAACTGCTCGGCGGGAAGGACGCCCGCGTCAGCATCTACGCCAAGCCGAAAGCCCCGGAAACGGCGGCATAGGCCCCTGCGAAGCATCAAGCGCGAGCGCCCGGCGGAGTCCCGCTCAGGCGCTACGCATGAGGCGGTGTCTGATTCGAGCTTAGTCCCGCGTTATTGCGAGCAATTCCTGTTCGAAATATTCCGCGAGGGCTTTCGCCGAAATGTGATCCCACATTTTATCATAGGGATAGAACTTCGGAATGATTTCCACTTTTGAAAACGGCAACGGAATGATGAAACCGTCCCAGGATTTTAGGCGGATGGCGCAGGAATAACGCGATTCGATCAGTGCGACCGGGCAATGTGTTTTTTGCGCGACGAGCGCGGCGCCGGGATTGAATTTGTAGCGAGGACCGCGCGGGCCGTCCGGCGTGATGGCAATGTCTTCGCCGCGGGAAAGCTTGTGGTAAATCTCAAGAATGGCCTGTCCGCCCCGGCGTGACGTGGAGCCGCGAACGGCGCCGATGCCCATGAATTTGAAAAATGCCACGAGCCAGGCTCCGTCCTTTGACGGGGAGACAAGGCCGTTCATTTTCCCGTGCGGACGGAAACGGCGCTTCAGGTCTGCGGATATAAACAGGCGATTGTGCCAGAAAACGACGATGAGCGACTGCGTTTGGTGGCGCAGGCGTTCTCGCGTTTCCGGGGAAATCTTCATGCGCAGCGTCCAAAGCCAGGTGCGCAGGAGCAGGCTCAGCGGAAAGAGTAACAGCTGCTGCCAGACCGGAATTTCCCGAATGCGGCGTTGGCGCTCGAGCTCGTATTGAGTCATCGGGCGGACCGGCTGTTTTTCTTCGCGTTTCGGAGGCTGATTCATCGCGGTCAGATTTTTTCCAGGCTGTAGCCGTCTTTGCGGTCGAGCGATTTCCATCCGAGTTCCGCGAGCCGGTTGCGCAGCGCATCGGCTTCCGCCCAGTTTCTCGCTTGCTTGGCGGCCCAGCGTTGCTCGCCGAGCGCGGCGATTTCTGCCGGAATTTCCGTTGCTTCGGCTTCCGGTTTCGTGAAAAGCCTGAGCCCGAGGGCGTAGAGGATTTTGGCGAGTCCGCAGAGTTGCGCTCCCGCGTCAGCCTTCGAAAGTTCGGTTTTGTTAAGTTCGGCGAAGGCGGAGAAGATTTTCCCGATGGCGCCGGGGATGTTCAGGTCGTCGCAAAGCGCTACCCAGGCCGGTTCGAAAGCGCCCCAAGCCGTGTTTTGTTCGTGCACGGCGATGTCTTGCGAGAATTCTTCCGGCGTGATTCCCGATTTGTCGAGAAGCTTGCGCGCGGCTTTCTCGATTTTTTCGAGGGCAGCGGTCGCGTCGTCGAGGGATTTCAGCGTGAAATTGAGTTGCGAGCGGTAGTGCCCGGAAATCAGCGCGTAGCGCACCGCCATCGGGGAAAAGCCTTTGCCCTCAAGGTCGGCGAGCGTGTAAAGATTGCCGAGCGACTTGGACATTTTGGCTCCGTCCACCATGAGGTGGGCCGAGTGGAACCAATGCCGGGCGAAAGTGTCGTGATGCCCGCAGGAGCATTCCGCCTGAGCGATTTCGTTTTCGTGGTGCGGGAAGCAGAGGTCCACGCCGCCGCCGTGCAAATCAAAAGTTTCGCCGAGATAATGGGTGCTCATCGCGGAGCACTCGATGTGCCAGCCGGGGCGCCCTTCGCCCCAGGGACTTTGCCAGAAATTCGGGCCGTCTTCGGGTTTGCGGGCCTTCCAGAGCGCAAAGTCGGAAACGTTGTCGCGCGTGTATTCGTCGGCGACATTGGCGTCGCCGTTCGAATTCGTTGACTGCGTGCGCAGCGCGTCGCGGTCGAGGCGTGCGAGTTTCCCGTAATGCGGGTCGCTGGAGACTTTAAAATAGACACTGCCGTCGGGCGCGACGTAGGCATGTCCGCGGGCGACGAGCTTTTCGATCATCGCGATTTGAAGCGGGATGTGTTCGACGGCGCTCGGTTCGACTTGCGGCGGGAGCATGTTGAGCGCGGCGCAGTCGTCGTGGAACTTTTTCGTCCACGCGGCGGTGAAGTCGGCGAGTGTTTTGCCTTCTTCCTGCGAGCGGCGGATGGTCTTGTCGTCCACGTCGGTAATGTTGCGGACGTGGCGGACTTTAATGCCGTCCGCTTCGAGTGTGCGTCGCAGGACGTCCTGCAAAAGAAAGGTGCGGAAATTGCCGATATGCGCGGGCCCGTAAACCGTCGGGCCGCAACAATACATGCCGAAAGGTTTTTCGGGCGAGACCTGTTTCAGCTCGCGGCGTTCCCGTGACATCGTATCGTGTAGTTTTATGCTCATGACAAGATTTTAAAGCTCGGGATTATTGCGCGGAAAGCGCTTTTTTGCAACAGCTATCCCGTAAAACAAAAAAGCGTTCCCGCAGGAAACCCCACGGGAACGTCTTTTTTTAATCCTTAAACTCTAATCTTTAATCTCTCATTAACCTCCGGTCATGTTCTTGATGACGTCGATAATCGGGAGGAACATCGCGATAACGATGGTACCGACGACGATAGCGAGGAAGACCATGAGCAACGGCTCGATGACGGACGTGAGGGCGCCGACGGCATTGTCCACTTCTTCGTCGTAGTTGTTGGCGACGCGGTTGAGCATTTCCGGGAGCTGACCGGTTTCTTCACCGACCTGTACCATGGAGCAAACCATCGGCGGGAAGACCTTGGCCTGTTCGAGCGGTGCGGCGAGCGTATCCCCGTCGCGGACGCGGTCGTGAACTTTTTCGAGAGCTTCCTGGAGGACGATGTTGTTGAGGGTTTCCGTGGTAATCTTCATGGCCTGCAGAATCGGTACGCCGGAAGACATCAGGGTGCCGAAGGTGCGGCAGAAGCGGGAAACGGTAACGGTTTGGAGGAAGGTGCCGATCTTGGGCATGCGGAACAGGGCGCGGTCACGCATGGCGCAGACCTTCTGGTTTTTGAACGCGAAGCGTCCGCCGAAGATAAGCAACGCCAAGCCGATGAGCGTGAGCAACCAGTGTTCGCGCAGGCCGTTCCCGATGTTCATGACGAATTCCGTCAGCGCCGGCATTTGACCGCCCTGCGAAGCAATCATGGATTGGAAAGAGGGGACGACGAACGTGAGCAGGAGGTAAACGATGATGCCCGCGACGCAGATAACGACGCAGGGATAGACCATCGCGGATTTGACCTTTTTCTTGATGCGTTCGGATTTTTCCTGGAACATTGCCAAGCGGTCGAGCACGGTATCGAGAACCCCGCCGGCTTCCCCCGCCTTAATCATGTTGATGTAGAGGCGGTCGAACATGCGCGGGAATTGCGAAAGCGCGTCGGAAAGCGAATTACCGGACTGGATGTTGTCGCAGATTGTTTCGAGTGCGTTCTTGAAATTCGGGTCGCGTTCCTGTTCGCAGAGAATCTGGGTTGCGCGGAGCAACGGCAGACCTGCCTGCAAAAGGGTGGCGAGCTGGCGCGTGAAAACCGTCAGCTGTTCTGTTTTGATTTTCTTGTTGAACGCCTGGTTTTTCTTTTTGTTCTTGGCGTTTCCGCCGGATGAAGAGTTGTCCGTTTTAGCCATTTGCGTGTGGGGAGATTAAGGAGGAGAATTAGGTGTATTTTAAGACTTCTTCGATGGTGGTCAATCCATCAAAAATACAACGGAGACCGTCGTCGCGCAGGGTGCGCATGCCGTTCTCGATTGCCTTTTGCTTGAGGACGAGCGTCGGAGCCTTCTTTGTGATGAGCTCGCGGACGGCGTCGTTGATCATCATGAGCTCGAAGAGCCCTTGGCGGCCCTTGTAGCCCGTGCGGTTACATTCGGAGCAGCCTTTACCGTAGTAGAATTGCTTTTCCGCGATTTCGAGCGGATCGACCTGCAACATGTTGATGACGGCCTGGTCGGGCTCGTAAGCGGTTTTACAGGAGCGGCAGATGCGGCGGAGCAGACGCTGACCGAGCACGCCTTCGAGCGAGGCGGCGATGAGGAACGGCTCCAGTCCCATATCGACGAGACGCGTGACGGCGCCCGGCGCGTCGTTCGTGTGGAGCGTGGAAAGCACGACGTGCCCCGTGAGTGCAGCCTGAACCGCAATCCCGCCCGTTTCCTGGTCACGAATTTCCCCGACCATGATGGTGTCCGGGTCCTGACGGAGGAAGGAACGCAGCGCCGAAGCGAAGGTCAGACCGACCTGGTGGTTGATCTGCACCTGCATGATGCCTTCGATTTCGTATTCGACCGGGTCTTCCGCGGTGAGAATTTTAACGTCAACGGTATTGACTTCGCGAAGCGCGGAATAGAGCGTCGTCGTTTTCCCGGAACCGGTCGGCCCCGTGACGATGAAGATGCCGTTCGGGCGGTTCACGAGCTCGCGGATGCCGCTCATGATTTCGTCCGTCATCGTCAGGTTTTCGAGGTCGAGGTTGACGACCCCCTTGTCGAGAATACGAAGCACGACGGATTCGCCGAATTGCGTCGGGAGCGTGGAAACACGAAGGTCAATCGGACGTCCGCCGACAGTTGTTTTGATACGTCCGTCCTGCGGAATACGTTTTTCCGCGATGTTGAGGCCGGACATAACCTTCACGCGGGCCGTAACGGCGCCGGCGAGGCTTTTGGGCGGCGGAGCCATTTCGTAGAGTGCCCCGTCGATACGGTAACGGATACGGAATTGGTCTTCAAAAGGCTCGAAGTGAATGTCGGACGCCTTGGCTTTCACGGCTTCCTGAAGCACGACATCGACGAAGCGGATGATCGGGGCCTGATTGGCGGAATTGGAAAGCGCGTTGTCGTCATCGCCGTCGAGGTCTAAGCCTTCGATTTCGTTGAGAACGGAGTCCATCGACGAATTTTCTTCGCCGTAGTAGCGGATGATGGCGTCTTGAACTTTGGCGGGGTCGCAGACGGACAGCTCGATGTCGCGTTTGAGGACGAAGCTGAAGTTGTCTTCGATTGCGTGATTGAACGGGTCCTTCGTGAGCAGGTAAATCCGGTCGGAATCCGCTTTGTAGGGGACGACGCCGTATTGGTGCGCCTGTTCGGCTTTGATGAGGCGAATCAGGCTGGGGTCGATTTCCGGGGTGTCGGGGACGAAGGTGACGGAGAGGCGGTCGGCGACAATGCGGAGGATTTCTTCGCGGGTAAAGTAGCCGGAGTCTTCAAGGATATCCGTGTAGGCTTTACCGGTTTCCGTGTGCTCGGTCCAGCAATCGTCGAGCTGTTGCTTGGTGATCTTACCGGAATCTTCCAGGTAAGCCATTAAGTCTTCGCTGTGGTCGTCAAACATGAGGATGAGCTAAAGGTTTTAGAGGTTGCGGAGATTTTGGCGCATTTCGTCCGGCTCCTGTGCGTAGGTGACGGCTTCGCCGCGCTCGATGATGCCTTCTTCGACGAGGCTGAGCAGGTGGCTGTCGAGCGTGCGCATGCCGAGTGCTCCGCCGGTTTGAATTTCCGAGGCGATGCGGTAGGTCTTGTTGTCGCGGATGAGCGCCGAAGTCGAGTCCGTGTTGATCATGATTTCGTAGCCGGCGACGCGCCCGCCGTCTTTGCGGCGGCAGAGAACCTGCGAGATGACCGCGACGAGCGAGGAGGCCAGCTGCATGCGGATTTGCTCCTTCGTGTCGGCCGGGAAGGCGTCCACGATACGGTCAACCGTGCGTGCGGCCCCCGTCGTGTGCAGGGTGGCGAAAACGAGGTGACCGGTTTCCGCGGCGGAGACGGCGGCGGTAATCGTTTCGAGGTCGCGCATTTCGCCGACGAGGATGATGTCCGGGTCCTGACGGAGTGCGGAGCGGATGGCATCGGAGAAGCTCGGGACGTCGCGCCCGATTTCGCGCTGGGTGACGACCGAACGCTTGTGGTCGTGGAAATATTCGATCGGGTCTTCGATCGTGATGATGTGACGTTCTTCGTTCTCGTTAATCCAATTGAGCATGGAGGCGAGCGTCGTCGTCTTACCGGAACCGGTCGGCCCCGTGACGAGGATGAGCCCGCGTTGGCGCATCAGCAGGGACTTGACCTTGTCGGAGAGACCGAGCTTTTCGAGCGAGAACATGTCGTGCGGAATCTGACGGAGGACGATGCCGTAGGCATTGCCGTCGGATTCGCCGCTGCGTGCCTTGAAGCAGCTGACGCGGAAGCGGGCCTTGCTGCCGAAAGAAAAACCGAAGTCGCAACCGCCCTGTTCTTCGAGGCGCTTCAGGTGGTGCGGTGGCGTGATTTCCTTGACCATCGCGGCGGTGTCTTCCGGCGTCAGCAACGGCCCTTCCACGGGCAGCATGGAGCCGGAGATGCGCAGGACGGGAGCCTGGTCAACGTGCAGGTGCAAGTCGGAGGCTTTTTCGGAAATAACGAGTTCGAGCAGGTCGTTCAAAAGGTAGTTCATGGTATGTTCGCTTTCTGTTTGTTGGGTGGCGGGTGCGGGTTGTGTTATTCAACGCTGACGGTTGTCGAGAGCACTTCTTCGATGGTGGTGATGCCGGCGGCAATTTTGCGGATACCGTCCTCACGCATCGTGCGCATCCCGAGGTCGCGGACCTTGCGGCGCAGGTCAACGAGGGTCGCGTTTTGGTAAATCATTTCCTGGATTTCTTCGTTGACGAGGAAGAGCTCGAACACGCCGCGGCGCCCGCGGTAGCCCGTGTCGTGGCACTTAACACAGCCTTTACCCTTGCGGAAATTCGTTTCCGTGAGGTCGCTGATTGTCATGCCGATTGAAATCAGTTCCTTTTCGGTCGGCGTGTAGGAAGCCGAGCAGTCCGGGCAGATGCGGCGAACAAGGCGCTGGGCGAGCACCCCGCGGAGCGAAGCCGAGACGAGGAAGGGCTTCACGCCGATGTCCACGAGACGGGAAACTGCGCCGGGAGCGTCGTTCGTGTGAAGCGTCGAGAAAACCATGTGACCGGTCAGCGAGGCGTTGACTGCGATTTCCGCCGTTTCCAAGTCACGAATTTCCCCGATCATGATGATGTTCGGCGCCTGACGGAGCATGGAGCGGAGGGCGGAGGAGAAGGTCATTCCGACTTCGCGGCGCACCTGAACCTGATTAATCCCCGCCATCTGGTATTCGACCGGGTCTTCAACCGTGATGATTTTGCGGTCCGGCTGATTGATGTAGTTGAGCGCGGAGTACAGGGTCGTGGACTTACCGGAACCGGTCGGCCCCGTGACGAGGAAGATGCCGTCCGCCCCCGTAATAATCTTCATGAAGATTTCCTGGTCGTCCGAGAAGAAGCCGAGTTCGGGAAGCCCGAGCTTCAGGCCTTCCTTGTCGAGAATACGCATGACGATGGATTCGCCGTAAACCGTCGGGAGGACGGACACACGCAAGTCCACGTCCTTGCCCGCGACCTGAATTTGAATACGTCCGTCCTGCGGGATACGCTTTTCCGCAAGCGAGACGTTCGCCATGAGCTTGAGACGCGCAATAATCGAGGCCTGAAGGCGCTTCGGCGGATTTTCGACTTCCTGCAAAACACCGTCGATACGGTAGCGAATGCGGAAGCGCTTTTCGAGCGGCTCCATGTGAATGTCGGACGCGCGGCGACGAATCGCCTCCGTAATCAGCAAATTGACATACTTAATAATCGGGGCGTCTTCTTCCTTGGCATTCTTTTCGTCGTTGCCGGGAATCTTGACGTCGAGCCCGCCGGCGCTGTTGCCGTCTCCGAAGATTTCCTTGAGTGCCGAGCTGCCCGCGTCGCCCGAGTTGTCGTAAGCGGCGACGATTGCCTCGCGGATTTCTTCCGGGGGCGCGACTTTGAAGTTGAGCGTCTTGCCGACAAGCTTGCTCAGCTCGTCCATCGAGTCCATATCGAGCGGGTCCGCGATGACGACGAGCAGGTCTGAGCCTTCCAGCTGGAGCGGGAGCACGTTGTAGCGGGTGGCGGCGTCCTGGCCGACAAGCTTCAGCGCTTCGTCCGTCGGGCGAACTTGCGAGAGATCGGCCGTCTCCATGTCAAATTCCGCCGCAAGCGCCGCCGAGATCGCCTTCCAGTCTGTGTATCCCTTCTCGACAAGCAGATTGAGAATCGCAGAGTCGGAGTCCGATTCGCGGATGCCTTGCCCGAGGACGTCCTGGCGGGCAATGTCGACAATATCGGGCGCGACTAACTCGCGATCTTGGATGAGTTGAACAACGTAATCGTCGGCGGAAATCATGGTGTGCCAAAAATCTTCTTTTTACAAAGGGAAAAGGTGAGAAATGCGCGTAAAATGCGGTCGTTAAGGGGAGAATCTAATATCGGGGACTTCTACCATGTTGGTTTCCGCGAGGCAAGAAATTTAGCCGACCCGCAGGAATGAAATTTCAATTTTGCGTTCCCGCGGGAAAAGTTTTTTATTTACACCCCAATGAGCATGACAAATTTTGAGCAGTACGCGGGAGCATGGACCGCTCTCGTGACGCCGATGAAGAACGGCGCAGTCAATTACGCCGATTTGAAGCGCCTCGTCGAACATCAGGTCGCCGGCGGAATCGACGGGATTCTTTCCGTCGGAACCACCGGAGAATCCCCGACGCTGACGCACGAGGAACACCTCGAAGTCATTGCTAAAACCATCGAGTATGCCGACGGCCGCGTGCCCGTTCTCGCGGGCACCGGAGCCAATTCGACGCATGAAGCCGTTCTGCTGACCCAAGAAGCCGAAAAGCTCGGCGCCGCAGCTTTCCTGCACGTTGCTCCTTATTACAACAAGCCGAATCAGGAAGGCGTTTACCGCCACTTCGCCGAAATCGCCGGCGCGACCGATAAACCGATTATGCTTTATTCCATTCCCGGGCGTTGCGGCATCGAAATCGCCGTCGAAACCGTCGTGCGCCTGCGTAAGGCCTTCCCGAATATCATCGGCATCAAGGAAGCGGGAGGATCGTGCGATAAGGTCTCCCGCCTCGTTCGCGCCCTCGCCCCGGACTTTATCGTGACCTGCGGCGACGATTCTCTGACGCTGCCGTTTATTGCGCTCGGAGCCAAGGGTGTCATCTCCGTCGCCTCCAACTGGCTCCCCGCACAGGTGACGCAAATGGTCGCGAAAATGCGTGCCGGCGACCTCGCAGGGGCCCAAAAGCTCCACAACGCGATGGCCGACCTCTTTAAGAAGTTCTTCATCGAGCCGAATCCCGTTCCCGCAAAATACGTCCTCGCGCGCGCGGGCATCATCGAGTCGCCGGAGCTCCGCCTCCCGCTCGTCGAAATTGCTCCGGAAAACGCCGCCGTCCTCGACGCTGCCATGGACGCATTTGAACAAGCTTGCCGGTAAGGACGGTTTCGAGAATTCTAAAAACACTTTTTCGACACTATCATGAACAAAAAAATTTGGCTTTCGCTTGCGCACATGGGCGGACATGAACAGGACTTCATTAAGGAAGCCTTTGATACCAATTGGGTCGTTCCGCTCGGACCGAACGTCAATGCCTTTGAAGCGACGCTTGCTACGTATCTCGGGGAGGAACGTCACGTTGTCGCGCTCAGCGCAGGGACGGCAGCGCTCCATCTCGGATTGATTCAACTCGGTGTCGGTGTCGGCGATGAAGTTATTTGCCAAAGCTTTACTTTCGCTGCGAGCGCCAATCCCGTCGTTTATTGCGGCGGAGTGCCGGTGTTCGTTGATTCGGAAGAGGATACTTGGAACATGGATCCGGTAGCGCTCGAGGAAGCAATTCTCGACCGCAAGGCAAAAACCGGAAAATATCCGAAAGCCATCATTCCCGTACATCTTTACGGAATGCCGGCGAAAATGGATGAAATCTGTGCGGTCGCCGGGAAATACGGCATTCCGATTCTTGAAGATGCGGCCGAAGCGCTTGGATCGGAATATAAGGGCCGAAAATGCGGAACTTTCGGGGAGTTTGCCGCGCTTTCGTTTAACGGAAATAAAATTATCACGACTTCCGGAGGCGGTGCGCTCATTTGCCGCACGCAGGAGCAAGCCAAGCGTACGATGTTCTATGCGACGCAAGCGCGCGAAAATCGTCCGTATTATCAGCACGAAAAAATCGGTTATAACTACCGCATGAGCAATATTTGTGCGGGAATCGGACGCGGGCAAATGGAAGTTCTCGACGCGCACGTGGTCCGTCGTCGTGAAATTCATTCACTTTACACGGAGCTTCTCGCGGGAACGCCGGGAATCACGGTTAAACAGGCGCCGAGTCCGGACTTTGATTCCAATTTCTGGTTGACCTGCATGCTTGTCGACCCTGAAAAATCCGGAACGGATTACGAAGCCCTCCGCCAAAAATTCGATGCGGCAAATATCGAAACCCGCCCGCTTTGGAAACCGATGCACATGCAGCCGGTTTATGCGCACGCGCCGTTCTACGGGAACGGTACTTCCGAAAAAATCTTTTCACAGGGGCTCTGTCTCCCGTCCGGCTCCTCCCTCACCGACGAAGACATCGCCCGCGTCGTCGAAGTCCTAAAATCGTAAATGTTTTTTCTCTACGGAGCCGGCGGACACGCCAAAGTTATCCTTGATATTCTGCGGGCACAGAGTGTTGAGGTTGCGTGCATTTGTGATGATAATGCTACGGCTTCTGAGTTTTGCGGTTTGCCGGTGATTCCCGGAAGGGAGGCTCCTGCGGGAACGGCAATCGTCTCCATCGGGAAAAACGAGATTCGTCGTAAAATAGTTGCGTTTTTGGAGAATCGCGGGAATGTAAATTTTGCCACGGCTATTCATCCGTCAGCGGTCGTTTCTTCTTCGGTTAAGATTGGAGAAGGTTCGGTGGTCATGCCGGGGGCGTTAATTAACGCGGAAGCTCAAGTCGGTGTTCACTCTATTGTTAATACAGGGGCGAGTGTCGATCATGACTGTCGAATCGGCGATTTTGTTCATGTCGCTCCGCATGTTACCTTGTGTGGGAATGTTGTGGTCGGAGATAACGCTTGGATTGGTGCTGGGGCGACGGTTATTCAGGGAATCTCCATCGGAGAAAATGCCTATATCGGAGCCGGAGCGGTCGTTGTTAAGGATGTCCCGCCTAATGTAGTGGTCGCCGGGGTTCCCGCACGGGTGTTGAGATTTTGCTAAAACCGTCTAAAACTAATTAAATTCACCTGATCGTGCGGAAAATGGCGTCGGCGACGGTGACGACGTCTTTGTGGGCGGCGATGTCGTGGAGGCGCAGACAGGCGGCGCCGTGGAAGGCACCGAGGGCGGCGCAGGCGGAGTCGCCGCCGGTGCGTTCTTTGGGCGGTTTGCCGCCGAGGACGATCCCGAGCGTGCTTTTGCGGGAGGTGCCGAGCAAGACCGGGAACCCGAGTGCGGCGACTTCGCGCAGGCGGGCGACGATTTCGAGATTCTGTTCAGGCGTTTTCCCGAAACCGAATCCGGGGTCGAGCCAAAGTTGGCTTTCGGGAACGCCGCAATTCAGGATGCGTTCGATTCCTGCGCGTAAATCGCTCATAAAATCCGCCCAAAAATTTTCGTAATTCGGGGCCTCAAAGCGATTATGCATGGCGATGAGCGGCGCCCCGCTGGCGGCGGCGACTTTGCCGAGCGGGTAAGGCGTACCTGTCGTCAATGCGCGAGCTCCGATTGCGCAGACGTCGTTTAAAATATCCGCGCCGGCGGCGATAGCTTTTTCGGCGACTTCGGCATGGACGGTGTCGATGCTGACGGGAATTTGCGGAAGTCGTTCGCGAATGGCTTGCAGGGCGGGAGCGAGCCGCTTCCATTCTTCTTCGGGAGAAATTTTTTCCGAGCCCGGCCGTGTGGACTCGGCGCCGAGATCGATGATGTCCGCACCGGCGGCAACGAGTTCGGCGGCGTGGCGTGCGGCAGCTTCCGGGGCAAAGTATTCGCCGCCGTCGGAAAACGAATCCGGCGTGGCGTTGACGATTCCCATGAGCAAGGTCCGTTGATGGAAGTCCTGCGGGAGGGCGCGGCCGTGCGGGGAGCTCCAGTTTTTTTCAGCCTGAAAAAGATGCGGCATGGGGAGGGGTTAAGCGGCGTTGCGGATTTTTTCGTCGAGCGCCAGCCAGGCGGCACAGGGAATGCATTCCGGGCGGTCGGTTCCCGTGTTGCCGAATTGCGGTAGCATTTCCAGCCACGCGTCAACGGCTCCGGCGGGAATGCCGTCGAGCTCGATTTTTTTCAAAACGGATGCGACCTGTTTACGGCGGTAGATGAAGAGCTCGCGGATGAGTTTTTTGCTCGCAGGGGCGAATTGCTTCGGATTGTCGCGCAGGCGCAGGTGGAGCAGGTAGGAATCGATTTTCGGCGGCGGGAAAAAGCAATTGGCGGATACTTTGTGTCCGGGTGCGCGTTCGTAGGCGGCTTCCAAAAATACGGAGAGCGCGCCGTAGTTTTTGTTCCCGGGCGTGCCGGTGAACCGGTCGGCGGCCTCTTTTTGGAGCATGAGCACGAGTACCGTCGGGAGATTGTCGCCGTCCAAAACGGCATCCATCCACGGCGTCGAAATGGCGTAGGGCAGGTTGGCGACGATTTTGAAGGGCGTTCCGGCGGGCATTTTTTCCGGAAATGCCGCGAGCGGGAAGTCCATCGCATCGGCTTCCTTGAGCGAAAACGTCTCCGTGTAATGCGGGGCGACGCGTTCTCTTAAGTGTGCGGCGAGGGTTGCGTCGCGTTCAACGGCAAAGACGCGGGCCCCGCTCTGGAGCAGCGTCGTGGTCAGCGTTCCCAGGCCCGGACCGACTTCGACGATCGTGTCGGCGGCATCGACTTGCGCGAGTTCGAGCGATTTTTTGACGATATTGCCGTCCACGAGAAAGTTTTGCCCCAGCCATTTTTTGGGTGAGTGCGAAAGGGTGTCGAGCAGTTCCCGCGTGCGGGAAAGATTAAAAGGTCCGGTGAGCATGCTGGCTTCCATTATCTGCGCGGGAGCGGAATTATCGACAAAATTTTATCGCCGAAACGCGTTTCTCTGTGCGACACTTTGTTTATGGCTAAATCCCAAAACGTTCCCGAAGAACGCGGGCTGCTTTCGTCGGCGCGCAAGGCTTTTCTGACCGGCTTGTTTGTATGTCTTCCCGTGACGCTGACGGCGTACATCATCGTTTGGCTCGTCAATGCGATGGCGGCTCCGGCGCGCGGGGTTTTGAAAGGGCTTTTAGATGTTTGCGGCGTTGAAATTCCGCACGGCGATCCGTTTTTCGGTGCGGGCGTAACGATTGTTTCGGCGCTTTGCGTGGCGGTGGTGCTTGTCTTGGTCGGGCTTGTTTCGCGCTACGTTTTCGGCAAATGGTTTCTCAATTTGCTCGATCGCCTCCTGCAACGCGTGCCGATGGTGCGTTCGGTTTATATTTCCATTAAGCAGATAATCGATACTTTCAGCGTCGGAAAAAAACAGACCTTCAGCAAGGTGGTCTTGGTGGAATTTCCCCGCCGCGATGCTTGGACCGTGGCGTTTATTACGCATGAAAAAACGACACAGCTCTGCGGAATCACGGGGCAGAAGCTCGTTCACGTGTTTGTGCCGACGACGCCGAATCCGACCGGCGGCTACATGATTTTGGTGCCCGCGGAATCCGTCATTCAACTGGATATTTCGGTTTCGGAGGCAATGAAGATGATTGTGTCCGGCGGGGCGGTTGTTCCGGAAAATTTGCAGGGCGGTGCGCCGAAGGAATAATTGCCGTGAATCTGATTCTTTTAAATTCAACGGAATCGGTCCAGCGCTTGGAAGCGGGAACACCCGCCGCCAAGCATCTGCTCGGCGTGTTGAAAGCGCGGGTCGGGACGACTTTTTGGTGCGGCGCGGAAAATGCGGCTCGCGGGCTGGCGACGATTACGCAGATTGACGCAGACGGCTCTCTTTCGTTTTCCGTGAATTGGGAAACGGGGACGGCTCCGGAGAGCTTTTCGCCGCCGATTCGCCTGCTCGTCGGGCTTTCGCGCCCGCAAACCATGAAAAAAGTTTTTGCGACGGCGAGCGAAATCGGTTGCCGCGAGATTACGGTTTTTATTTCGCAAAACGGCGATCCCGCTTATGCGCAGAGCTCGCTTTGGCGCGATGGCAATGATGAAATCCGAGCGATTTTAATAAAATCCGCCGAGCAGACTTGCACGACTTTTTTGCCGCAGGTTCGGCTCTTTCCTTCGCTTGAAGCCGCTTGCGCGGAATTGGCTCCGGAAGCGGGAACGGGAATTGCGTTGGACGTTTACGCCCGCAATGCGTCGTTGGCGGATGTCGCATTTCCCGCATTGCCGCCGGGCGCGTTGCTTACGCTGGCCGTCGGCTCCGAACGCGGCTGGACGGAGGCGGAAAGGGCGACGCTGCGGCAGGCCGGATTTGCCTTTGCTCATCTGGGAGGCCGCGTCCTCCGCGTCGAAACCGCCGTGTCCGTGGTACTTGCCGTCGCCGCCGCCCGCTCGGGTAGTTGGCGGGAACACCGCACGCTTGAGGTCGATTAAAGATTAGAGGGGAAAGATTAAAGAAAGTTTAAAGTTTAGGGCTTAAAGCTTAAAGAGACTTAGGGGGGCTTTAATGCACGTCGAAATTATAAAAACATCACGTGTCTAAGAAGCGTACCCGCAGTAATAGAAATAATCGGACTTTAATCCCACAAAAAAGTTCCCGCAGGGAATCCCACGGGAACGGACATGAATTAATATATCACTAAAGAATCTTAGCGGCGGCGACGGCGTGTGCCGACGAGTGCCAACGCTCCCAAGCCTGCAAGCAAACCGAAGGCGGACGGCTCAGGAATGATTGTTAACGGAGAAACGGTGACTTTGGTGATGGTCCCGTTAAGGCCGTTTGCAGAACCGGCGAAAATCGAGTGGAACTTGTCTCCGTTTAGCCCAAATCCGGTGACGTTTTTTTCGTTCCCGTTGGCCGTAATCGTTGTGCTTCCGCGAATATTCAAATCAATAGAGATGTCGTAATTTGTATTTGCCTGCAAGTTTGACAAAATTGTGGTTTTGCTGTCATCAATTGTGATGTTTCCGGTTTGATTGGAATCTATACGTGCAAAAACTAACGTGCCATTTTCGTAGAAGAATCCATACCCGACTTTGTCGTTTGTTTTGTTTCCGATCCAAGGAGCATCAGATGCAACAGAGAGGATATTGTGCGTTCCTTCTCCGAGGTTGCTCAATGTAAACGAAAACGAAAGTGTTCCTGTCCCCGGAGACGTATCTTGCCCTGTTTTGTCGACAAGCGTATGGGAAACGTCCCAATCCCCACTCCAAGTTTCTGTGTTTTCTGTGATTTCGGTAAGGATGTTCAGGGCGGCTGAGTCAAGAACGACGTCCGCATTAGCAAAAGCGCTACCTGCGGCGAGGAGGGCTACGAGAGAGATGTATTTTTTCATAGTATTCGTGTTTAAATTTAAGGACTTCATTTTACCCCCCCCCTAAATGTTGTCAAGTGTGTTGTCGTACGATTTTAGCCGGGATTTTGTTGCGGGAAGGTGGCATTGAATTTTCGTTGTTAAATCTCTCGAGGACTGGCTTTGCTCGGGCGGCGGCGCGTGGGAGCGGGAGTGATTTTTGTTTGGATACGGTGTCTAATTTCTTGTTGCCAAGTGGGAATTGAGACGTAGAATTTAACTTACTTATGGACCCCGAACTGCTTGCTCGTATTCAATTTGCCTTTACCGCCGGATTCCACTTTCTGTTCCCGCCCCTTTCCATCGGTCTCGGAGTGTTTCTCGTCGTTGTACAAGGATTCGCCTATAAACTTAAAACTCCCGAATGGCGCTCGCTCGCCGATTACTGGACGAAGATTTTTGCCCTGATTTTTGCCTTCGGTGTCGCGACGGGGATTGTCCTCGAATTTGAATTCGGTACGAATTGGGCGCGCTACTCCCGCTTTGTCGGCGACGTTTTCGGCAGTCCCTTGGCGGCGGAAGCGATTTTCGCCTTCTTCATGGAATCCTGCTTCCTCGGGATTGTGCTTTTCGGAAAGAAAAAAGTCTCCGAAGGCTTTCACTATTTTTCCGTGATTATGGTTTGCCTCGGCGCACATCTGAGCTCGCTTTGGATTTTGGTTGCCAATTCCTGGATGCAGACGCCCGCCGGATTTAAACTCGTGGAAACCGAAAACGGAATGCGTGCGGAAATCACGGATTTTTGGGCGATGGTGTTTAATCCTTCGACGATTGACCGGCTTTGGCACGTGCTTGTCGCCGCGTGGCTGACGGGCGCGTTTCTCGTTATTTCCGTGAGCGCATGGCACCTGCTGAAAAAGCGATTCGTCCCCGTGGCGCGTCTCGGCTTGAAGACGGCTCTGACAATATCCGCCGTCGCCATCGTCCTGCAGTTTGCTTCCGGGCATGCGAGCGCGATGTTGGTTGAGAAAACGCAACCCGTGAAGTTTGCCGCGATGGAAGGCATCTTCGATTCGAGCAAACCCGCCGGCTTCCACGTCATCGGCTATGTGGACGAAGAAGCGGAAACCGTGCGCGGGCTGACCGTTCCCGGCGTCGTCAGCATCATGCTCGGCAAGGGCTTGGAAGTGACACCGGAGACGAAGTTGCTCGGACTGAAGGACGTGCCGAAAGAAGACCGTCCGCCCCTGCAGTTGACTTTCCAAGGGTTCCATTGGATGGTGTATTGCGGCGTCGTCATGTGCGTGCTTTCTGCGCTCGGCGTTCTGCTCTGGTTCCGCGGAAAATTGTTTGAAGCGCGCTGGTGGCTTTGGGCCTGTGTCCCCGCCGCGCTCCTGCCGCAACTCGCGAATCAGATGGGCTGGATTGCGACGGAAGTCGGACGTCAACCCTGGATTGTTCAAGGCCTGTTGCGTACGAAGGATGCGTTTTCGACGAACGTCACGGCAGACCAGCTTTGGTTTTCGCTGATTTTCTTCAGTTTCATCTACGCCGTCATGTTCGCGCTGTTCATCTTCCTGCTGGTGAAAAAGATCGGAACGGGCCCGAAAGACGTGGTCAATCCCTAAACTTAATAGTTAAAAACTAACAGTTAATACCTAATCTCTATGGAACTTGATTTAAATACTGTTTGGTTCGGTTTACTCGGCGTCCTTTTCATTGCCTATGCGGTGCTCGACGGCTTTGACCTCGGCGTCGGCATTATTCTTCCGTTTTACAAGAGCGATGAAGAACGGCGTCTCGCCCTCAATTCCATCGGCCCGCTTTGGGACGGGAATGAAGTTTGGCTGCTTACGGCCGGCGGCGCGCTCTTTGCGGCCTTCCCGCACGTTTACGCCGGGGTGTTCAGCGGGCTCTATTCCGCGTTGATGCTTCTGCTCGGCGCTTTAATTTTCCGCGCCGTTTCGCTCGAAGTCCGCAGCAAATGCGAAGGCGCGTTGTGGCGTCGCATTTGGGACGGCGTATTTTCTCTCTGCAGTTTCCTCATCGCATTGCTGCTCGGCGTCGCTGTCGGCAATCTTGTCACGGGGATGTCCGTGGATGCCGCCGGCAATGTGGACGCCGGGATGTTCGGTTTGCTCCATCTGCTGGAGCCGATTCCGTTGCTTTCCGGCGTTTTTGCCGTCTGCCTGCTGGCACTCCACGGGGCGCTCTTCCTGCGCATGAAAACCCGTGAGCTCATGCGCTTCCGTACGGAAATGCTTCTGCTCCCGATTTTTGCCGCCGTTGCTATTTTCTATATCGCGCTGACGGCGTGGGTGGTTCTCTGCGGTCCGCTCCCCGGAGCCCGGAATTTTGACGAATATCCGATTCTCGGAATCGTACCCGTGCTCGCCGGAGTCGCCCTCGTCGAGACCGGTATCTTCCTGCGCTGCCGCACCTTCAAGCTCGCTTTCTGCGGAACGACGGCGGCAATCGCATTGCTGATTCTCACGGTCGGCGTCGGAATGTTCCCGCATCTCGTGCCCGCAATCGAAGACTTCTGTGAATGCGGTAAGAGCATCGCCGGAAGCGACCGATCGCTGACGATTTACGATTCCGCTTCGGATAAAACACTGCTGACGATGCTGATTATCACTTGCCTCGGCATCCCGCTCGTTGCGCTTTACCACGTCCTCGTCTATCGGGCTTTCTCAAAGAAAACCGAACTCGACGAAACAAGCTATTAATCGCCGAAAATCAAAAGGGCTTTCCCGTGCGGAAGGCCCTTTTTTAATCTTTTTTCAAAAAAATGAAAAAAATACTTGCGTTGGGGGAATAAAAACGCTTTATTTAATCTTACTTTTTGAACGCGCCCGTGGTGAAATGGATATCACTAGTGACTACGGATCACTCGTTCGGGGTTCGAATCCTCGCGGGCGCGCCACTTAAGAACCAATTTAAGTGGGGCGCTAGCTCAATGGTAGAGCAGTTGCCTTTTAAGCAATTGGTTCGGGGTTCGAATCCCCGGCGCCCTACCACTTAAAAGCCGCCTATAACCCGCATAAACACAAGGATTGCGGGCTTTTTTATGCCTTTTTGAAATCTGTCTAAAGCGACAGAAACTGCCCTAAAATGCCATATTTTGACATAAAGACGCAACTTTCTTGCAACCGCGTTTCCCCGCTTATTTATGCGGCATAGAGAGCGACGAAGTGCTGAATTTACTTTCTTTTGCTAATGCCATTTAAGGTCTATTTAGAAGATTTTAAAGCTGCGGCACGTTGAGAAATCCCGATAAATGGAGGAACGCTTTGCAGGAGACAGGCGGGAAGAGCAAGTATTTGTTTGATAACAACTGTGGCGACCTTGTTCGGGATACATTTCTCTCTTGCACTTTTGAAGATCCTACACCATGGTGGCTTTATTAGCTCCTGTACTTCCTCAAGAAATGAAAAAAATCTTAGTTTGCTTACTTTCCGCACTTCTTTTGTCTTTAGGGGGAGTCCTTTATTCTTTGGTGTGGGCGTTTGGCGTGTATGATAATGCATTGGAGGGGGAGCGTTTCATAAGTCTGTTTCGTGAAATTTATGAAATTGGCCTCTCGAAGAAGTGTATTCCTGAGGAGTTATTGAAAGCAGTGGAGAGACACGGATTATTTCACGACTCTTTTGAGGGTGTCGTGCACATTGATTCTGTAACGCCAATAAGTTTTGTTGTTACATATAGATTAGATGACGATAAGTTCGTGTTGATAACAGGCGATGTATCTACGGAGACATTTGCCGTTCAAAATACAATTCCTCGTCCGTAGATTTTAGGACTTTAACGATGTGTAAATCACCTCACACTCAAGAGTTGGAGTTGTCCTTTTCCCCTAACCCTTTAAAAAACGAAAGGCTCCTGTTTCTCTTAATCTTCTTTTTGTGAGGAAGTATTTTCGGATGCGTCGTTGCGGCTAAACGAGAAAGCCCGGAAGCTCAAAAGATCTAAATAAAATCCAAATACGGGAAAATGAAAAAGTACTTATCTATAGGGATTACGTCATTGCTTGCGGTAGCCTGTGCGACTCCGGATTATTCGATATCCGAGCAGGCGTCAGCTTATCTCCGGGGGAGAGTTGCTTTCCCTCCGGTTTCTCGCGATTTTTTTGAGTATCATTTTCACAAAGAGCTTTCCAAAATTCCTTCGAGCTCATATCCGGCAATTTATAGTCTCGGTTGGGGAATTGCTTTCGACGACCCCAATGATTGTAGCTGGGATTTTCATGTTATCGGCGAAGCCCCGAAAGTTATAGAGGTTACTTTTTCCGGAAACGGCTTTTCTAAGACCTATAAAGCCGAAACAGATGCAGGAGTTAACGGGTATTTCGAAAATGAAGTGCTTCAGCGAAATCTTTTGCTGTATGTGATTCCCAAGGTCTCCGTTGAAGACAGGAAAGCGTGGGAGGATTCGGAAGTTTTCGTTCGTATTAAAGGTTCGAGCGACATTTTTAAGTTCTATCTTCCGAAATCGGAGAGTCCGGTGCTTCTTTGGAATCGTGGCTATGAATATCCGTTTCTTGCGGATAGAAAGCCAAGAGATGTCTCAAGCGATGAAGATTAGAACGGAGAGGTCTATATTCTCTTCATTTGATTCGCCGGTTCGCCGCACGGAGTTCAAATCCGTGCTGATCGGCGCGCGGGGTTGTTTTAGCGGAGATGCCTTGAGCATCAATGCTACATCGCAGAATAAGCCAATTGCATCGGAGCGGGATTCTTGGCATAGTTTTCGGCATTTCTAATGCTTTCAGGCGCTATCGTTTGCAGGGAATAAACCATGAATATTGCATACAAAATTTTTTGTCGCGTTTTTCAAACGGCATTTCGCTTGGCTTTGCCCGTTTTGCCGTATCGTGAACCGGAAATCGTAAATTCCTGCTCTGCGCTTAAAAGCGTGTTTGCGAAAGAAAATCTCCGCTCCGTGCTCGTCGTTACCGACAAGGGAATCGTAAACAACGGCTTGGTGGCTCCTCTGGAAAAGGTGTTGAGCGAAAGCGGCGTCAAATTCATCGTCTATTCCGACACGCAGCCGAATCCCACGGTTAAGAACGTGGAAGCCGCATTTGCATTGTATCGCAAGCATAATTGCGATTGCCTGATCGCCGTCGGCGGCGGTTCTTCGATGGACTGTGCCAAGGCCGTCGGCGCACGGGCGACTTATCCGAAGAAAACCATCGGGCAGATGAAGGGCGTCTTGCGCGTTTTGCGTAGCCTGCCGACCCTGATTGCCGTTCCGACGACGGCGGGGACGGGCAGCGAAGTGACGCTTGCCGCAATCATTACCGACAGCGAAAAGCAGCACAAATACGCGCTCATGAGCTTCCCGCTCATCCCGCATTATGCCGTTTTAGATGCATCGTTGACTTATTCTTTGCCGCCGCATCTGACGGCTACTACCGGCATGGACGCTCTCACGCACGCCGTCGAAGCCTATATCGGGCGTTCCACGACAAAGGAAACCCGCCGGCTTGCGTTGGAGGCCGTAAAGTTGGTCTTTGACAACATCGAACTCGCGTGCCGCGACGGCAAAAATCACCAAGCGCGGGAAAATATGCTTCACGCGGCTTACAAGGCGGGCATTGCTTTTTCCAAGTCCTATGTCGGCTACATCCACGCGGTTGCCCACGCCTTGGGCGGGCAGTACGGCACGCCTCACGGGCTCGCCAATGCCGTCATTATGCCTTACGTGCTGGAAGCTTACGGCGAATCGGCCCATGCGAAATTGCACCGTCTCGGCGTTATTGCCGGCGTGTGCGGAGAAAACGAGAGCGACAAGACCGGTGCCGAAAAATTTATCGAAGCGGTTAAGGCGTTGAATAAAAGCATCGGCATTCCGGACAAGCTCGCCGGTATCAGGCGGGAGGACATTCCCGTCATGGCCGCGCATGCCGCCAAGGAAGCCAACCCGCTTTATCCCGTTCCCAGGCTTATGACGCAGGACGAACTCGCCGAATTTTATACGCAGTGTGCAGATTGGAGTAACTAAAATGACCAACGAAGAAATCCGCAGTTTACTTGAAAAACAGAGAGCCTATTTCAGAAGCGGAGTCACCGTTCCGGTGAAATTCCGCATCGAACAGCTCAAAAAGCTCTACGCCGTCGTTAAGAAATACGAAACCGAAATCAGCGATGCCTTAACGGCCGATCTCGGAAAGAGCCGTTACGAGGGCTTCATGTGCGAAATCGGCTTAGTGTTGCACGAAATCTCGTATATGCTCAGCCACGTTAAGCGTTTTGCTAAAAGGAAGAAGGTGCGCACGCCGCTCGCGCAATTTGCCTCCTGCAGCTTTAAGCAACCCGTTCCTTACGGCAATACGCTGATTATGAGTCCGTGGAACTACCCGTTTCTCTTGACGATGGGCCCGCTCGTGGATGCCATTGCCGCAGGGAATACCGCCATCGTAAAGCCCAGCGCCTACTCCGGCGCGACGGGCAAGGTGATTCAAAAATTCATCGGCGAGAGCTTTGCTCCCGAATACGTGGCTGTCGTCACCGGCGGGCGTGCCGAAAACACGGCGTTGCTCGAGCAGAAATTCGATTTCGTGTTCTTCACCGGAAGCGGGGCGGTCGGCAAGGAAGTGCTGCGCCATACGGCCGAGCATCTGACGCCGGCGGTTTTGGAATTGGGCGGGAAAAGCCCCTGTATCGTGGATGCTTCGGCCGATATCAGGCTTGCCGCCAAGCGCATCGTATTCGGGAAATACCTCAACTGCGGCCAGACCTGCGTGGCGCCCGACTACATTCTTTGCGAACGCTCCGTGAAGGAGGCTTTCGTCGCCGAAGTCATCAGGCAAGTCAAAGCCCAATACGGCGAGGATCCGCTTGCGAACAAGGATTACGGCAAGATTATCAACCGGAAGCATTTCGAGCGTCTTCTCGGTCTGATCGACCCGAAAAAAGTCGTCGTCGGCGGGGATGCCGATGCCGCAACTTGCCGCATTGCTCCGACGGTGATGGACAACGTTACGGAAGCCGATGCCGTCATGGGCGAAGAAATCTTCGGCCCGATTATGCCGATTCTGAGTTTCGACGCTTTCGATGCGGTCGTCGATGATCTGAAGGGCAAGGACAAGCCCTTGGCGCTTTATCTTTTTTCGAGCGACCGGAAGCACATCGACCGCGTACTGACGGAGCTGAGCTACGGCGGCGGGTGCATCAACGACGTGGTTATCCATCTAGCCACCAGCGAAATGGGCTTTGGCGGTGTCGGCGAAAGCGGCATGGGTTCTTACCACGGGAAAGACGGATTCGACGCGTTCACGCATTACAAATCCGTCGTGGATAAAAAGACCTGGCTTGATTTGCCGATGCGCTATCAGCCGTACAAAAGCAAACTCTACGAGAAGCTTTTGCATTTCTTTTTGAAGTAATCGGCGCAGTCTGCCGCACCCTCCCGAGTCCCGAATCGTTGCCGCGCTTCGGGGCTCGTTGGTTTCGACCTTCCGCCGGGGAATTTGTAAACAAAGCGTTTGCGGGAACGCGCGGAAACGCCTATCGTTGACGGCAATTATTTTTTGTCCATGGAATACGAAGCAGTTATCGGTTTGGAAATTCACGTTCAGCTCAAGGCCAAGAGCAAGGTTTTTGCGGGGGCGCCCGCCGGCTTCGGCGAGCCGCCGAATCAGTTGATCGACCCGACCGTACTCGCGCTTCCGGGCGCGCTTCCCGTGCTCAACCGCGAATCCGTGGAAAAATCGATGAAATTCGGCCTGATGATCGACGCCAAGATGCCGGAAATTTCCCGTTGGTCGCGCAAAAATTATTTTTATCCGGACAGCCCGAAGAACTACCAAATTACGCAGCTTGCCGAAGAAGCCATTGTCGGTCCCGGCGAAGTGGAAATTGAGCTGCCCGGCCCTTCCCGCAACGTGATGGGCGAGCACAAGAAAATCCGCATCAATCACGCGCACTTGGAAGAAGACGTCGGAAAACTCACGCACGGCGGCACGACCTCGCTCGTCGATTACAATCGTGCGGGAACGACCCTGCTCGAAATCGTCACCGAGCCCGACATGCATTCCGCCGAAGAAGCCGTCGCTTTGCTGAGCTCGTTACGCATGATTTTGAACGCTGCCGGACTTTCCGATTGCGACATGGAAAAAGGCCAGCTCCGTTGCGACGCCAATGTGTCCGTCCGCCCGAAAGGTTCGTCCGAACTGCGTACGCGTACCGAAATGAAAAACGTGAATTCGCTTACGGGGGTGCGCAATTGCATCAATTTTGAAATCAAACGCCAGATCCGCGCTTACGAAAACGGCGAAAGCATTGTGCAGGAAACGCGCGGGTGGAACGCCGAAACCGGGCATACGTATTCGATGCGCTCGAAAGAAAACGCACACGACTACCGCTATTTCCCGGATCCGGACTTGATGCCGGTGAAAATCGACGACGCTTGGATTGCGCGCCTCAAGGCCGATCTGCCGGAAAAACCTTTCGACCGCCAGCGCCGCTACATGGCGGACTTCGGCTTGCCGTACACGATTACCTCGGTGCTCATTCCGGATCGTGCTCTTTGCGACTTCTTTGAAAAGTCCGTTGCCGCTTTCCCGAAGGCTCCGCAGCAGACGGCCAATCTCATTGTAAACGAAATCCTGCGCGAAATCGCCGCAACGGGAACGGAAGCGACAATCGCCGACAGCAAAATTTCGCCGGAAGCCCTCGCCGGCCTCGTCGAAGCCGTCGAGGCGGGGACGATTTCCAAGCAACAGGCGAAGGAAGTTTTCGCCGATATGTGGAATTCCGGTAAGACCGCCGCCGATATCATTAAGGAAAAGGGCTTGGCTCAAAGCTCCGACTCCGGCGAACTCGAGGCCATGATTTCCGGCGTAATCGCCGACCCGAAAAACGCGGATGCCGTCGCGTCGTTCAAGAGCGGCAACGAAAAGGTCATTAACGTGCTCAAGGGCCAGGTGATGAAAGCGTCCCGCGGCAAAGCGAATCCCGCGAAGGTGGACGAAATCATGCGCAAGCTTTTGGCGTAGCCGGAGATTGCCTTCGGTTAGAAGCACAAAAAATGCTCCCGGAATCCGGGAGCATTTTTTTGTGTTGGCTTATTTGAAGAAGTTTTTGAACTTTTCGAGCCAGGATTCGGAAATCGGCTTTTCTTTGTCGCCGCAAGCTTCCGCGAACGCCTGAAGCTTTTCCTTTTGCTCGGAGTTCAGCGACTTCGGGACGTCGATTTCGAGGCGGACGTACTGGTCGCCCTTGGCGCCGCCGCGCAGGCTCGGCATGCCCATGCCGCGCAGGCGGAACATGGTTCCGTTTTGCGTTCCCGCGGGCACCTTTAACTCGGCGCGGCCCGTCAGTGTAGGAACGGCGAGCGTGCCGCCGAGTGTTGCGAGCGTGAACTTGATCGGAATCGTGCAGTACAAATCGTCGCCGTTGCGCTCGAAGAGCTCGTGGTCGCGAACGTGGATGATGATGTAAAGATCGCCGTAGGCGCCGCCGTTCGTGCCGGCTTCCCCGTCGCCGGACGAGCGCAGGCGCGTTCCCGTGGCCACGCCGGCGGGAATGCGCTTGACGATGGTACGCGTTTCGACTTCGACGCCGGATCCGTTACACTTTTTGCAGGGTTTCTCGATGACTTTTCCCGAGCCTTGGCAGGTCGGGCAGGGCTGTTGCATCTGGAAGAATCCGGCTCGGCGGACGACTTGGCCGCGTCCCTTACAGGTCGGGCAGGTTTTGCGCGAGCTGCCGGGTTCGGCCCCGCTGCCGTGGCAGGCGGAGCATTGCGTGTGGCGTTTGTATTTAATCGTTTTTTCCGTTCCCGATGCGGCTTCTTCGAGCGAGATTTCGATGTCGAAGCGTAAGTCGTTGCCGCGGGTGTCTTCTTCCGCATGGCCTCCTCCGCCGAAGAAACTGTCGAAAATACCTCCCCCGCCGCCTCCGCCGAAGAACTCGCGGAAGAGGTCGCTCGGGTCGCGGAATCCGCCGCCCATGCCTCCCATACCGCCCATGCCGCCGTTTTCAAAGGCCGCGGCACCGTATTGGTCGTAGGTCGCGCGTTTCTGCGGGTCGGAAAGCACTTCATAGGCGTTGGAAACTTTTTTGAACATTTCCTCGGCTTCTTTGTTGCCCTGATTGCGGTCAGGGTGATACTTCATCGCCTGCTTGCGATAAGCTTTCTTGATTGCTTCGGCACTCGCGGTTTTTTCGACGCCGAGCAGCTTGTAATAATCGTCAGCCATGTTTCTGAAAGTTGGTTTCGCGCTTAAAGCGGTTTTGTGATGACTTTAAGCTTTAATTCATTAAGCCTCGAACGTTCATTCTACTGCGCGCCGGCCGAAATAACGACGCTTGCGGGACGCAGGAGGCGTTCGCCGATTTTGTAGCCCGTGCGCTGAACGAAGAGCACGTGGTCTGCGGGAACTTCCGCCGAGGGCATCATCGAGAGCGATTCGTGCTCCTGCGGGTTGAAGGGTTCGCCGAGCGGATTGATTTCGACGATGCCGTGTTGTGCGAGGGCGTTGCGCAGCTGGGTTGCAATCATCGCGAAGCCTTCGAGGATGGTTTTGGCTTCCGGGTGTTGCTTTTCGGCGGCGTCGAGCCCGAGCTTGAAATTATCCAAAACGGGGAAAACGTCTTTCGCGATGTCGCCCTTGGCGTAGAGCATGTTCTTCGGGCGCTCTTCGTTGGTGCGGCGGCGGTAATTGTCGAAGTCCGCAACGGCGCGCGTGTAGCCGTCGGTGGCTTTGGCGAGTTCCGCCTTCGTGGTTTCAAGCTCGTCCTGCGTTTTTTTCAGGGTGGCCTGAAGCTTCAAAAATGCGTCTGCGAGATTGGAAAAATGGGAATCTTCTTTCTTGGTTTCGGGGGCGGCTTCGCTCTTCGGCGTTTCCGCATCTTTGGCCTCGGCGGGCGCGGCTTCGGCAACGACTTCCGGCTCGACCGTTTCGGTTTGCGCCGGCTTTTCCTCGGGTGCTTCCTGCGCAGGAGCTGCTTCCGCTACAACCTTTTCCTCAACGGGAGCTTCCGCCTCGGCGGCAGCTTTTTTCTTCCAGGGCGGTGTCGGGAAACGGACTTTCTTCGGGTCCGAGGTCTTAGAGTCTTTTTCGTGCTTCTGTGTCATAATAAGTGAAAATTGCTTGCATAAAAAATGCCAAGAGCGTCGCTGGGACGGCACTCGGCAACGTAAATCTTATCCGTTCAGCGCGTCCCAAACGCTCTGCGCGCTTTCCGCAGAGACATCGCCGCAGGTGAAGGAATCACCGACGGCGCGCATCAGGACGAAGCGCAGTCGGCCGGCGCGCACTTTTTTGTCCGAGGCCATGGCGCGCATCAAGGCTTCGACCGGGAGCGGTTTGTGCAGGCGGACGGGCAGGGCGTTCGTTTCCAAAAGGGCCGTGCAGGGCGGAACCAGCGTCCCCGCTTCCGCGAAACCGAGCTTTTCCGAAAGCATGGCCGCCGCGACCGTACCGACGGCAACCGCCTCGCCGTGGAGATATTCGCCGTAGCCGGCCACCTTTTCGACGGCGTGGCCGAAGGTGTGGCCGAGATTCAAAAGCGCGCGGCCGTTTTCCTTGGCCGTTTCGCGTTCGTCCGACGCAACAACCTGCGCCTTGATTTCGCAGCAGCGGCGAACGATGCCCGGAAGCTCCGGCGAATCCCAGTCAAGCTTACCGGCCTGTTCCAAGGCGGCAAAAAGAGCCGCGTCGCCGAGCAGACCGTACTTGATGACCTCCGCCATGCCCGCGGCAAATTCCCGGGGCGGCAGAGTCGAAAGCAGGTGCATATCCGCAAAAACCGCCTGCGGTTGGTAAAACGCGCCGACAAGATTTTTCCCCGAGGAAAGATTCAGTCCGGTTTTCCCGCCGACCGAGCTGTCCACCATCGAAAGGAGGGTCGTCGGCACCTGAACGAAGTCGATGCCGCGCAGGAAAGAGGCGGCCGCAAAGCCCGCCAAGTCGCCGACGACGCCGCCGCCGACGGCGACGATGATGCCGGAGCGATCCACGCGTGCTTGCGCGAGCGATTCCCAGATACGTACGAGCTCCTGCGGCGTTTTCGCCGTTTCGCCGTCAACACTCAGCGTGACGGAGACGCGGGCGACGGCATTGAGCTTTTCGAAGAGCGCCGGATGCTTTTTCGGGAGCGTCGGGCAGGTGATGACGGCGATTGGCCGACCGGCATCGACGTATTTTTGGAGAAAATCTAAGAGCGTGTCCGCGAGATGCGTGCCGATGAAAATCGGATAACTGCGTTCCCCGAGTTCGACTTTGACGATTTCGGCGTTCATAGCGCGTTATCGGTTGCGGCGTTTCTTCGGTTTTGCGGCCGCCGTCGGCAGAAGCATGAGCGGTTCCTGGCGGTAGAGGAATCCGTCGAGCTTTTTGCGCTCAATCGTCTTGTTTAGAAGTTTTTCGATGGCTTGGAGCTGGAGCAACTCGTCCGGTGAAAACAGGGTGAACGCTTCACCTTCGTCGCCGGCGCGTCCCGTGCGTCCGATGCGGTGGACGTAATCTTCCGGGTGTTCGGGGACGTTGTAATTGATGACGTGCGAGACGCCGGAAATGTCGAGCCCGCGGGAAGCGATATCGGTTGCGACCAGGACATTGAATTTGCCTTCGCGGAAGCCCTGAAGCGCGGCCGTGCGTTCCCGTTGCGTGCGGTCGGCGTGCATGGTGGCGACGGCGATTTGGTGGGCTTCGAGCCATTCGGTGATGCGGTCGGCATCGCGCTTGGTGCGCGTGAAGACGATGACGCTTTGATAGTGCGTGCGCTCAAGCAGGGCGAGCAGCAAGTCGTACTTCTGGTAGCCGGCGACCGGGTAGAGCGCGTGCGAAATCGTATCGGCGGTCAGCGTTCCCGTGCGGACATCGATTTCGACCGGTTCGCGCAGAGCCCAGTCCGCGATGTCGCGAATGGTTTTGTTGACGGTCGCCGAGAAAAGCAGGGTCTGGCGTTCTTTCGGGCAGAGGCGGATGATGCGGGAAACGTCTTCGATAAAGCCCATGTCGAGCATACGATCCACTTCGTCGAGAATAAGCACTTCAATCTTGGAAAGATCGACATAGCGCTGTTGCCAAAGATCGATAAGGCGGCCCGGCGTGGCGACGACGATTTCGGCGCCTTCGCGGAGCGCGCGGAGTTGCTGTTCGTAGCGAACTCCGCCATAGAGCAGGGCGATACGCTTGTCTGCGTTGTCCGCAAAACGGCGGAAGGCTTCGTCCACTTGCATGGCGAGCTCGCGCGTGGGCACGAGAACAAGGCAACGCGGGTGAGCCTGTGCATCGCCGAGGCGGGCAAGCGTCGGAAGCGCGTAAGCGGCGGTCTTGCCCGTTCCCGTTTGAGCGGCACCGATGATGTCGCGCCCTTCAAGCGCGGTCGGAATCGCGCGTTCCTGAATCGGCGTCGGTTGAACGAAGCCGATTTTTTCAAGCGTGTTTAAAATGTTTTCGGGAAGCCCGAGCTCTGCAAAGGTTTTCATGAAAAATAAAGGGAAAGATTAAAGATTAAAGGTTAAAGATTAAAGATTAAAGAGAGGGAGAAAGAGCTTAAAGCTTAGGGCTTAAAGCTTAAAGAGGTTGATAACTGATAACGGATAGGTTTCTTTGTAAAAAAAGATTAAAGAAGCCGCAGGCACTCGCTTGGTGCTCGATGCTTGGCGCTTTTCCGCCGTCGGAACCCGCGGATAATCCATGAAAAACAAGCGCCGCAAAGTGACGGGGCTGCCCCGTTTACGTGCCTGCGGCGCAATGGAACGACTTACGAGCCTCTGCAAGCCCCTAAAAAGCGAATTTCCAGAGGTAGCCTTAAGCATTAAGCTCTAATCTCTTTCCTCTTATTCCGCGGGAATTCAGAATATCTTTGCGTTCCGGCGTCGGGCGCTGTTTGATTTTAAGCAGTGAAAAAAATTATTTCTTCTGCGATTCTAATGGCATCTTTTATTTTCCCCGGCCCGGAGTCTTACGGGCAAAATGTCCCCGCGCAGCCGGCGCCGAGTTCCGTTAGCCGAGAGGCGGTTGCGGGCGGAGATTTCATCAATCTTCTTTTGCTTTCGGAGTTGGCGTTGTACGAGAAGGCGGATGATGTTCGGGATTGTGCGGGAAGGCTGATTGAGCGCGCCGAGAAGCTTGAAGATGCGGCGTTGCGTCGCCTGATTGTGTTTTCGCTGGCGAAGGTTATGAATGAGCCCGAAAGCAAGCAGGCTGTGTGCGCGGAGCATTTGGGGAAAATCGGCGACCACTTTTTCCGGATTGCGGCGGAGGCCCGGAAGGGGAATCGCAATGAAGATGCTTTGGCGGCGGTCCAGGTAGCGCTTCGTTGTGCGCCCGCCCATGTCGAGGCGCGTTTGCTTTTTGCTTCGCTTATTGAACCGAAGGCAGCTCTTCAGACGCTTCACTACGGTATCCAATTTTTGAATCTGAACACCGAAATTGCTCCGGCTTATTTCAATCGCTATTTCGGGGCACTGGCCGATTTGCAGCAGGACCGCATTGCGGCTAAGCAGGCGCTTGCCTTGCTTGGCGGGAAAACCGATGACGGCAAGGATGCGCTTCCGCCGGCCGTTCGCACCGCCGTTGCCAACCATGCGGCGATGGCGCTTTTCTGGATCGGGGAGTACGCCGCGGCGATTAAGATTTTGGAAGATGAAAAAATTGACGCGACGCAGCAGGGGCTGATTTTGAAATCGCGTTGCCTTTTTGATATGCGCCGTTCCCGCGAAGCGATTGCTTTGCTCGGCAGCAAGGTCAACGCATTTCCGGCGTCGAAGCGCGACGTGATTTTGTCGCAGCTCGCGCATTTTCACCAGTATCTCGGCGATTTTTCGTCGGCGCTTGAAGCCACCAATCGCCGTATCGAGGAAAATCCGACGGCGGCGCAGCCGTATTTGCACCGCCTTTACCTGCTCGACCGCCTCGGAAAAAAGGAGGCTTTTGACGAAGAAATCGGGGCCGTTTTCAAAACGTTTTCCGCGCAGCAGTCGGCCTTGCTTTCGTTGGCTAATTTTTCGGCGGAAAACGGCAATCCCGCCATCGCGGAGACCTGTGCGGCCATCGCCGTCGAAAAGAAGTTTCCGCCGAATATCTTTGTCGCTGCCGCGATCGAAGCGCTTGTCACTGCCGGGCAGATTGAGCAGGCGATTGATTCCTACCAAAAAATGGCCAAGTCTTCGCCGAAGATTTTTGAAGGGGTGGAATCGGCAATTACGGCTATTCTTTCCGCCGCTTACTCCGTTGCCGCAGAGAAGGCGGCCGCCGGCGGAGATGCCGAATCACAGGGACGTTTCACCGGGCACGCCGAGTTGCTGCTCGGGCAGTTCCTGGCGGATGAAACGCTTTCCGCGGAAAACTACATTTCGGTCTGCGCGCTTTTCGAACGTGTCGGCCAGCCGAATGCGGCCCTGCAGGTCGCGCAGGCCGGCTTGACGGCGTTCCCGTGGCATGCCCAGTTGCGCGCCAATACGATTTCGCTGCGCATCCGTTGCAAGCAGGTTCTCGGAAGCGCTTCACAAACGCCGTTAAGCAAGGAAATCCGCGCTCTTGCAAGTATGCGCCGCCCGAATCCCAAGATTTGGAGCGAAATCGCACAGTTCCTCGACGGAGCTGCCGGACTGCCGACGCAGGAAGTCGCCGTTTTGAAAAAAATCGTGACGCCGCTCGTGCGCGATGATTTGAACTTGGACGCGATGCGCGGATTCTGATCTGACACTCCTGTGGACGACTCGGTAAACCTGGCTTTTTTTTCGCATCCGGAAAACGTGCTCGATTACGCGCGTGCCGCGATAAACGTCGGGCTTTGGGAGTCCGAGAAAACGCTTTTTGACCGCTTTGTTGCGCGCGATGCGGCGATTCTTGAGCTCGGTGCCGGCGCCGGACGCGTGTCGCTGGGTTTGGCCCGGCTCGGCTATACGCAGATTACGGTGACGGATTTTGCGCCGCCGATGGTCGAGATGGCTCAGGCCGTTTTTGAAGATAGGGGGCCGAATCCCGGAGGGAATTTTCGCTTCGCGATTGAAGATGCCACGCAGCTTTCGTTTCCCGCAGAAAGTTTCGATGCCGTGATTTTTGCCTTTAACGGTTTGCAGATGATTCCGAAGCGGGAACGCCGGGCTTGTGCGATTCGGGAAGCCTTTCGCGTCTTGAAGCCGGGCGGCGTTTTCATTTTTACCGGGCACGATCGTACGCATACCTCCCGCCGTGAGCATTGGGAAGCCGAACGGTCCCGCTGGGAAAACAACGAGCGCGATCCCGAGCTCGACGAATTCGGCGACTACAATCATGCGACGGACCGCGGTGCTATGTTTATCCACGCCGCCGTTCCCGACGCGATGCGGGAAACACTCGAAACGGCCGGCTTCCGCGTCGAATTCTCCGAGCTCCGCTCCCGTTTTGCCGACGAAACTCCGGCCGTGCTCGACTTCTCCGACGACACCCGATTTTGGGTCGCGCGAAAAATTTAGCTTTGTTCAAATTATGGAAAAGACTCGTTTCATCGAAAGTACTTGTGAAATTCTCAAGCAGCTGCGGGAACGTTCTCCGCTCGTGCTCTGCCTGACTAATTCCGTCGTGCAGCCGATAACGGCTAATTTGCTGCTCGCCGCCGGGGCTGCGCCCGTCATGCTTTGCGACGACCGTGAGGTCGCCGAATTGGTGGGTTGCGGTGCGACCGGGGCTTTTTTGATTAATCTTGGAACCCTCTCCGAAGTGCAGGCCCAAACCATGCGTGCGGCTGTCGAAGCGGCGGGCACGCGCGTGCCTTGGGTGCTCGATCCCGTCGCTGTCGGAGCCTTGAGCCTGCGGACGCGTTTTGCCGATGAATTGCTGGATAGAAAACCGACTTTGATTCGCGGGAATGCTTCGGAAATCATGGCTTTGGCCGGATTCGGCGCCTCGGCGCGCGGGCCGGAAAGCACCTGCGGAAGCGATGCCGCCGTGGAGGCCGCGCGCAAGCTCGCCGAACGAAGCGGATCCGCAGTCCTCGTTACGGGTGCCGTTGATTATGTGACGGACGGTGCGGAGGTCTTTGCTTTCGGCAACGGAAATGCCCTCGCGACGCGCGTGACCGGAGTCGGCTGTTCCATGGGAGCACTTGCCGCCGCCTGTCTGGCCGTGGCGAAAACGCCGCTTGAAGCCGCTGCCGCCAACGCTCTGATCATGGGAATCGTCGGTGATATCGCGGCGAAAACGGCGCGCGGTTCCGGCTCCTTCGCCGTTGCGCTCATCGACGCTCTTTACAATCTTTCCGAAAACGATATTCGCGCCCGCGCACGCATTCTTTAGCCTTTGTTTATGAAGCCGTCATTTGATTTGAATCTTTACCTCGTTACCGATGTGCCTGCGCGCTGCACGTTGCCGCTCGCCGAAACCGTCGAAGCCGCCATCGCCGGCGGGGTGAGCATCGTTCAATATCGAAGCGAGCAACCCTACGGCGGAGCCGCTTACCGCGAAGCCCTGCCGCTCGCCGAAATCTGCCGCAAAAACGGCGTGCCTTTCATCGTCAACGATCGTATCGACCTCGCCCTCGCGCTCGATGCCGACGGCGTACACATCGGGCAACGCGATTTCCCGCCGGCGATTGCGCGTCGTATTCTCGGTCCGGATAAAATCATCGGATTTTCCTGCTCCACCCTCGAAGAAGTGCGGGCGACGGACGAAAGCCTCGTCGATTATCTCGGCTTGGGGCCGGTGTTCCCGACGCAAACCAAGACCGACGCGGCGCCTGCCATGGGCTTGGACGGTCTCGCCGTTTGCGCGGCGGCGACTTCGTTGCCCGTCGTGGCTATCGGCGGCATCAACGCCGGCAACGCGTCCGCCGTGCGTGCCGCGGGAACGCAAATCGGCCTTGCCGTCGTCTCCGCCATCTGCGCCGCTTCCGACCCGCGCCGCGCCGCGGAAACCCTAGGCTAAAATTCCCGTATGAGCCCGACGGAGCGGTGTTAATTCGTATTCGGATTCCGGAACTCAATTTTCGTGCCCGCCACCATAAAGCTGCGGACCGGAATGACCTTTTGTATGCCATTTGGAGTACTTAAATGTATTTTTGTAGATAATGTATCCTTGGCTCGAAAAACCTTTGCACCAAACGTAAAAATAATTTTCGTCTTCCAGATAGGCATCCGGCATTTGCCTGAACCAAAAAGGAGTCTGATCCACCAGCGCATAAATGACTTCCTCGCCGGAAGCTCCAGGCTGAAGACTCTTCAATTGAATGGCCGGAGTTCTTGTAGGAAGCTTCAAACTCAAAGGGATAATCTTTTCCCGTATAAATTCCCTTTCCTCAAACTCGCTAAGCGCATTTGCGTTGGGTATTTTGGCGGCTTCCCAAGGAAATCCTTCTTCGTTTAGGAGTTTTTGTGTCCGGTAGCGATCGGGCGACGTGTTTTTCGGAAGATTGGGGTCAGCGTCGCTTGAAGTCTGATTTCGGAATAAGACAAAAAGAAAGACGATCAAAATCCCGGCGCCTCCCAATACCACGGCTTTAGTATTCGGAATAGTAAACATCGCGTTCACCTTCATTTTCACGAATTAGAAATTTCTAGTGGGAGCTATCGGCAGTCGCTTCCGCTCTTCGGGCTCCGATAATTCTAAGTTGCCCGTCTTTTATCTCCCATCCGTGGCAGCGGAAATGTTTTTTATCAATGATCTCCCCTTGAAATGGCTCTCCTGCATACCATGCGTAGAAATAATCTTCGTCTTCGATACATACATTTGGGACATTGTGATAGCTTACGCACCATGCAAGGCTGTGCAAAACATCGTTGCAAGTCGGATTCCGGGTAAAGTCTTTCAAAGGTTTGTCATTCCGATCACGCAATTTAATATCCCCGGGGCCGAGTTCTCCCCGTTCACATACGGGAATAATTTGGGGGCCGAGAATAGCCCAATCAGCCTTCACCAGGGAGTCCTTATCACGGGGATAAACTTCGTTTGAACGGGAAGAAATCGTTGAGGGTTTTGCGACGAGCTGTTGATTTTGTTCCAACACTTGGTTGTTTGCTTTCCCCGTCCATAAAATAGTGGCCGCGACTGTGGTAAGTACGGCTGAGAAAAAAATGATAATTGTTCGTTTCATAAGATAGCCTTAGTCTCTGTTTTTACTCAATGAAAAGCCTAGGAGAGCCTTTCTCTGTCGTCCAAGCGGAGCATTCATATGTATTTTTATTAATAATCTCGCCTATCTGAGAAAAGCCTTTGCACCAAACGTAAAAATAATGTTCGTCTTCCACGTAGGCGTCCGGCATTTGGCGGGCATCATAACTGTTTTGCGTTGCTAATGCCCAGACGACTTCCTCTCCGGAAGCCCCGGGTTGAAGCCCTTTCAGCTTCATCGGAGGAACTCGCTGAGGTAGTTTTGCCGTCAATGGCCTGACATGCTCCCAAATAAATTTTCTTTCTTCAACTTCGCTTGGACGCTCACGCTCTGTGTCTTTCATTTTCTCCCAAGGAAATTTTTCGCCTTTGGGGATTTTCCTGATTGGAGGAGGCCAAGCGAAGTATTTTTTAGGGGAATCCGATACCGGGATTGGCAAGGGTTTCGTACATTTCGTGCTTGGATCTTCTTCAAAAAGAATGCACACGACAATTAAGCCGCAAGCGCCGAAAAATATTGCTGTCCTAGTTTTCGTAATACCAAACATCGTGACCTCCTTGATTTCTTCGTGCAAAGTCTATGTTTCCGCCTAAGCAATACCCTGCAAACGCTTGCTCCTCATAGGAGGGCATATCTGCAGCTTTTTTCGTCCCATAGGAAGGGTCATATAAAAAACCATTTGCTTCCACAATCCAGTGAAAATTGAAGTTTGTTGGTCCTGAAATATTCCCTTGCCCAAGAATCGTATTCATGGGTGTTGCAATTCCCAAGGTAGAGTAGTCTGAGCTCTTTTTTAGGAGGTGAGAATATCGCATTGTTGTCGCAACAACTTCATTACTCCCTTCTTTTTTCTGCACTAAAGGGATTTCAACTTCCCCTGTTGTTTCCTTGAAGCTCCAGTTTTTTACCAATAGTACTTCAAATGCTCCCGTCTCTTGAGACGCATAACGCGAAAGTAGAAGAAGGCATTTCGCATCGTCACCGGCTGCGGCAATGCTATACGCGAGCGGGCTTTTTCGGATTCGCGGCGGATCATTCGGATCGAGCGGGTCGGTCCCGTCGAGGAATTCAATATAATCGGCAATGCCGTCGCCGTCGGAATCCCAAGGATCGGCTTCGTCGGCAGGATTGGTTCCCGCGACAATTTCTTCGGTATCGGTCCATCCGTCGCCGTCGGTATCATTTTCTAAGACTTCGGAGAGCGCCCAGAGCGTCCCGGCGAGCCCGAGAAATGCGGTGCTTCCTGCCGCCCACGGCAAGTAACGTCCGTGCTGTTTTTCAATGGGGGTAATGGGTTTCATTTTATTTTTCTTCAGTCTGTACATTTAGAGACGCAATAGATTGTGTTTTGCTGTTGACTTCTCAAGTAGTGATTGTGTGGCGGTTGAATGGGGCTCAAAAAGGAATTCGGATAATGACCGCGCGCCGGTGAATTTGAGTGTGCGGCGTGCGGAATTCTTCGTTGATTCACGGGAGACGAAGGTAAATAATTGCCCCTGTTTTTTAGTATTATTTTCATCAGAATCTTATTTTTCAAAATGGCTACCAAACTGTTCATTCCCGGTCCTACGGAAGTTGCACCCGAAGTGCTTGCCGCCATGTCGCTCCCGATGATGGGACACCGCTCGAAAGTCGCGTCCGAATTGCAACGCCGCATTTCCGACAATCTTCGCCGCGTCTTGCTTACAAAGAACGAAATCCTGCTTTCGACCTCGTCGGGAACGGGCTTTATGGAAGGGGCCGTGCGCTCCTGCACCGCCAAGCGCGCCGCGATGTTCTCCGTCGGCGCATTCGGTAAGAAATGGTATAAGATCGCGAAGATGAACGGCATTCCCGCCGACTTCTTCGAAAGCGAACCCGGCGAGCCGACGACGCCCGAAATGGTCGATGCCGCACTCTCCACGGGGAAGTATGACACCGTTTGCATCACGCACAACGAAACCTCCACCGGCATTCAAAACCCGTTTGAGGAAATCGCCGAAGTGATGAAGAAATACCCGGACGTCGTCTGGTGCGCCGATGCCGTTTCTTCCGCCGCCGGAGCGAAAATCGAAACGGATAAACTCGGCGTGGACGTCCTCGTCACCTCGACGCAGAAAGCACTCGCGCTGCCGCCGGGCATGGCAATTTGCGCGCTGTCGAAAAAGGCTTACGAACGCACGGCCCAAGTGGAAAACCGCGGTTGCTACTTCGACTTGCGCGATATCTACGACGTCATTCAGAAGAAGGACTACCAGTACACGAATACGCCCTGCGTTTCGATTATGTACGCGATGGATCTGCAGTTGCAGCGCATCATGCAGGAAGGCGTCGAAAACCGCTTTAAGCGCCACGAGGCAATGGCGGAGTTCGTGCGTGCGTGGGCCGACGAATATTTCGGCATTTTCTCGAACCGCAAGTATTTGTCGAAGACGCTTACCGTCGTCAAAAACACGCGGGATATCAACGTCGGCGAGCTGAATAAGGAACTCATCAAGCGCGGCATGCAGCTCGGCAACGGCTACGGCGACTTGAAGGAAAAGACCTTCCGCATCGCACACATGGGCGAACTTACGATGGACGACATGCGCTCCATTACGGAGAATATCGTCGATATCCTCGGCTTGTAGCAGAGAGCTTAGAGAGCTTAGAGAGATTAAAGAGAGAGCTTAGAGTTTAATGTTTAAAGCTTAAAGAAAAGTGATTTTTAATCTCTAACCTTTAATGCTACTTTAGAAATTCGTTTTTTAGAGGTGTCCCGCAAACGCATGTAAGTCGTTCCATTGCGCCGCAGGAACGTCAGGGGTGTAAGCGTGTCCTCGAGCGGCGCATAGCGGCGAAGCGCCTGTCCGGGGGTTTCGGCTTTGCCTGCACCCGCGGATAATCTATGAAAAACAAGCGCCGCAAAGTGACGAGAGCAGACCCGTTTACATGCCTGCGGCGCAATGAAACGGATTGCGCGCCTCTGTAAACCTCTAAAAAGCGAATTTCCAGAGGTTGCCTTAAAGATTAGAGACAACTTCTCTTTAAGCTTTAAACATTAAGCTCTAAGCTCTCTCTTTAGTCTTTTCCCTTTAATCTTTAATCTCTCCAATCTCTCCCGTTTGCGGTGTGTATGTTCCTGCAAACAAAAAAGCGTTTCCGTGATGATTCACGGAAACGCTTTTTGTTTCGGATAGGGAACGAATTATTTTCCCTGTTTGTCGATCCAGCGGGCGAGGGCCTTGATGGTCCAGGAGTCGCCGCCGTTGTTGAATTCGTCGCCGACGGCTTTCCCGATGAGCTTCTGCGCGAGCGGAGTCTTGTAGGAGAGCACGTTGTTTTCCGGGTCGGAGTCCCAAGCACCGAGAATGGTGTAGGTTTCTTTGTTGCCGGAGGCGGAAACGAGTTCGACGATGGAACCGACGCCGACCTTGTCGGTCGGGGTGTCGGAGAAGTCGCTTGCCTGAGCGCGGCCGAGTTCGGATTCGAGCAGGGCTTTGCGGGCGAGGAGGGTTTCCTGGTCCTGGCGCGCCATCTTGTATTCGGAGTTTTCCTTAAGGTCGCCGTGTTCCTTGGCGATGTTGATGGCTTCCTTATTCGCGGGAATCTGAACCTTGATGAGGTCTTCGAGTTCGTTGCGGCGTTCTTCGAGGGACCATGCGGAAACGACGAGTGCGCCGGAGACTTCCGGTTCGTCGGCGCCGCCGATGAGGAGGTTCTGGATGCGCGGGTAGATTTTGATAAAGCGTGCGAGGAGCGATTTCTTCGTCAGCGGTTCGAAACCTTGGTTGAGGTTGAGAGCCTGAGCGAGGTCGCGGGCGACTTCTTCGTTCGTGTCTTCGAGGAGGTCCTGAATCAGGCCGTAGTCTTCGCTGAGTTCTTCCGCGAGCATGATGCGGCGGTTCGAGGTCGCCATGACGGCTTCGCGGTCAATCGCGTAAAGGATTGCCGAGAGGAGGCGGTGCGAGATGAGCGGCTTGATGATTTTCGCGTACTTGCGGGAGTTGCGGTTCTTGATAATCCAGATGAGGACCGGGCTCTTGAGGCTTTGACCGTCGAGCCAATCAATGAGTTGCTTGGCGACGTGCTTTTCCTGGCCGCGTTCGACGAGGAAGTTGACGCATTCGGCGGTGAATTTTCCGGTGCTGTACTCGAGCAAATCGGTGATGACGGAGACCCACTTGTTGTCTTCGGCGTAAACGCGGGAGAGCAGGTCGAGAAGGCGCTTCAGGCAGGCCGGGTTCTGCGGGATTTCTTCCGCGAGGCGGCTGAGTTCTTCCTGCGAGCAGGAGAGAATGACGGACTTCGAGGTCGGTTCGAGGGAATCGACGTCTTCCTTGAAGAAGCGGCAAAGGTCGTTGCGCACCCAGAGACCGTAGAGGCATTCCGCTTTCGTGAGGCGTTTGGCTTCCTTAATGGCGGTGGTGAGTTCGTCGAAAATGTTGTGAAGGTCGGCTTCGATTTCCGGGTCGGTCGCTTTGTAGTGGTGAAGCGGCTGCGGCTGGTTCGGGTCGCCCTGCGGGAGCTCGTCTTCGGATTTGATGGACGAGAATTGGAAGAGTTTTTCCGCGAGTTGGATTTTCTTCTTCGGGTTTTTATTGCGGTAGTATTCTTCGAGAATTTCGCGTTCCGGGGAGACCTGGTCGTCTTCGTCGCGGAGCTCGTACTGGCCTTCCTTCTTGGCGGGGACGCCGATCAGCGGGTCCTTGAGGAGCAGCTTCTTCGTCGCGGTCCACCATTTTTTCATTTTATTGGCGCCGAGGAGGCGAATGAGGACGACTTCGATTTCGGTTGTCGTCATCTTGTGGTCTTTTGCGGCGGAAAGGATTTCCTTGATGAGCTGGACCGGATTGGACTTTACCAATGCTTCGATGGTCGCAGGATCCTTGCGGTTGCGAACGAGGATGTGGCGTTCGGAAAGGATTTCGAGCTTGTCGACGCAAAACGCGGGAGCCATGGCGTGTCCCGTTTTGTTGGCTTCCGGAAAGTCGATGATGAGGCGGTTGGCGGCGGCGTTGTAGCCTTTGATTTCGCCGAAGCCCCACGTGCGGTGCATGCAGTATGCGCCGTTCGTCATGGCTTCAAGCTTTTCGCGAACCCCGCGCAATTCCGGGTTGTTTTCGATGAGGGAGTCAATCTCTGCGTTATTCATTTTGCGTAAAATGTCGGATTCTGTATTAGAACACCAAAGCGTGCGGTCTTGCAAGCGTTGATTTCCTGATTTCAATCGGTGATTGGGTGGGAGTTTGTTGCTTCGGCCGGGTTAGCGGCGTAGCGCGGTGAAGTCGCCGAGGCGGGCGCAGAGGTTTTGGGCGAAACAGCCGCGGTTCATGATGTAGAGGTGGATGCCCGGGGCGCCGCGTGCGATGAGTTCGCGGATCTGTTTTTCGGCCCAGGCGAGCCCGATTTCGATGCCGGCTTCCCTGTCGCCGGCGCGGTCGGCGGCTTCGAGGGCGTCACGCAGTTCCGCGGGGACGCGGGCTTGGCTCAGCGCATTGATGCGGGCGAGCTGTTTGAAGGAAAGCACCGGCATAATGCCCGGGATAATCGGGACGCGGATGCCGGCGTCGCGGGCGCGTTCGACAAAGGAAAAATACTTTTCGTTGTCGAAGAACATCTGTGTGGTGACGAAATTGGCGCCGCAGTCGATTTTTTCTTTGAGGAAGCGCAGGTCGGTCTCGGCATCCGGCGATTCCGGGTGTTTTTCCGGGTAGCCGCCGACGCCGATGAGCTGGGCGTCGCCGTAGTTTTCGCGGATGAGCGCGACGAGTTCCGAGGCGTATTTGAGGCCGTCGGGGGCGGGCGTGAAGGCGGTTTCGCCCTTGGGCGGGTCGCCGCGCAAAGCCATGATGCTGAAGAATCCGGCCTTTTTGTAGCGCTCCAAAATGGCGAGCAATTCGGCCTTGGAGTGCCCGACGAGGGTCAGGTGCGGCATGACGCGAAAGCCGAAGATGTCCGCGATGAGTTCGCCGTAGTCGAGGGTGCGTTCGCGGGAAGAACCGCCGGCTCCGTAGGTGATGGAGGCGAAGTCGATCGGGAGTTTTTTGACGGCGTTGGCGGCGCGCAGGAGCTGGCGGGCGTCTTTTTCTTCCTTGGCGGGAAAGAATTCGACGGAGAACGTCGGGACTCCCGTAGCCCATTTTTCTAAAATGACTTTATCCATGAGGCGGAATGTAAATTTTAATACTTAACGCTTAAAGCTAAAAGCGCGGGTCGTCTAGCGCAGTTTCAGCGTGATCAGCGCGAGCGCGGCGAGGGCAATGGAGATAATCCAGCAGCGGATGACGATTTTGGTGTTGGGGACTCCGTTGCGTTGCCAGGTGTGGTGAATCGGCGTTATCGGGAAAAGGCGGCGGCCCTCTCCGTAGCGTTTGCGCGTGTATTTGAAATAGCCCATTTGGAGCATCGCCGTCGCGGTTTCTACGACAAACACGCCGCCGGAAATGATGAGCAGGAGCGGGTGGCCGGTGAGCAGGGCGGTTGCGCCGAGCGCGCCGCCGAGCGCGAGCGAACCGGTGTCGCCCATGTAAATCGTCGCGGGAGCTCCGTTAAACCAGAGGAAAACGAGGATGCCGGCGGTGATGGCGGCGCAGAAAACGGCGAGCTCGCCGACGCCGGGGACGTAGCCGATGCCGAGGTAGTCCGCCCAGCGGGCATTGCCGACGAGGTAAGCGATGACGCCGAAAACGCCGACGTTCGGCACGGCGCAACCGGCGGCAAGGCCGTCGATGCCGTCGGTCAGATTGACGGCGTGGCTGGCGCCGACGCTTGTCAGCCAAAAGAGCGCAAGGACGCCGGCGGCAAAGAGCAGGGCGCCTGCGGCGGAAAGGTCGTTGGACGAAATGACGGCTCCGCTGAAGGCGACGAGCGGTTCTTTCATGAACGGCACCCAGATTTCGAGCAGATTCATGCGGAAGCCGCCTTTGCAGAGCAACACGCCGAAGGCCGCGACGGCGGTCAGCGAGGTCAGAACCCATTTGAGCCCGGAGCTCATGCCGTCGGCGTCCTTTTTGATGACTTTTTTGTAGTCGTCCCAAAATCCGATGAGGGTCATGCCGACGAAGACGGTGAGTGCGGAGAAAACGTAAACGTTCGGGCGGGCGCAGAGCAGGGTGCCGGCGAGGGCGGAGAAGAAAATAATCAGGCCTCCCATGGTCGGAATTTTGCGCGTCTCCTGGGCGGCGTCGCCGAGCAGGTCGCGTCCGCGTTCCGGCTGGACGGCGTTTTGCAGGCGGCGGATAATGCGCGGGGCGATGACGGCGCCGACGAGGGCGGCGATTGCTGCGGCGAGAATGCCGCGGACCGTCGCGTATTCAAAGAGCCGGAACGGCCCGAAAAATTGTTCTAAGTCCTTCAGAAAATAAAGCATGAGGGCGACAACCCTACGCCGAACCTACGAGCGACGAAAGATGTTTTGTTCGAGCGTCCGCCCAAGGCGTATTTTAAGCGGATTTTTTTATTCACAGAGCAAAAAACGCGAAAACGCCCCCGGCGGAGGAAGGCTTAAGGCAAGCTCCGGAAATTCGCTTTTTGAGAAAAAGATTAGAGCTTAATGCTTAAGGCTACCTCTAGAAATTCGTTTTTTAAGGCATTGTCCTAAGTTTTCTTCTTTTCGTTCGTCAGAGCCGGTGCGCCGGAGGTGCACTACATGGGATAACCGCGGGTGCAGGCAAAGCCGGAACCCGCGGATAATCT
>JAZRSB010000066.1:0-33050 GCA_045651325.1 Candidatus Spyradenecus sp.
TTCGCAAGACGGACTTCTCGGGGAAAAACAATTTAGTTTTTGGCTAGAAAAAGAACTTCTATCCGACTACAAATCGGGCGAAGTTACCTCCTTTGAGCAAATTGATTTCTTTTGTCCGGAAAAGGATTCATTGCGCATTTCTCTTAAAGGAAAAGCCATGCTAAGCTTCGACTTCGAGAACAAACAACTTGAAAGCATAAGTGGTTCTTTTGAAAGAGAAGGCGCCTCTGTGTGGGCGAGAAGCGCTGGAGTCGGTGGAGAAACGGAAGTCGTTGGAATACGTCGCGTAAGTGTGAATGAATACTTGTGGAGTGTATGCGAGCTTTTTAAGTCTCCTGACCGCATTCAAGACACCTTTCTCCGGTTGATTGAGATTGCTACGCATTTTAACATCGAGCTTGTCGGTAAAAATTCGAAAACTGTCGTTTCTTTTGACCAAGGAGAATCGGAGGATGTGGCGGCGCTAAAGAAGGTAAATTGGCGACAGGGTCGCCAACTTCACAAGTTTAAGGAAGGACCTCAAAATGGAGAAATTATTATCGAGCTGTGTCGTGATGTCGGAAAACATACGCGTTATGTCGTGCGTATGGCGCTTAAAAAATCGGAACTTCCGAGAGAATTGATACAGAAATACCCGGGTCTTCGTTGAAGGCGATTGGTTTTCGACTAAAACATCTATTCTGTGAATCCTTCAAATACAATACACGGAAATTTGCTCGACGGAGCCGAATCAACAGACGGCAGAGCCGTCGAATCAACCCTCATCGCTTCAACTTTCATACGATGCGGACGGGAACGCGACGCTCGTTCAAACCTCCACGGGAACGTGGAACGTCGAATACAACGCCGAAAACCGTCCGGTGCGTTGGACGAATGCCGCCACGGGAACGGTGATTACGATGAGCTTTGACTCCCAAGGCCGCCGTACGGAATACAAATCCGTGACGAACGGCACACAGAACACGTGGTTGCGCTTCCTCTACGACGGCTATCTCTGTGTACAGGTGCTCTATTCGAACGAGCCGTACAACGTGTTCAAAGAGTTTGTCTGGGATCCGACGGAACCGGTCGCGACGCGTCCGCTGGTGTTCCGCTACGCGCCGAACAGTCTAAACCTGTTCTACGCTTTCGACGGCAACAAAAACGTCTCGGACGTATTCTACCGGATGAATTCGAACGGGATCGGTGCGCACTACGACTACGCGCCCTTCGGCGCCACGACCCGCATGCGCGTTTTTGGAATGATTACATTTTGTAACAATTCTGTGACAATTGCTCGAAGGGCTTATGGTAAATTGGTGGTGCACGTTCGAGAAATGAATTCCGAAAGTGCACTGACAAACCATAAAACGAAGTGTCGCGGTCCGGGGATATCCGGTGCCGCGGCACTTCACCTTTTTTGAGTTTTTAGCTTTGTGAACCTCGGCGGGTGTTTATTGTCCGGGTGCGGGAGTCAGTCTGACGGCGTGGTACGGGTGGATGTCGAGGAGGTTCGGATGCCAGCCTTGGACTTCGGGGCGAATGAGAAATTTACTGCGGGAGTGCAGGGTCGGGATAATCGGTGTTGCGGCCAGAAGAATTTCTTCGGCGGCTTTGAGTTTTTCCGTGCGTCGGGCGGGGTCGCGTTCGCGTGCGGCTTCGGCGAGCAGACGATCGTAGCGGATGTCGCTCCAGTGCGTCCAATTGATGTGTCCGCCGGAGACGAACAGTTCCAGGAAGGTGGTCGGGTCGAGGTAGTCGCCGCTCCAAGCGGAACGGGCGAGCTCGTAGTCGCCTTGGGCGAGGCTGATGCGGTAAACCTTGTATTCCTGGTTGCGGAGGGCGACGCGAATGCCGAGATTTTTTCGCCACATTTCCTGAATTGCTTGGGCGAAGAATTGGGCTCCGTCGGAGGTGTTGTAGAGATAGGAAATTTCGGGGAATCCTTTCCCGTCGGGGAATCCCGCTTGGGCGAGTAGGGAGCGGGCTTCGCGGATTGCCGCGTCGCGATCGGCCGCTTTCTCGGGTTGCGGCTTGTCGGAGCGGGCACCGCTTGCGGCGTAGGCATCGGCGGGGACCAGGGAATGGGCCGGCGTTTCTCCGCCGCGCATGACGCGTTCGGCGAGAGCCGTGCGGTCGATTGCCAGCGAGAGGGCCCGGCGGACGCGCGGATCGTTCAGCGGCGGCTTGGCGCAGTTGATGCGGATGAATGCGGTGGAAAGGTAGGGGTCGAGCCGGAGGGCGGGGGCGTTTTGCTCGCGCAGGACGGGGACGCGGGACGGCGGAACGGTGTTGGTGATGTGGTATTGTCCGTCGTTGAAGGCGGTTTCTTCGGCGAATTGGTCTTCGACGGCGTCGAATCGGATGCCGTTGAGCGTGACATTGGGGGCGTCCCAGTAATACGGATTTTTTTCGGCTTCGATGCGATAGGCGACGCGCCAGGAGCGGAGGCGGAACGGGCCGCTGCCGACGAAGTTTTCGGGGCGCGTCCAAAGCGTGGAGCGAGAGTCGATTTCGCCGAAGCGCAGAATGGCATGTGCGGGGACGACGCTCCAGCTGGAGTGGCAGGCAAGCGCGAGGAAGTAGGGGCAGGGGTTGTCCAGTTCGACGATGAGCGTATGTTTATCGGGGGCGGAAAAGCCGACTTGCGAAAAATCGTTTAGCGTGCCGTCGGCGAAGGCGCGGGCATTTTTAATCGGGGCGAAAAAGAGGGAGGCGCAGGGCGAGGCGAGCTTCGGCGAGAGGATGCGGCGAAAGGAGAAAAGGAAGTCGGCGGCGACGATGTTTTTTCCGTCGGAAAATTTGGCATCCGGTCGCAGACGGAAAGTCCAACGCAGGCCGTCTTCGGAAACGCTCCAGGACGTTGCGATTGCGGGGACCGGTTCCAGTGTCTTCGGGTCGTAGCGGACGAGGCCTTCGAAGAGCGCGAGCATAATGCGGTTTTCGATGACACCGGGTTGTGCGAACTGCGGGTCCAGGGCGGAGGGTTCGCCGCCGTTGTTGAGGAGGAGGATACTTTGTTCGGCGGCTGTTTCCGCGGGAGCTTTGCGCTCGCCGCAGGCGGGCAGAATGCAGAGGGCGGCGAGGGCGATTCCCGCCGAAATCGAGGCGATGAGTGCGCGTTTATGCATCGCTGCGGCGGGTGAGGGTTGCGCGGACGGCGCTCAGGTTCTCCGCCGTATCCGCTTGGATTTGCAGGATGTCGCCGGCGTGGATTTGCGTCGAACCGATGGGTGTGAGGAAGTCGCTGCCGCGCTTGATCATGACGACGAGCACGCCGCGCGGGAAGGCGAGCTCGGCGAGGGTTTTCCCGGCTCCGAAATGACTGTCGCGGATACGGATTTCGGCAGTTGCGGTGTTGATTTCTTCTATGTCCTTGTCGAATGCCGAAGTCCCCGCTTCTTCGGACTCTTGGGTGAGACCGAGGCGATTGGCGGCGGCAAAGAACGTTGTCCCCTGGATGATCAGCGAGGAGACGGAAATGAAGAACACCGTGTTGAAAATGAGTTTCGCGCTTGTATCGTCGAAGCCCGGGGTCGTTAGCGGAATCAATGCGAAGACGATCGGCACGGCGCCGCGCAGGCCGACCCAGGAGGTGAAGGAAAAGACCCGCCAGCCGGGGCGGAAGGGGGCAAGGCAGGCGCCGACGGCGAGGGGACGGGCGACGAAGATCAGGAAGAGCGAAATCAAAATTCCGCCGAATGCGACAGCGCGGATGGCATTCATGTCGGCAAAAAGGCCGAGCATGAGGAAGAGCAGGATTTGCATGAGCCAGGCAAAGCCGTCGTAGAATTTTGTAATCAGGGTTTTGTGGACGAATTTGGCGTTGCCGAGAATCATCCCTGCGATGTAAACGGCGAGGAAACCGTTGCCGTGCAGGGTTTGAGTTGCCGAGAACGTCAGAGCCATCAGCGCGACCATCATGACGGGGTAGAGCCCTTCGACGAGGAGATGGATACGGTTGACGATGCGGACGAGTATTTTCCCGAAAAGCGCTCCCGCTGCCGCGCCGATGCCGAGATTGATGAGCACGTCGGGCGCGACGCTCCAGAGCGACTGTGCTTCCGTGCCGGCATGGCTTGCCGCGATGTAGGAGACGAGGCTCGCCGTGAGGACGTACGCCATCGGGTCGTTCGAACCGGACTCCAATTCCAGGAGCGGGCGCAGATTGTGTTTGAGGGCAGTATTTTTGCTACGGAAAATCGAAAAGACGGAGGCGGCGTCGGTGGACGAAACAATCGAGGCGAGCAGGAGCGATTCCGCGAAGCTGAAATTCAGCGGCACCCATTCAAGACAGGAAATGCCGTAGATGAACGCGCCTAGGAAGAGGGCTGTGAGCAAAACGCCGAAGGTCGCGAGGAGGCCGCCGCGGACGGCGACCGGGCGGATGTCGGCATACTTGGTGTCCAGACCGCCGGAGAAAAGAATGAATACGAGGGCGAGTTCGCCGAGCAGGCTCAGCGCCGAGGAGTCCGTAAAGCTGATGCGTTGGCCGCAAAGTAATCCGATGCCCAAGAACAAAAGCAGGAGCGGTGCTCCGAGCTTGTCGGTGGCTTTTCCCGCGAAAATGCTTCCGAGCAGGAGGAGCGAACCGATGAGTAGGTAATTGTCGGGCGTAAATGTCATGCGGGGAGATTAAGCCTTAAGGCTTTCCCGATAAATCTAAAATTTCGGGAAAAGCATCGCGGCTTTGCCTCCGGCGGCAATTGCCGGCTTCAGTCCTATTGTTCCGTCGTGAGCCCCGGATCGGTTTCCGTTTTTTGGGGAATGATACAATAGCGGAGATAGAGCCCGAGTACGGCGACGATAAGCGCTCCGGGTAGCCTTCCCCAGACTTGAAGGAAGGCGTCGGAGGCCAGGAATTCCGTCAGCGGCGTCGCGTGATCCGAAAGCTTCGGAACCAGAAGCGGGAATACGAAAGCGACGAGTGCAATGATTACGGTCGGGACAATTTTCTTTACGCGATTGATGCGTATGAGCATCCAAATGCAAATTACGACTGGGGCGATAAGTATGACAGCATCTACTATTGCGAGGCTGTAGGATCTTATGCCGGTGAAGAGACGCGTCAAATCTGAGTTAAAGTTGGCTATCAGGACTATGGCCGCCAATGCGATTATCAGTTTGTCACGGGATTGCTTCGCCAGTTCGTAGAAGCCCAGCAAGTACAAAATATGAGTAAGGGATTCCAATGCGCTTAAGCGCGGAAAGTCTCCGACGAGGTCCACGCATGAATCTTCCTGAACAAAAAAGGAGAGGGCAATTTCGTGGCAAAACTCGGCAAGGATGTACGGAGTCAAAAACAGAAAGTATTGTTTAAGAAGCGAGTGCATTTCGGGAGTAAGTTTTGTTTATTTTTTTTCGTGCTCGCAAGCCGAATTTCGGGATGCGCCTCGGGCGATTGTGAAATTAGCCATTGCGACAGACGTGCCGGTGTATTAGTTTTTTCGCTTAGCTAATGCAAGGATGAGGCTCGCTCTGTGTATATTTCGCTACTTCCCGTACGGAGGCCTGCAAAAGGATTTTTTGCGGGTAGCGCGCGAGTGTGCTCTTCGCGGGCACGAGGTGGAGATTTTTTGCGGCCGCAATTCGGAATTACCGGAGGAGCAGACGGAGGGTATTCGCTGGCATGTGATTCCTTTGTCGGGGACGACGAATCACGCCTTGGCCAAGTCTTTCGAGCGGCGTTTTGCACGCATTGCACGTTCCCGTAAATTCGATTGCGTGCTCGGATTCAATCGCATGGCGGGCTTGGATTTTTATTTTGCGGGCGATGTGTGCTTGGCGGAGCGTGTCCGTTCGCGCCTCATCTGGCGGTTCCGCAGGCTGATCCCGCGCTATCGCACCTTCTTGCAGATGGAGCGGAGCGTGTTTGCGGCGAATTCGCCGACGCGGATTTTGGCGCTTACCGATGCGCAGAAAAAGGAGTACCGGCGCTGGTACGGGACACAGGACGAGCGTTTCTTTTGTTTGCCCATCGGATTTGATCCCCGTTGCGGTCGCATTGAGGATACCGCCGGCGTGCGTGCAAAGACGCGTGCGGACTTGGGCCTGCGTGACGGGGATTTTGCCGTCGCGCTTATCGGCTCGGATTTTAAACGCAAGGGGGCGGACCGTGCGATTGCCGCGATGGCTGCGTTGCCGGAAAAACTCAGGGCGGGACTGAAATTCTTTTTAATCGGCGATGACAGCCCGGAGACCGTTTTCTCGCTGGCGGAGGATGCGGGCATTCGGGACACCGTCTTTTATCTGGGCGGGCGCGAAGATGTCCCCGAACTCATGTGTGCGATGGACATGCTGGTACATCCGGCTCGGGAAGAGGCCGGCGGCTCGGTTTTGATTGAGGCGGCGGTTTCGCGTTTGCCGGTAATTTGTACGGACATCTGCGGCTTTAGTTCCCATATCGAAAAATGGGAAGTCGGCCGTTCGGTGGCATCGCCGTTTTCTCAGGAGGCGTTCAATGCGGAATTTGCGCGCTTCGTCGCGTTTTTGGCGGAAAACCGAAGTGTGCGGCCCGTTTTCCCCGAGGATTTGATGCAGTATCGCCGTGCGACTGCCGTGGCGGAACAACTCGAAAAATTTGTCGGCGGGCGGGCCGTGTAGCACATGAAACCGAAACAGGAAAAGAAGACCGCTCTGTTTTCCGTTTATCGGGATTTTTGTCGGCGCTATTTGGCTTCGGAGAAAAAGGTTTTGGCGGTCGCCGTGCTTTGCGGGGCCTTTGCGGCGGCGACGGCGGGCTTCGGTTTGCCGATGATGATGGATAAGGTGTTTCCGATTGTTTTCGGAGCCGATCCGCTTCCCGAATGCCTGCGGGTGTGGTTGGAGGCACATGTGCCGCCGGAGCGGATTCTTCCGGTCACGATGTGGGCGGCTGCCTTGGCGATGCCGCTGCTCATGCTGTTTCGCGGTTTTTTTTCGTTTACGAATACCTATCTCATCAGCAAGGTCGGACTGGAAGTTCTCGAAAAACTGCGGCTTCAGGTTTTTTCCCGACTGCAGGAACTTCCGCTCGCGTACCATGACAAGCGTTCCCGCGGCGATTTGATGACGACCGTCATCTATTTTACGCAGATGCTTCAGACCTCGATGCTGGGTATCACGAACGATCTCGTTATTCAGCCGCTGACGCTTTTGGCCGCGCTCGGCTTTCTCGCCTGGCAAGCGTGTACAAGCAATGAAGTCGGCCTGTTGCTGGTGAATCTTTTGCTGGCGGGCCTGTGTATTCCCGCGACGAAGAAAATCGGCAATCGCATGATTAAGCGCATGAAGGAGTCGCTCTCCGGCTTGAATGAAGTCGCGAGCGTCGTTTCCCAAAATCTGGCGGCGCAACGCGATGTCCGGGCCTTCGGCCTCGAAGAACAGCAGACCGTGCTTTTGCGTGCGAAGATCCGCCTCTTCGTTAATGCGATTTTTAAAATGCAGGCCTGGAAGCAGGCGCTGACGCCGATTATCGAAATTCTCAGCGTCGTAGCACTCTCCGTTTCGCTCTATTTCGGGGTGAGCGGCGGTATCGATTTGGCGCAGTTCACGGCAATCGCCCTGGCACTTTATTATTGCTACGATCCGATTAAACGCCTCGGGAATGTTTACAATACGCTACAGATCGCGACAACGATGCTGGGCGGAATCGACGCCGTGCTCTTTGCGAAAGACGAAATGCCGGAGCCGAAAAACCCCGTAAAGTTTGAGCGCGTACGGGGCGAGATTGCATTCGACCATGTTAACTTCGCCTACAAACCGGGTGTACCCGTTTTGAAGGACGTTCACGTGACTTTCCCCGCCGGGCAGATCGTCGCGCTTGTCGGCCCCAGCGGTTCGGGCAAGACGACTTTCATCAACCTCATTTGCCGTTTCTACGATCCCGCAACGGGAACGGTGCGCCTCGACGGGACAGATTTGAAAGACATTGCCCGCGCCGACCGCACGCAGTATATCGGATTGGTTTCGCAGGCGCCGGTATTGTTTAAAGGAACGGTCCGCGAAAACATCCGCATGGGCAAACCGTCCGCGAGCGATGCGGAGGTCGAAGCCGCGGGGAAGCTGGCTGCCGTTGACGAATTTATTTACGAGCGCAAAGAGGCTTACGACCGGGCCGTCGGCGAAGACGGCGAAGGCCTGTCCGGCGGCCAACGACAGCGCATTTCAATCGCCCGCGCATTTTTGAAAAATGCGCCGGTGCTCATTCTCGACGAAGCGACGGCTTCGCTCGACATGCTCAGCGAAGAAAAAATTCAGCGTTCCTTGGACGAGCTCATGCTGGGGCGGACGACGTTCATCATCGCGCACCGCTTTTCCACGATTCGCCGGGCGCAGCGCATCCTCGTCTTCGACGCGGGGCGCATCGTTGCCGACGGCTCACACGAGGCGCTTTACGCACATTCCGCGCTTTACAGAGATCTTTACGACAAACAGGTCGCCACGGGAGGGAGCGAGAAATGAAGAAAGTCAAAAAAATCTGTTCCCGCATCCTGCATTACGCCGGTTACGTCTGGCCGGTTAAGCGCTATTTGATCTTAGCGCTGATTTCCGGCCTGATCGCGGCGGCGGCCAGCGGCTTCGGGATTCCGGTGTTGATTTACAAAGTCTTTCCGGCGGTCTTCGATCCGACGACGATGCCGCAGCCGATTTTGAATTTCATTTCCGCCTGCGTGAGCCCGGAAAATCTCGGGAAGGCCGTCCTCTTTACCGCGTGTGCCGCCATGCCGCTTGTTTTTGTCGTGCGCGGTATCGCCATGTGGATCAATGCAATGGCGGTGAATTATTTCGGGATGCGCGTTCTCGAAAATCTCCGGGTCGGTGTCTTCGCCAAGCTCCAGCAATTGCCGCTCGCCTTCCACGAAAAGCAGATGCGCGGAGATCTTTTGAGCCGCATTGTTACGGACGCCCAAAACGTCCAAAACATGATTACTCAGGTGTCGAGCGACATCGTGAAGCAACCGCTCACCGCTGTCTGCGCTATCGTAGCCCTCATCTACGTGTTGAGCGACAAGGCGGAGGCCTCGATGTTCGTCGCGAGCGCCGTGTTTGCGGGCATTGCCCTGGCGCCGATTCTCATTTTCGGGAAACGCGTCGCCCGGAAGGCGCGCGGGGCCCAGAAAAACATCGGGGAGATGACTGCCGTCGTGCAGGAAAATCTCGCCGCACAGCGGGAAATTCGCTCTTATGCGATGGAAAAAACGCAGGTCGAACGCATGGAGCGGACTTCCAATCGCTTCTGCCTCGCCCAACTCAAAACGACCAAATATCAGCAACTGCTGACACCGACGCTGGAGTTTCTGACGGCATTGGCGCTGGCGTTTGTGCTCGTCCGCGGGCGCCTGCTCGGTATGGAGCTGACGGATTTTATGGCGATTGCGGGGGCCCTTTTCTTCGCGGCGGATGCCATCAAGCGCACCGGTGTTTCCTTTAATAAATTCAGCCAGGCGCAGGCCTCGCTGGAGCGCCTCGAAGAAATTCTGACGGAGGTCGATTCCGTCCCCGATCCGGAAGTCCCTCTGAACTTGGAAAAAGTGTCGGGCGACATTGAATTCCGCAATGTCGGTTTTGCTTATGAAAACGGGCGGCAGGTGTTGAGCGATATCAACGTACATATTCCCGCCGGGCAGACGGTCGCGCTTGTCGGCCCCAGCGGCGCCGGGAAGACAACCTTCGCAAGCCTGATTCTCCGCTTTTACGAAGCGAACTCCGGCTCCGTGCTTATCGACGGTGTTGACGTGCGCCGCTTGGAAAAGAAGAACCTGCGGCAATTTATTTCGCTGGTTTCGCAACACGCCGTTCTGTTCCGGGATACGATTCGCGAAAATATTCGCCTCGGGCGGGAAGGGGCTTCCGACGAAGACGTCGAACGGGCCGCCCGGGATGCCGCAGCGGAAGACTTCGTATTGAAGGGCGGCGGACTCGACAAACCGCTCGGCGATGTCGGCAGCGGCGTTTCCGGCGGGCAACGCCAACGCCTCGCCATTGCCCGTGCCTTTTTGAAAGATGCTCCGATTCTGATTCTCGACGAAGCGACGGCCGCGCTCGATTCCGAAAGCGAAAAGAAAATTCAGGACCGCCTTGAACACCTCGTTCGCGGGCGTACGGCCTTCATCGTCGCCCACCGCTTTTCTTCCATTCGCATCGCGCAACGTATTCTCGTTTTTTCGCAGGGCCGTATCGTCGGCGACGGCACGCACGAAACGCTTTACCGCTCATGCGCTCTTTATAAGGAACTCTACGACCGGCAGGGCGTTTAGCCTTGTCGGGTAGCAATAAGTATCAAGCATCGAACATTAAGGCTACCTCTAAAAATTCGTTTTTTAAGGCATTGTCCTAAGTTTTCTTCTTTCCGTTCGTCAGAGCCGGTGCGCCGGAGGTGCACGACATGGGATAACCGTGGGTGCAGGCAAAGCCGGAACCCGCGGATAATCTATGAAAAACAAGCGCCGCAAAGTAGCGGGAGCAGACCCGTTTACATGCCTGCGGCGCAATGGAACGGATTGCGTGCCTTTGTAAACCTCTAAAAATGAATTTTTAGAGGTAGCCTTAAGCAAATTCCAAAAGAGGCGATTCTCTATTTCCTTGGCTAAACAGCCGAAGGCGCTTGCTTGATGCTCGATGCTTGGCGTTTGGATGCGAACGGCCGTCGGTCGTTCGCAATTGCTTCTTCGAAACTTAGTATTCCACGACTTCGCCGTCGGCGGTCGTGAGCGTGATGTGGTTCGCGCCGTCCGCCTTTTTCGAGGCTTCGGTGCGGCCGACAACTTGGGAAACGATGCCGAGGGAGTCCGCAATCTGGCGAACGGCGGAGACATCGTTTTCTTCGACGTAGATTTCGAGGCGCTGACCCATGTTGTAAACGCGGTGCATTTCGGCGGCATCCGTCTTGCTCGCTTCGCGGATGGCCTTGAAGATCGGCGGCACGGGAAGAAGATTGTCCTTGATGAAGTGGACGTTGGAACCGAAGCGGATGCACTTGGTCATGGCGCCGCCCGAGCAGTGAATCAAGCCGTAAACACGTTCGACGGGAAGCTCCTTGAGCAGGCGGAGAACGAAAGGCGCGTAGGTGCGTGTCGGCGAAAGCAGGGCTTTCCCGACGGTGAGCGTTGAACCCGGGAGCGCGTCGGTCATCTTGTAGGGGCCGCAGTAAACGAATTGCGGGTCGATACGCTTATCAAAGGTTTCCGGATAGGTTTCCGCATAGTACTTGGAAAGCATCTCGTGGCGCGCCGAGGTGAGCCCGTTGGAGGCAATCCCGGAGTTTTCAATCGGCTCGTAAGCGCAGGTGCCGGAGGAGGCCAGCGAAACGATGGCGAGCCCGGGACGGATGCGAGCGGCATCGACAACGCGATTGCGCGGGAGGACGGCGGTGGCGCAGGAGTCCACGGTGCAGGTCGGCGTGAGGTCGCCGACATCGGCTGTTTCCCCGCCGCCGGAGCGGATGTCCACGCCGTAGTCGCGGAGCATTTGCAGGAATTCTTCCGTTCCGCCGATGAGTTGGGCGAGCACTTCGCCGGGGATGGATTTGGCGTTACGGTTGATGGTCGAGGAAATAATCGTGTTGCCGGTGACGCCGATGCAGAGCAGGTCGTCGATGTTCATGACGATGCTGTCCTGGGCGATGCCGCGATAAACGGAGGCGTCGCCGGTTTCCTTCCAATACATATAGGCGAGCAGCGACTTGGTGCCGGAGCCGTCGGAGTGCGTGCAGTTGCAGAGCTCGGGATTGCCGGTGAGGAAGTCTTCCGTAATCTTGCAGAATGCGCCGGGGAAAAGGCCCTTGTCGATTTTATCGACAACTGCGTGGACTTCGTCTTTGGAAGAGGAGACGCCGCGTGCTGCATAGCGACCTTGCGAACCGGAAATATTATTAGCCATGCGGGAGAGATTAGCGCAAGCCGGCGACCGCTTCAAGAAAGGAAAATCAATTAATCAGAGATTAAAGATTAGAGAGAGCTTAAAGCTTAGGGTCTTATCCTTTAATTTTTAATCTCTCTATCGGACGCATCAGGCAACACACTCCTCCACCGCACGCGGTCCCCCTCCCCCTAACTTGGAGGAGGAGCTTTTTAAAAAGATTAAAGATAACTTCTCTTTAAGCTCTAAGCATTAAGCTCTCTCTTTAATCTTTCCTCTTTAATCTTTAATCTCTCCTTCCCTCCCCCTCTCTTCCCCTTCCTTCCGTCTGCTTTAGTTTTGACAAAAGGCGGGGGAGTCGCGCATTATGAAGTTCCTATGGCAAATATCGAAGACAAAAACGAGGGCTGCGTCCCCGGTAAATTCTATGTTGATAACCAGTGCATCGATTGCGACGTTTGTCGTGAAATGGCACCTGACTTCTTTGCCCGTGACGACGACAACGGCGTGACGATTGTCATCAAGCAACCGGCGACGGACGAAGAAATCGCGCTTTGCGAAGAAGCGAAGGGCGCTTGCCCGGTCGATGCAATCGGCGACGACGGAGAATAATTATCCCGTTTCCCGACAAATCCGAAAGGCTTCCGCCTTTCGGATTTTTTTGTGCCGATGTCGGGCGCTTTGCTCCCTTTGCACGGGGCTCTCGGAGGCGTATTCTTTCCAATCGCGTGCTTGACTTCCATGGTCAAAAGCTGTGTTATGGCAGGAAACAAACCCTGCTCATATTTTCCCCTTTTTAGATGTCTTTTTTAACTCGTTTACAGAATTTTTTGTTGGTTCCTTGGCTCTTGGGGGCATTTTCGCTGTTTGCGTTTTGCGTGGCTGTTCCCGTTGAGGCCTTTGCCGAAGCGGATTCGGCAGCCGTTTCCCGTCCGTTTTTCATCGTGCGCGCCGAGCCGGGAACTCAGGTGTTTCGTCTGTTCGGAGAAGAGAAAATTCCCGTCGGAATTGTGGGGAAAGACGGGGTTTTGGATTCCGTAGCGATCCCTGCGGGGACGCATGTCTTTATTTTTGAGCACGAAAATGCTCAGGCTCCTTGTCGTGTCGATAATGTAAAGTTGCGCGGCGGAGAGGTGACGAAGCTGGTTCCCGAGCTGAAAATGCGTACGGGGGAGTTGCTGGTTTCCTGCCTGCCTGCCGATGTCGCCTTGTTTGTGGACGGCGAATTGAAGGGGCAGGGCTCGCTGATGATGGGCGGTTTGCCGATCGGTCAGGAAGTGACGGTTGAAGCCCGTTCTTCCGTTTACGGCGTTCAGACGCGCCGCGTGAAGGTGCGTGCGGGAGAGATGGTGAAAGTCAATTTTGACCTGCGCGGCAATATCCCTGCGCAGAAGCCGGACGGCAAGATTGTGCTGCCGGATGTTCCCTTGGTTTTGGCACTCCAAGCGGGTGCGGTCGTCAAGGTGGACGGCGTGATTTCGAAGCTGACGGACGGCGCGCTGACGGAGTTGCCCGTAGGCTCGCGTGTGGTTGAAATTTTACTTCCGCTCAAGGAGCGAATGATTACGGTTTGGCGCGGCGCATTTGCGGCGCGTTCGGCGATTATGCCCGGTTCGGATCTTCCCGCCGTGGCGACGGATGCGCCCGACCGGGCAAGCCCGGCAGCGGCTCCCGCTGCAGATACTAAGGCGGCTCCGGCCGCGGCGCCTGCCGAGCCTGCAAAGATTACCGGCAAGGTTGCGATGGCGTTTAGCAAGACGCGTTTCCAAATCGCCTTTAACAACACGCAGGCCCTGAAAAGCGGCGTGAAATGCCGCCTCGTCGTCGCTTCGGATATTGAGCCGCTGACCGTCCGTCTGGCGGCGGTGACCGCCTCCGGTGCTTTGGCAACTTTAGAAAAATCCCCCGAAGGTTATGTGCTTAAGGAAGGCACGGCCTTTGTTCTCGAACCCACTGAATAATCTTAACTCTTTTATCCTATGCGTTTCCCGATTCTCACGAAAACCACCTTGTTGGCTGCGAGCTTCTTCGCCGGAGCCATCCTTTCTCAAGCGGAAGACTATTCCAAGACGAAGGGGACTTTTTTCAATGACTACGCTGATCGGACGATTGAAGTTGAAAACGAGACGAATTTGACGATTACGACGAATTTCCTCGGGAACGGAACTTTCGTTAAGACCGGGGCCGGAGTACTGGAAATTTTCGGAGCAAGCGGCGGAGGTGATGTCTATCCAGTTTACGGCGCTCACGGCGGCGATAATCCTTCGATTCGTACGAGCGCTGCCGGTTCGACGGTTGATACGCTTGATTCGGACGTGCAGTTCCCGGATTGGACCGGCGGGGAATTGGATGTGCGTTCGGGCGTGCTCTCGATGAGCGGTTATGTCAATCTCTGGAAGGACTACGGTGCGCAGATTAACAGCATGATTCCCGGCTTGCCGCGTGAAGGCGGAATGATTGGGGTGGATAAAATCACCGTTTGGAACGATGCCCGTTTGGACGTCGGTCGAAGCCGCTTTCTCTACAACAACGCTGCCGGGAGCAAAATCCGTATGGCGGGAGACAATGTTTTCGTTTTCCTGAACAATTTGCGTGCGGGGACCGACAACGACCAGGCGAATTCCGTTTTGGACGTCGGATTCAATAACGGCGGCTCCAAGAAGGCTGCCGACGATATTTTCCACGTTAATATTCACATCGACGCTTGGGATAGCGGCAACCTGGACGGCACCCTCGAAGACGGCGGTTCCGTCGGTCTCATTTACGGGAATGCGGACATTTACAAGACCGGAGCCGGCAAGCTCACGCTGCTGAACGAAAGCAAGGACTACTCCGGCAAATTCTTCGTCGCCGGCGGGAGCGTTGTTTTGGACGCCTCCGCAAACGATATCGTTTCCGTTGACATGACGGGTGCTTTGGCAAATGCAGGCTACGGGGATTTGGAATTCGGCCGTACGCTGTGGACGGCGGGGTCGCTGACGATTGCGGGAGCGATTGACTCGCAGAACGACAGCGGTAACGGGGCTTCCACTTCTTCGCTCTCCGAGGCTTCCCGCTTGGGCGCGAATATACGCGTGCGCTACGAACGGACGGAACGTCAGGACAACAACACCGTCCAGGTCGTTTATTATAAGGAAGCTTACTTTACGGATCCTTCGGCGGGTACGCTCGTCGTGAATAATAACGAAGCCATCCGCAATTTCCAATCGCAGTTCGCGAACGGAGCCGCAGCCCGCGATGCTAATCTCTCCGCTGCCAGCGCCGTTCAAAATGCCGCCGATGCCGCGAGCCCCAACGCACCGCTGGTCGCGGGCACGGGCGCCGGTTCGTATTTAGCCGTTAAGGAAGACGCCGTCCTCGCCATCTATCAGGAAGCCGGCATGGGCGGTATCTACAAGGGAACGATTTGCGGTGTCAACGCCGCGGGCGACGGAGCCGGCGTGAACGTTGACGGCACGCTCGCCAAGGGCGGCACAATCGTCAAGTACGGCACGGGCGACCTCGCGCTCATTCTCGAAGGTGCCAACTACGAAAAGCTTGCTTTGCTCGACAGCGGCAAGGTCGTTGTGAATATCACCGCCATCGACCTCGATCCGGGAAGCTATGACTGGACGACGGATGTTGGCGGCTGGGTGCGCGATCCGGGCCTTTATGTTTCGGAAAACGTCAATTTCACGCTCATCGAAAACGCCACCGAGACGCTTAAGACGCGTCTCAACATGAAGGACATCCACTTCAGCACCTACGAGCTCATCGACACCGTCGGCGGCGCAATTGACGTCAGCGACGGACGCAAGCCGGGAACCATCGAACTCGCGGTCGAACAGCGCTTTATCACGGGTGAAGTTTTCGTCGAACGCGGCCTCACGCTCGTGCTGACCGCTCAGGATTTGGCGGGCTACACGGATGCCGACGGCAATTACCGCTACTACGACGTGAACGGTTCCGGCACCTACACGGACGCCGAAGGCAATGTTTACAATAATGTTGCCTATTACAAAAACAGCGACGGCGAACGCGTTTACTACTACACGAATGCCGCCGGAAGCGAAGTCGTCATCGCCGGAGCCGACTTGGATCGCCTCTCTTTCGTTGACGGCGTAGCCTTCTCGGGCGGCGCAATCGGGGAAGCTCAAGCCGTGATTCTTGCGGGGAAGGTCGGAACGGAAACGGACCTCTATCAGGGCTCCCGTACCTCGACGCTCGCGTTCAATAACACGAATCAGGAAATCAACAATCTCACCGGCGACTACTGGTCGAAAGTGGACTTGGGCCGCTCGACGCTGACGGTGCATACGACTTTGGATTCGACGGACGGCGATCTCGCTCTCTCCGGTCAGACGGGCAACGGCGACATGTTGACCTACAGCCGTTTCTCCGGCGCAATCACCGGCGTCGGTAACTTGGTTAAGGACGGCGCCAAAACCTTGACGCTCGACGGCGGCTCCATGCTTTCCTACATGGGCGCGACGGTGCTCGAAGAAGGCGCCATCGACGCGACGAAATCGCAGTCGCTCTGGAATTCCTCGCTCATTTGGATGAATGAGGGAACGAGTGCCACTTTCGCGGGCGCGCAGAATCTGGTCTCGCTCGTCGGCGGCGACGCAACGCTTTCCGTCGTGGGCGGCGATTTGCAGCTCGGTATGGACGCTTCCCGCCGTTCGGTCCTCAATGCCGGTTATCAGTCGGCGGACGAAGCTGCGCTCGGTGTTATCATCACGAACGAACTCGGCAACAGCGACCGTGTGCTCGCGACTTATCCGAGCTCCGTCGGCGGCAGCTCCGAAGCCCTCGTTAAGAGCTATCTCAAGCCGATTTTGGATTTCTGTGATGCCGGTCTGACGAAGAAGCAGGCCGAGGCTTTGGTCGCATACTTCATGCGCGAACCGCTCGGTTCCTCCGAAAACGAAGCCCTGCAGGAACTCTTTGCCCGCGAAGTCGCTCAAGACTCGCTTACCGTGGCCGATATTACGCGCCTCTACGTCAAACTCCTCGCACAAAACGCGAATGCGGAAGGCGCAATCTCCGGCGATCTGACGGAAATGGTCAATCGCCTTTCCTTCAACGGAGCACTGACGGCGGAAAACATCACGAAGATCGGTGACGACCGTGTGACCATCGCGGGAACGATTGATGCCAAGTCCCTCAAAATCGTCGGCGGTACCTTCGAAATGGACGTCGATGCTTACGGAGAAACGAGCTTCGCCGACGGTATTACGGCAGCTGCGGGCGCCACCCTCTCGATTAACACGGGAACGGACGCGGCTCAGAGCTACGTTTTTGACAAGGCTTTCTCCGGCGACGGTAATTTTGAAAAGAAGGGCGCCGGTTCCCTCACGCTCGGCGCAAACGTCAACTACTTCGGACAGACCCTCCTGAGCGGCGGGAATCTGACCATGACCTTGCATGCGCGTTCGGCTTCCGACGTGAAGGCGCAGGGCGACATCACCGTCACGAACGGGAATTCCGTTTTGACGCTCGACCAACGCGAGCCCTCGGTTGATTGGGCGGGTACGCTCGTCAACGCGGGTCACTTGGTTAAGACGGGCTCCGGTGCTTTGACCCTGAGCGGCGCGACGCAATTGGCCGGCGACCTTAGTGTCAAGGGCGGTGCGCTTACCCTGAAGGACGCAGTTTTTGAAGGCAACGACAAGGCGGTTTCCGTCTCCGTCGGGGCGACTCTCGAGCTGAACGAAAGCGCGACGGCGACGGTTGACCGCAGCTTTGTCGGCGGCGGAACGCTCGAAAAGTCCGGCGAAGGTGCGTTGACGCTCGTGAACACGGGTACGCAGCCCGGCGATTTCACCGGTACGCTCGCTGTCAAGGAAGGCGACTTGTATCTGGGAACGGAAAATCTCCTTTCCTCCGGCGTTGTGGCGGTTGTCGAAAAGGCCGGGACGCTCTACCTCGAGCAGAGCCAAAGCTTTAAGAATCTCGCGGGAAGCGGTACGGTGCTTCTCAACTCGGATGAGGCGACGACCCTGAATCTCGCACTCTCCAACACCAATAAGGTGGACTACACGAACAGCGGCAACGTCTATGCGACGACCGTCAACCGCAATATTTCCGCGGATTATTCCGCGTTCGGTGCCTTCACGGGCGACATCGGAGTTTACGGCTCGACGGCCACGGCCGCACAGCTCAACGTCGGCGGTTCGGGTACTTTCGTGTTTGACGGCGATTTGGGTGAACAGGTCGCAATTGCCGTAAAGGATTCCGCCACGCTGATTACCACGGCGCTTGACCGCGATATCGTGCTCTCCGGCGAAAATGCCCGCGTCCTCTTCGCGACGGATGCGGAAGACGCGCGTCTCGACGGCAAGATTGTTGCCGAAAATATCGACGCAAACGGCGCTCATCAGCTCGGAAAAATCGGTACGGGCACTCTCATCATCGAATCCTCGAATGCAACGTCCTGGATCGGTGCGAATTTGCAGGTTTTGGAAGGTACGCTCCGCCTCGAAGGCTCGGATGCGTTTGAGTTCAATTCCGCAGTCGTTGTCGGCGGCGCGACGCTCGCGCTGGAATGCGCTTACGGCGTAACGCCGAATCTGTCCGAAATCGAAGGTTCGGGCACGATTGTCCTGCTCGAAACGGACACGTCGTCTTCCGGAACCTTGGAATTGACGAAGACGTCGATGCTCAGCTCGCAGGCGGCGGACGGCGGCAGATACTTTAACGGTATCCTCGATGCCGGCAGCTTCAAGATTGCCGTCACGGATGCGGGTGTGAAGCTTGCTTCCCTTCAAACGACCGGCGGTTTTGAAACCACGGATCGGGTGGAACTTGCCCAGAATCACGACACGACCATCGGCGGCAGCTTTAATGCGGATGTCGTCGTTTCGGGCCGCGGTTGCCTGAAGATTGAAGATGCCCGCGCAACGGGGACGATTCTCGTGAACAACGGTAGTGTTCAGGTCAACGCAGAAGCCTCCAAGCTGAACAATACGCCGACGGGCGGTTTGCGCGTTAAGAACGACGCCTCTGTCTATTTCACGGTCGATGCCGATAAGAGCAATCGCCTTTCCGAAGTTGAAGTCCGCCTGGATGCGGGCGCCAAGGCCGGAACGATTGCCCTCGTCAAGAGCGGCACGGCCAAGTCTGCGTTGTCCTTCGACGGCATTGCGGACGGCGGACAATCCGTGCTCAACGTCTCTGACGCGCTTTGGTCGGCGGCGACGGCTTCTCAGGGCACGAAGTTGCTCCTGGGGGTCAATCAGGGGGAATTGGTCCTTTCGGGCCTGAACTCCCTCCACTCGGCGGTTGGGCTCACGACGCAGAAAAATGTCAACCGCGACACGGTCGGTACTTTGGTTGTCAACGCAGCCGAAATCGACGAAGCGCTCAATCGCTCAATCTCCGGGAGCGGGGATGTGGCATTCCGCGGTTCCAAGACGACGACGGTTTCCGCCAATCAGGCCTACACGGGCGCGACGGTTCTCGAAGACGGTTCGACGGTGTGCTTTGAAGGTGTTTCGCTCGCAAGCTCCCTCTTTAAGGTGGAAGCCGGCGCGACGGCTAAGGGCGGCATCAAGCTTGTCGGTAGCGGTCGTACGGCCAAGTCCGCTCAGGATGTTGCCGGCGGGGACTTTGAAAACAACGGTACGGTGATGCTCGACGTGAACAACGGCGACAGCATCGATTACGCGGGAAGCTTTGAAAACAACGGCGTTATCCGTCTCACCGGAGCGGCTGCCGCAACGCGCGGCAACGAGCTGGTTCTCTTCAAGTCGCTTTCGGGCAAGACCTACTCGGTCGAAGAAATGGAACTCCTCTTCGGCAACGGCAAGCTGACCAACGGCTCGACGGCGCTGATGCTGTCTCAGAGCGACGCAGGCGTGATTTCCGCCTACGCCGTCGGGACCTCCTTCGCCGAAACGAACGGCCTGCATGATGGTCTGGCGGGAAGCTTCACGGACGTGCTCGACCGCATGAGCGGTGTTGCGGGCGGTCTCGAATCCGGAATTGTCTTTGAATCCGAATTGCTCGCAGACTGGGGCCCGATCGGGGTTGCGCTGAATCGCGTGTCCGCCGAAGCGCTTCCGGATGAAGTCGCGAAGCTCTCGCCGATCGGCTACGCGTCGATGATTGCGATGGCACGCAATTCCTTCGAAAACGATTGGCGCGCGATTGCCGAACGCACTTCGCACCGCCGCTACGATTCGTCCAGCGAAACCCGCGACAACGGCGTTGAATTCTTCGCCCGCGCTCAGGCAAGCATCGTTGAAAATGCGTCGAACCGTGATTCCGCAAACTTCGACTTTAATACCTACGGCGCTCTCGCCGGCTTCGACGTGAAACCGGACGATTTCTCGCTCTACGGCGTGGCTCTCGGCTACGACTACGGCAGCGCAAAACTGCACGGCAACGGCGGCAAGATCCGCTCCGACAGCATCCGCGCAACGGCATTCGCAAGCGCCTTGCTCGGGGACGGTTCTTTCTTCCTGGACGGAGCCGCATACGTTGGCCTCAACAACTACGACGTTGACCGCAACACGGTCGTCGGCAAGGCCGAAGGCGAAACGGACGGCTGGAACGCCGGCCTGGCCGCAACGCTCGGCAGAGGCTTTATCCTGAGCAAGGATAAGCATTCCTGCTTCTTCGTTACGCCTTATGTCGGTTTGTCCTACCTCTTCTCGAAGGTGGATTCCTTCGACGAGTCCGGAATCGCCGGCTTGGATGTTGACTCCTTCGACGCTCACAGCCTCCGCGGCCGCCTCGGCGCAACGCTCGACTGGTCGTTCCTGTTCGGCGAATGGGAAGCCCGCGTCTCTTTGGACGTCGCTTACCAGCACGAATTCCTCGACGACGAAGCCGACATCGACGCGCAGTTCAAGCAGTACCGCGACACCGCATTCGGCGTCTCGGGTGCCATCGGATCTTCGGATGCGTTCTCGTTCGCGCCGTCGATGACGATCAATCTTTCGGAACGCAATTCGATTTCTCTCGGTTATTCGCTCCAGTACGGAACGGACGAACAGGTTAATCACAACCTCAACGCCGGCTTCCGCCGCTGCTTCTAATACTATTTAGGAAAGACTTAATTCTATGAAATTCCCCAAAACACTTTTCTTCTCCGCGGCAATCCTGCTCGGCGGTGCCGGCTTCGCCTCCGCCGTCAACGTCGATCGCGACATGGAGGTCCTCGTCAATAAGCAGTTGACGGAGGATTATTACGTCACGAGCAACGGGACGCTGACCTTGAATATTGCCGAGTCGCATACGATGAAGGGCCACTTCTACGGTTCTTCTTCGCTGACGACGGACGGCGGTCGCCCCCAAACCCTCGGCCGTGACTATGCCCAAAACAATGCCGGCTACTACGATATCGATGCTACCGGCGGGAAGATTGTGGTTACGGGCGGCGGAACGCTGGAATATCAGGGCTTTGACGATATCAATTATTATTCGGGGACTTACCTGACGACGCACGGGGAATCCCGCGGTGTTTATGAACAGGCCTACACGAAGTCGCTCGTCGGTATCAACGAAGACGGAAATGTCGATATCACGAAGACGGCATTTTCCGGGCAGTTGACGGTTTCCGGCGGGACGAAGCTTGTGGTTTCCGGCTACCTTTCCCAGTATGTAACCTATGCCCGCCCGATTGCCAACTTCCAGGTTTTCGATACGCCGATACGCGACGAATTGGGTTTTGTCGGGATTTCCAATTTGGTTCTGGCGGATACTTCCGTCGTTTCCTTTGCTTCTTCCGGGAAAAACCTCCTTTCCCAAAAATTTGACTTGGGCGACGGGGATACCGGTCCGGAAGACGGGGCTTCGGGAGTGCGCGCTCTGAACTTCCTCAACAACGTTAAGGCCGATATCAATACCACGATTGAATTGGGTACGGACAAGGCTTCCACCTCCCGTATCGTCATTGCGACGACGGATGTCCGCGAAGGCGGCGTATTCGGCTGGGACGGCGAAAGCAAAATCGGCAAGCTCGCGGGAACGGGGCGTGTCTATTTCGTTGACGGCAAGCGACCGGCCGATGCTCTGGAGCAAAAGTGCGTCGTTTCAATCATGAATCGCGCCGAATTTGCCACGCTTTCCGAAAATGCTTCCGCAGTCCCCTCGCTTGCGTTGGACGTGGCTAACGAAAGCTCCGTGCTGAACTACGTTCACAACCTTGCCGCCTGCTATGACCTCACGGGCAATGTCCGCAAGACCACGGACGAAGGCGACGAGCTGGTTACCGGCGTTTTGGCGGACGTTTTCCTGCTGACGGATGCGCACCTCGGCTCGGATTCCACGGGGGCCAATGTTGTCGATAATGTTTTGGAAACGGCGACGGCCGTACAGTTCAGCGCTCATTTTGACAATTCTTCCGAAACGGGACAGGTGGACGGTGCCCTCTGGGAATCCCGCGGGCTTTACGTCGATTCCGGCATGCAATCGGCCAAGGAAATCACTATCCACGGCACGCAGGTGATGAACAACGTTCAGTCCCTCTTCTTTGAGCGTGAAACTCTTTACAATGAATATCTCGAAGGCGGGGAAGGATTCTATGAACTGACTTCTTTCTTCGCGACGGATAATGTCATCGCAACCGCCTACCAGACTTCGGTCTTCGTGCGCAGCGGAGCGACGATGATTATCAATCAGCAGGAAGACCGCGACGGCTTCTTCAGCGGCCGCTTTTTCGCGACGGACGCGGACAGGGTCGAGGGCGCCGAAGCAAACGACGGCTACATCATCAAGACCGGTAAGGGCACCTTCTCGAACTGTACGTCCGTTTATGCGGGCGGTGTCGATGCCGTTATCAATCGCCTTTTCATCTACGAAGGTACGTGGCTCGCGGACTCGGGTTCCCTGGGCGCCGGCCGCATTTATGTCGGCAACTCCGGTGCGTTGCGCGTGATTTCGAATCGTACGGAATCGCTTAACGCACGCCTCGAAGGCACCGGCCTCTCGAGCCTGATCTTTACCTACGACTCCTCGTACACGGATGAAGACGGCGTCAAGCACGGCGGCCTCGTTAACGACGGACGCGAATTCCTCGTCACCTCGACGGGCTGGTACTACCGCCGCGACTCTTTCGACGACATCAATCCGTATCGCGGAAACATTCAGGTCGCCGCTTCGCAGGAGAATTTCTACGGAACCGTAACCGTTGACGACGGCATGACGCTGTCGCTCGGGATGTACGGCAACAGCGAATTGGACAGTGTTTTCTCGAATGCGAGTGCCATTGAACTGGTTGAAGACGCACGTCTTATCGTCGAATCCTACCAGATTCTTCCCTCGCTCATCGGCGGCGCAACCTCGTCCTTGGTGTTTTCGGACAATGCCCACTACGATGCGGTGGCTGTTTTGACCGGAGCCGGAGAATTTTCCGGAAAGATTTCCGGTAACGGAACCCTCGTCAAGGCGGGCACACGCGGCTTGAGCCTCGAATCCTCCGCACATACGCTGGCGACAATCGGACTTTCGGGTACGACGGACCTGAAGGGCGAAGGTGCACTCCAGAATTCCTCCGGAGTGGTTCTGGCGAACGCCAGCCGCCTTTCCTCCGGTAAGAATCAGAGCCTCGGCGCTCTTGTCGGTGCTCCGGATGCGACGGTTTCGATCTCCGGCGGGGCTTCGCTGACGGTCGGCCTGAACGCGGCTGATTTGTCCAAAATCGTTAGTGCCGTCGAAACGTACTACGATAACGGCGGCAACAAGATTGCCAACGACGGCTACTTCTTTGCAACGGCGGATGCGGATGCCTATCTCGGCAGCTTCGGTCTGAACCTGAACGCGGTCGGCGGATTTGCCGATTCGGCGGCGGCAAAGGCAATTGCCGCACTCGGCGCTGTCCGCCCGGACTACATGCGCGAAGACGCTTCCGGCGTGCAGACCCGTGAGCCGATGACGGCTCAGGATACCGTCAACTATCTCAAGGACCCGGCGAAACTGGCAAACAGCTTTGCGCATATTTATGCGGCAATCGATACGGGCACCTTCGGTTCGATCCGTGAATCGGCGCTCTGGAACAGCCTCGGAATTACGGAAGGCCGTTTGGATCAGGCGTTTAACAGCCTCCTCGATCTCAAGACGATTCGTGAATTCGTCGCTTCCAAGCCGGCCGGTTGGAGCGAACGCCAGCTCAAGGACTTGCTTTCCTATGCGGAACGCTATGAAGCCGATTCCTCGACCCTCTTCGTTTACGAAGCGGAAACCGGAGAGGCGACCCTGACGCGTGCAAACTATCTCGAGCTTTGGGATGCCAACGTCGTCAAGTACCTCGCCCAATGCGGAAGCGGTCTGACGCAGGAACAGCTGGCGCAGTCCGAAACCCTTTACGGTTTCATCTCGCTCTTTGTTGATGATTATAAGTTCCGTCTCACGGACGAAAACGTCAATACGCTCAGCAAGCTTTACGGCTTCAGCGTGGAAGCGATTCGTGCCGCTTCGACGGACGCTGCAAAGTACGCGGAATTTGAAAAGCTGATCGGGGTTCAGTACGCGGACGGTGAATTGCCGGCTTTTGCGGGTGTTATTTCCGGTGCAGGTGCCGAACTGAAGAAAATCGGTAGCGAAACCCTGCGCTTGACCGGGAAGAACGAATATACCGGGGCAACGGTGGTGCAGGGCGGCGAACTGCGCGTCGATTGGGATGCGATTCAGAAGACTTCCGGCGTTTACGTGAATGCGGGAGCGCTTTTGACGCTGGTCTCCGAAGGTTCGGAATGCATTTTTGAAATCGCTCAGGAAGGTGTTATCTCCGGCGCGGGAACGATTCTGAAAGACGGCGAAGGTACGCTCGTCATCGAATCCGCCCTGGCTACGGCTGCGGATGCCGGCTCGGACTTTACCGGCGAAATCGTTGTCGGCAAGGGCGGCCTGCGTATCAAGACGGGCGACCGCACCGCATTTGCGGAGAGCGTCAACGTTTATCTCAATGAAGGAACTTCCTTCGATCTGAATGTTGCGGCCGAAAAGGCTTTGGTGTTTAACGGCAAGATCTCCGGCGGGGCTCCGCTCGTGTCGGATTCCGCGACGACGCTCGCCGAATTGGTAAAGTCGGGCGACGGTGCGCTTACCCTCGTTCAGGGTGCGGCGATTGCTCATTACGAAAACGAATACAATATTCGCGTTCAGGCCGGAACGATGGAGTTGCAGTTCAACGAAGACTGCAATTTCCGCGGCGGGAACGAATCGTTTGAAGCCGTGCTCGGCAAAAACGCAAAGCTGATCTTTGCGGTGGCGGAAAACACCGAAACGAGCTTCGCGGGTCGCGTCCTTGCGGAAGCCTCCGGAACGGGTACGACCTTCGTCAAGGACGGACTCGGCACCCTCACCCTGAGCCGTCCGAGCGCGACGACCGTCAGCGGTTGGACCGTGGACACGCTTGCCCTCAATGCCGGTACGCTTTCAATCGCCGATGGCGCGAGCTATCATTTCAGCCAAATCACGACCGAAGCGGGAACGACTTTTGACGTGGACGGCACGCTGACGGTTTCCGGCGAGGAAAACAATATTTTCAACGGTCAGTTGGCCGGTACGGGAACGATTGAAAAGGTCGGAAACGGCACGCTCGTCCTTTCCGACATCCTCTTTGAAGGCAGCATCGTTCTCAAGGGCGGAACCTTGGCTTTTGATATCGGTGCCGACGAAAACGGCGTCGCTCTCGAAAAGACACTGAATTTCAATCTGTTCGTGGAAGGCGCGGATCCGGCGGTTTCGACGTCTCTGGTAAAACAGGGTGTCGGCACGGCGATTCTCGGCAAGGACGTCAACCTGAACGGAGCAGAGCTTTCCGTGAAGGCCGGTACGCTGGCGATTGACGGGACCCGTCTCGACAACGATGTACCGGCTTCGATCGCCATCGACAAGGATGCCGTCCTGAAGCTCGATCCCGCCAAGAACGGCTTTGACCTGGCCCATGTCGCCGGCGGCCTCTCCGGCGAAGGGACATTTGCCCTCGGCGGCGGTATGACGACGGTTTCCGACGGCGCAGTCCTGGCAGGTTTTACGGGAACTTTCGATGTCGGTACGGCTTCGGTCCTCAACCTCGGTGCGGGAATTAACACAATCGGCGGCATTGCCGGTACCGGTTCGGTCGTCTTCGACGGCGCGGAACAAACCGTCACGCTCAAGCCGAATCGCGACCTCGTCTTTACGGGGACGCTCGATACCGCCGAAAACGCGACCCTCGTGATTGCCGGCGACGGCGAACTCGCTTTCTCCGACGGCACGGCAAATGCTGCTCTGAGCACGGGAACCGTTATTCAGATCGGTTCGGACGCGGTCGCCGGAAATGTTTCGGTCGGCTTGTCCAATACGACGGACGTTGTTTTGGCGGCCAACGGCAGTGCTTTCGGCATTGTCGGTGATGTTTCCGGGCAGGTTTACGCGGGTAAGCTCACGATTGCACAGGGCGTCACGGATGTCGAAATCGGCCTCGAAGGTCAAATCGACCTGTCGCAGGAAGCTTTCGGGACCCTGTTTTCGGATTTGGTTCGCGAAGCTCCGGCGGATAATCTGACGGTCACGCTCGCCAACCGCAACGGCAACGATTTGACCCTGAATCTCGTCGGCGCCGACTGGACGAAGGCGATTCTGGCCTCGGCGGCAGCGCCGAAGCCGGTCTATGATTTTTCAAGCAAGGGTATTGTGCTGGCAACCAATGCCGGCGGCACCTTGAATTTGGCCGCCTCGGCAACGGCTTACGCCTATGCCCGTTACGCCGGCGATATCACCGGTGACGGTAACCTCGAGAAGAGCGGGGCCGGCGAACTTCGCCTGACGTCTTCGACTCAGAGCTACACCGGCAAGACGCTGGTTTCCGAAGGGACGCTCGCGTTTTCCTCGGGAACGCGCCTGCAGACCTCCGGCATCTCGGTTAAGAGCGGCGCGGTTCTCAGCGGCGGCGTGACCCTGCTCGCGGAAAATGCGAGCGTGGACTTTGAAAACGGCTCGACCTACCGCCTCGACGTCGCCTCGGGCGAAGCCCTGCGCTACACGGGCAATGTCGATATCCGCGGCCAAGTCACGCTCGACATCGCGATGGATCAGGAAGCCCGCGGCAAGGCTCTCTCCGTCTTCGAATATGTCGGCGAAAAAACGGCAATGGCCATTGACCGCAACAGCTTCAGCCTGGCTTCGGCCGGCGAGTTCCTCTACATCGACCAAGCGGAACTGGCGGCCGGTAACCTCAAGGTTTATATCGCACAAAACGACTTCCGCGACACGGGAGCCGACCTGCATGACGGACTCGACGGCCTGATTGACGTACTCAACGGCTGGGCGACGCCGGAGGACGGTTATCTCCGCTCGGACCTGAGCTCCGAGGAGTATGCGATTGCCGATGCGTTGAACAAAACCTCGCTCGGCGAACTGGGGGATGCGATTAACAATCTTTCGCCGCTCGCCTATGCATCGATGATTACGATGCCGCACGCCGGATTCAATGCCGACGCCCGCGCGGTCTCCGCCCGCCTCGAACAGCGCCTCTACGATTCCAACAGCGCTATTTGGGTGTACGAACGCGATGTCGAATTCTTCGCGCAGGCCCAGGGCTCGACGGTGGACGGCGGCAGCAGCTCCGACTCCATGGTTTACGACTACAATACCTACGGAGCCCTCGCCGGAGCCGACATCAAGTTTAACAAAGAAACCACGGCCGGCTTCGCCGTCGCTTACGACCACGGCAAGGCAAGTATCCACGGGAACGGCGGGGAAATCGAATCGGACAACATGCGCGCAACCTTCTTCGCCGGTCACCTGATCAACGATTACCTCTCCGTGAACACAGGTGCACAAATCGGTTATGCAAACTATGACGTGGAACGCAATACGGTAATCGGTAAGAACAAGGGCGACACCGATGCCTGGCACGGCGGCGTCTTTGCCGACTTCGTCGGAGCTTTCACGCTCACGGAATGGGGTGATAGCGCACGTCTCGACTGCTTCCCGCACGCCGGTCTCGCGCTCTCCTACTACCGCGTCGACAAGTTCGAAGAAAATTCTTCGCGCTCCGACTGGGGTTCCTCGCTGGCGACGGACGCGTTTGACGCCCTCAGCCTGCAGGCCCGCCTCGGTGCTGCCGTGAACTGCGTCTTCGACATCGGCGAACACGCCACGCGCATCGGTTTGGACCTCTCCCTCGTCCACGAATTCCTCGACGACGAAGTGGAAATCGAATCCCGGATTTCGGATTCCAAGTTCAAGACGGATGCCCGCGCGCTCTCGGGAACCTCGCTTTCCCTCGCTCCGAGCGTCTCGTACGACCTGAGCGAAAAGACGACGCTCTACCTCAATTACGAGTTCCGCGTCGGAACGGAGTCCGAAGTCGCGCATCGCGCCAACCTCGGTTTCCGCCACCGCTTCTAAAAAATCCGTTCCCGCAGACCGACATCTGCGGGAACGTTTTTTTTGTTGGATTGACGGGAAAAGCCGTCAATGTTCAAATAGTTTCTTTCAAATCTATGCCAGAAGACTCTCAGAACATGCTTACGCGGGAACTTGTCGTTCAAAATAAAATGGGAATTCACGCTCGTCCGGCGGCGATGATTGTTCGTATCGCGAACAAGTATCCCGGCGTGGAGCTCGAAGTCGCCAAAGACGATGAACGGGTTAACGGTAAAAGCATCATGGGACTGATGATGCTGGCGGCGGGCAACGGTTCCAAGTTGGAATTCGTGGCTTCGGCGGACGACCCGACGGCGGCGCAGCATCTGCTGGACGAGCTGGCGGCCCTGTTCGAACGCCGTTTCGACGAAGTATAAGCCGGAAAAGACTGAAGAACAGAACTTAGAATTTTAAGGGCGGTGCTTTGAGATAAAGGAGCCCGCGCCGACGAAGAGTCCTCCGCATTCCGGAGGGCTTTTTTGTCGCCCGGGGGAGCCCTTTTTAGCGCGCCTTTTGCGTGTTTTTCCTTGCGGGAACGGGCAGAAAGGAGTTTCATTTATCCCAAAATCGCGAGTGTTGTCTCGCGGCTCCGCTTTTTACTTTTTTTAATTCAATCCTATGACTTCCCCCCTTCGCTTACCTTTAACCCTTTTGTTTGCCGGTGCGACGGCTCTCTCTGCTGTAGCGTTGAATGCAGAGACCGTAAAGCAAGTCTATAACGGGGAGCTTTACGACCCGCTCTTCAAGTCCCAGTGGCAGTGGAATCCCGAGGCAAACGGGATTAACATTACGCCCGCTTGGTTGAACGGCTATATGGGCGAAGGCGTCATCATCGGGATTATTGACGACTGGGTTGACCCGGAGCATCCGGACTTGGCGGACAACTATAATACGGAATGGAGTAAGGACTTTGTCAATACGGCCAGAGAAGACGATGCCGTCAAGTACGACGGGGAAACGCACGGGACCTTCGTCGCGGGGATGGCGGCAGCCGTCGGGCAGAATAATATCGGTATTATCGGGGCTGCTCCCAAGGCGCAACTCGCCGGCTTGCACGTTGACCTTTCGACCGAGCAGGTGATTCAGGCCTATTATTGGGGCTCCGGAATCAATGCCGAAACGGGTGCCGTGGAAGGGGATGCCGCAATCCATATCAAGAATTGCAGTTTCGGTTACAATCCGTTCTATGTCGCCAGGAGCACCGAGGGGGAAAGCGCCGCTCTCGAAAAAACGACGCGCAACAATACGATTTACGTTATCGCTGCCGGAAATTCGCGCAGCAAGACAAGCGAAGGCTCCGCACTGATTCCCGCCGACTGTAACGGTGACGCCGTTGCCAATTTTGAAGGCGGTATCGTTGTCGGCGCGACCTCCCGCGGCGGCTACTATACCGGCTTTTCCTGCTACGGTTCCAATCTCTTTGTAACGGCTCCGGGCGAATCCGTTTTCTCGACGACGCGCTACGGTCTCACGATGGTCGGCGACGACGAACAGGGAAACACCGACGGCGATGACAATACGGAGGCTTCCTTTACAATCCGTGCAGGAGAAGACGACGATAATAAGTCGGACTCCGGCAGCCGCACGCACTATACCTATAGCTCGGGAACCTCGTTCTCGACGCCGATTGTCTCCGGTGTAATTGCTCTCGCCGCGGCAAGCAACGAAGCGATGGACGCCCGTTGGGCGAAACACGCGCTCGCCCGTTCCTGTGATATTTTCGACGTTATGCGCGACGAAGCGCGTTCCAAGGGGACAGTCTGGACGAAGAATTCCGCCGGCTTCGAATTCTCGAACGACTACGGTTTCGGGATGGTGAACGCGGAAAACTTTATCAGCGTTGCCGAAAATATCGCTTACGAAACGATCCGCACCTCTTCCACGGTTTCCGCCGGTTTGAGCGGGAACAAGGATGCTTGGACTTCCCATGAATCGGTCAAGGCGACGGCCAAAGTGAGCGGCCTGGCGCAGCCGGTCGAATCCGTCGAGGTCACCTTTACGATTGATAACATCAACTACTTCCGGGATGCCCAGGTGGTGCTCGTTTCTCCCACGGGAACGCGTAGCGTGCTTTTGGATAAAGCGTGGCTCTCCGACAGCAAGGAAGACAATGCTTATGAGTCCGTTTACGCGACGGTGGTTGGTGAAAACGGAACGACGGCTCTGACCTGGACCTATGTTTCCAATGCGTTTTGGGGTGTTTCCGAAGCCGGGGATTGGACCGTCGAATTTATCAATAACGGGGCGGCCACCGGTAAGGTTAGCGACGTTTCGCTGAAGTTCAACACGGGAACCGTCGAAATGGAAAGCGCTTCCATGAACGTTTCCGAGCAGTTGGACGTCCACGCGTTGGTGCTCGATCAGGCGACCACGAATTTCACCGTTGTCGGCGCCCGCGCACTGCTTTGCGTGGAAGATGCCGTTATCGTCAACAACGGGACGCTTACGGTCGGCAAGGGCGGGAAGATCACCGCTTACGATCCGGATTGGAAGGGCGTGAAGGTAGCGCTCTCCGGCGGCCAGATTAATTTGAATGAAGACGGCGTCATTGAAGCCCCGCGCGGCATTGATGTTTCCGGCGGCAAGCTCAGCCTTAACGGCGGCTCGATTTCCGGCGGTTCGCTGAATATCTCCGGCGGCAGCGTCGAAGTGAATACGGCGAATTCCCAAGTGAGCCGCATCGACCTGAGCGGCAACGGGATGCTGACGACGCGCGAAAGCGGCACCCTGAGTGTCGGCGTCTTCAATATGTCGGGCGGTACTTTCAATATGGGCGGGAAGAACGAGCTTGCCCTCGATGCGAGCGGCGGGGTTGTCAATGTTGCCGCCGCAGCCACCGTCCAGGCTGCGAAGATCGGAGCTACGGCAACGTCGGCGGCTTCGCTTAATGTCGATAAGGGAGCTACGCTCTATGTCGGAACGGAATTTAACGGAATCGGCGTCCTCGAAGTCGAAGGTTTCCACAAAGACGCCGTGGTCACCGATGAGGGTGAAACCGAAGCGGCGGTGACGAATTATGCGACGGCCGTCATTAAAGGTAGCGTTGAGGCGGGATCCGTGGACGTTTCCCGCGGTATGGTCCAGGCCGGTGATGCCGTTTTCAAATGCGGCGTTACGCTCGTTGAGAAGTCTGCGCTCGCATTGAGCGGTACGAATCAGGTCGAAGGCCGCACCGGGCTTTCGCTTACGGATTCCGAGCTTTATGCGGATGACGGCGCGGTGCTGAAGCTGACGCAGTCGAGCCTCAAGGTTTTGGGCGGTTCTTATTTCCGAATCGGCGGCGGAACCGGCAGCGGAACGACGCTCATCGAGTCCGGCGTCGATGTCGGGTTTGTCTGTCAGGACAGCCGTCTCGGAGTCGTTTTCGGAGATGAACTGATTGTGAATCAGGATGTCCAGATTCGCGGCAACTCCGTTGTCGAGCTTGCCTTCCAAAACAAGCTTCCGCGCGACACGATCGAGTTTATCAATCTGGAAGCCGGCAAGACCGTTTCCGTTGATGATTCCGTTTCGGTGGTAATTGATGCTACGGCTCCGTCCCTGTGGGACGGCCAACAGGAGATTGATCTCGTCTATGACATCAAGGCGAACGGCACGATTGAGGCGCAACTTCCGGGAACTGCGGAACTCGTCCCCGTACGTTTGACTTATTCGCAGATGACTGCGGAGCAGAAGGCGATTGCCCAGTCGCTCCGCACCTGTCTTTCGGACGGCGAAAATGCGAATGTCTCCGCCGAATTGCTTGCCGAGCTCAACAGCTTCGAATACCTTGACCCGCTGCTGAGCGCATACGACCAGTTGCTTCCGGTCAACCTCGTTACGATTAACACGTTGAACAACAAGCAGGCTTCGGCGGTTACGGGTGCGCTCGAACGCCGCTCCCGCGAACTGCGTCGCGGCTATCCGGTCTCCGACCTGTGGTCCGCTCCGCTGTTTAACTCCTATGGTTTCTCTTTCTCCGCGAATCCGAATGCGGTTGCTTCGAACGGAATGCGCCAGTTCGTCGGTTATGATTTTAACGACGAACGGGCAATGCTTTGGGCAAACGGCGGTTATGCGTTCTCGGACGGTGATGCGACGTCGCATACTTCCGGAACGGAAACCGATATGGTTAACGCCTCGATCGGTTTTGACTATGCCGTGAACGACCGCTTGGCCATTGGTCTTTTCGCAAGCTACTCCGGCGGTTCCACCGACGTGAAGGCGACCGGCTCCAAGACGGAGGCGGCGATGCGTTCGCTCGGTGTCTATTTCGCCGGTTCCCGTAACGACAAGGAAGGCAACCTCTACTACATGGGCATGGCTTCTTACGGGGTCGGAGAATACGATTTCACGCGCTCGACCAAGATCGGCAGCTACAATTCTAAGGCGACGGCTTCGCCCGACGGCTCTCAGGCCATCGGCTATCTCGCGGCCGGCTGGGAATGGGATGCCGGATCGCAGGCCCTCTCCTATCAGTGGACGACCGGACCGATGGTCTCCCTGCGCTATGTTTACAACAGCGTGGACGGCTATTCGGAAGAGGGCAACGGCGCCGACGCTCTCAACGTGGACAGCTTCAGCTATGACTCTCTCCAATCCGGCCTCGGATGGCGCACGACCGTTCGCTTTGACGTGAAGGAAACGATTACCTTCGTTCCTGAAGCCCGCATTTCGTGGCAACACGAATTCCTCGACAGCGCGGAAAGCATCGGCGCCCAAATTGCTTTGCCGGGAGCGACGCCGTTCTCGACCAAGATGAACAAGGAAGGCGCCGACTATGTTACCGCCGGTGTCGGCGTCACCGTCCTCATCGCGGAATCGACGACCCTGTCGTTCGACTACGACGTGAACTTCCTCCGCGAAGATTCCGGACCGGAACACAACTTCAACCTGATGATGCGTTGCCGCTT
>JAZRSB010000067.1:0-1694 GCA_045651325.1 Candidatus Spyradenecus sp.
GATATCGTCTGTCCAAACCATGGCATACAAGAACGTAGAAAGCATTTTAGCGTCGTCCGTTTTAAAAATATGTGCAATATCACTCCAATCATCTTGTAAAATTACCTGCTCGCGAAAAGATTGTGTGCGAGGAAGAGAAAAGCTTAAAATATCTTTCATCGGAATTTTTACACACAACGTTTCTCTCATCGGGTGACCGAACAGGAACCCTCTCCCGTCAATGTGCGCAGAATCTCTTAAAGATAGGTGTATATCGTTCAATCTAAGTATTTTCTCAACACGCACTATATTCACCTCTTTTTTTATTACTAAAGAGTACTCCATCCCAACAAGCCGCATCAGACTCTCGAAGGAAAACTCGAACAAAAGAAAGTGAAAAATTCCCGCAACAAAAAGGACTATTATTTGGAGTGTCTTCAATAATACCGAAAACTTAGAATTCATAGTTCAAACTGACTTTCGACTTAATAACAAACTTAAAATTAGCATCAAGTACCCCATCTCCAATGAGATCAACAAAACCTTCCAATATCCATTGAGGAATCAATATAGTCCAATTTTCATTTCCTTTTATTTCTTTATTATAAAATTCCAACCACCCGTTTGCATCCATTTCATCATACCACGAAATAGAGATTTCACCTTGGAGTTGTCGAATTCCACCACCTTGAACACGACAAAAACTGTATTTCCCAGACGCCATAACTTTCGAGGAAGCATTAACAACATCAACGAGACCATCTTTTTGAAGATAGAGAACTCCTCCGTTTAGACTAGCAAGGTTAATATTCTGCCAAGCTTTCTCATGAAAACCGATTGTTTTATCACCCCGATTCTCAACAATGCTTCTGATCTGGGACTTAAGCTCTTTATGTGTTTCACCGTCCGTATCGTAAATAATGATGGGTTCATCTGGCATAAGATATGGAGACGTAAGAGAAAACAGAAGAGATACGTTTCTTAGAGCTCTTAATATGTAGTAATAATATAGGGTATTTTTTATTCTGCTTGTTCCTAACTTGTCATTTTCATACATCCTATTCCCAACAAAAGCATAAAGATTCCAACCGCCTTGTTCTTCGATGGGGTCGCGGGAGAGGAAGCGCCCGAGCGAGGGCGAGTAGTGGCGGTAGTTGTAGTAAACAAGGTCGAGTTCGGAGTCGTAAAACTCCGACGACCATTGGAAGGGTTGCGTGACGTCGCCGGAAGCGGTGACCGCGCCGAAGGGCGCGTAGGCATACGCCGTGCGGATGTAGCCGGCAGGCCCGAAGACTTCGCAGATGTTTTTCGTGAGGTCGTAGCCGTAGGTGAACCAAGACCCGTCTTTTTGAATCGCGAGCGGGCGCGTCGCCGTCGGTTGTGACGGATCCCAGGTGACGAACCACAGCGCCGGATGCGCCGAGCGAGTCAAATCAAGCGCCGCGATTTGCAAATAGCCGCGATAGATATAGCGATGGTGGAGCGTTACCGTTCCCGCAAGCATAACTTTCTTTTCGAAGCGACGACCTTGCGAGTCGTAAGCACAGTCGACGACGGTTTGCGTTTCCGCATTTTCAAAGCGAATCGGACGGTTTTCGGCGCTATAAATGATTGCCCACGTTTCCATAGTCGCCTGAATCTGTGTTTTTATGACGATTAAACCTATTCCGAACAAGTTCATCGTATATACATCGCTCTGCGTCTGTCGTTGAACG
>JAZRSB010000068.1:0-1101 GCA_045651325.1 Candidatus Spyradenecus sp.
CTCGACCCGAACGATCCGCCGCAGGCTCGCGGCGCAAGCGTTATGATGAACGCTGTTGCTCCGATAAACGACGATTCGGCGACAAACATCCTGAGCTTGCCTGCTCCGACTTGGTCTTCGCAACAGAACATGTGGCATAACACGGCTTGGTTCGGAGAACGCCTGAATTATACCTTCTACACGCCGGCGGAAAGCTCCGCGTGGAAAGCCTACGCGGGTTCGGAAATCGAATATTGGTCGCCGGGCTACTACGAGCTGTGTGCCCGCAACGGCAGTTACGGTCTTGTAATCACTTTGGACGAGGTGCCTGCCGGAAGGTACAGGCTTAAGTGGAAGCACTTGGAGCGTCCGGATGACGGAAGCGCGAATTATACGGTTTTGGTTAGCGGACCGAGCCGTAACGCCGCTTTTGGTTTTAGGGCTCCGGAATGCGAGAGCGTTGCGGATATCGAAGAGGTGTCGCTGACGTTTACTGCGACGGATAACGGCGCGCTTCAGATTTCGTTTGTTCCCGAAAACACGACGAATACGAAAGGTCCTTTGGTGGGTGCGTTTGAGCTGCGTGAAGTCATCAGCCTTACGGAAGTTAATTTGAATGCCGGCGACGGCGGAACGGAGTTTGCCGTGACGCAAGACAGCGGCGCGGCGTTTACCGGAAGCGATTGGGTGCTTTCGCGAGCGCGTCAGGCAAATCCGGTGGCCTTCCAAAGTGGCTCAAAATTGAAATTGGTGCCGACGTTCCGTTTGCCGGATTCCACGGTTCCCGCCCGCATCCAAGCGCTTGTTACCTTGGGGAACTCGACAAATACCTACACGCTTGCGTGGTCAGAGCGCGGGAACGGTATCGAGATTCCGGCTCCGGTGCCTGCGGGGACGGTCGGCTACTTCGAAAACGCGACGATTGTCTGGAAAGTCAGCTACGATGCTAATTCCGATACCTGGGAAGACGTCGGCACAAGCACGCACGAAATCTATTTCACGCGTGCTGCACCGCAAGTAGGGCTTGCCCAGGAAACCCTGTTTTGGGTCGCCTGTTCCGCCTGCCACGGCAAAAGCACGGACGAGGATATCGTTGCGGGCATCTGGAGCAAGTTTTCTACC
>JAZRSB010000069.1:0-57573 GCA_045651325.1 Candidatus Spyradenecus sp.
GATATCGTCTGTCCAAACCATGGCATACAAGAACGTAGAAAGCATTTTAGCGTCGTCCGTTTTAAAAATATGTGCAATATCACTCCAATCATCTTGTAAAATTACCTGCTCGCGAAAAGATTGTGTGCGAGGAAGAGAAAATTTGAATTTCAAATTCGACGTATTTTTCCTCTCCGAGTGGAAGGTCTTCAAGAATAAGCATAACTCCTATCAGTCTCTCTCCATAGTCTACGAGCTTAGAAAATACTCGCTCTGCGCAATACACCTCCCGTAATGGCTCCGTTTCTCGTGCCGGGGGAAAGCAGACAATTGCGGACCCAATTACGGGAATGAACACCAAGAAAAAAGCAATCCATCGTTTCATAGAACACACTCCCCAAAACTATCTCTGGAAGTTATTTAGCCACCTCAACAAAGACTCCGCCTCAATACGCACAGAAACCTCCGAGTCTGACAAAAACGGTTTAACAAACTCTTCAATGCGGTACGCGGAATAATGATTTCGAAGGCACGCCAAATAAGCAATTTTTATGCGGGAATCTTTCTCTCGTAAAACCTGCTCAAGGATAAACTTGTCGTCTTCGAATTCTCCCGACCAGGCAAATCTTTTAATCCAAAAAATCTTTCTTTCAAGCGGAATAGAGCTCGGAATGATGTCATTTCCGGACATACATTTATGCCTGTTAATCTCTTCCTCTATAATATCCCAAACATCACCTTCTAAAGCACAGAGATATGAATCGCTAAAGCGCTCATACCACCACTCCGAGCTACGCAACGCACGGTATAATACAAATCCCTTTTCAGGCTCGAATTTTAATTTTGCGAAACCATGAAGCTCATGAACTTCCATCTCGCGCTCTAACAGCAGGATAATTTTTCTATTTACTTCTTCCTCATCAATAAAAAGACTCCTTATCGTAGGCATTCCCACATGAGAAAGTTTTATCTCGGAAATAAATGCATACTCCTGCCGATAACACCTCCCAAACAGAAAGACAAAAATCAAAAAAACGACTCCGAAAAAAAACTTTTTGCCTCGACTCATAGCTTTTCTTTAAGGACATTCATTTCTTGCTTTAGGCGTTCAACTTCAATTATTAATTCATCTCGATTAGAGATTAAATTTCGATCTGAATTTTGGTTTCCATAATAGCGAATGTCGTAATTCGTGTTTTCAAGTTGCTGAAGATACATGTAGTAGCGAACTACAGCTTCCCCAAAGCGTTCCCGCAAGCCCGGCAAAGATGAAGATTCCCGCCGCGAGCGGCAACCAACGCCCGCGCGAATTAGAAAAAGTGTTTTGATTCGTTAAGTTAGAGCTACTCATGATACTTATTTCCTCCGGCACTTTCGGGAGACATTTCCCGAGCGCACGATGACAGTTTAGCATACTGTTGCAGACAATGTAACCCAAAAATCACCCGCGCGGGTTTGTCCCCGTGTCCGAATGCGTATCCGGGGGCGTATTCGCGTACGGAATCGGATTCTTTGTCTTTAAGCGGGATAGCTGTGATTTGGGCGGGTGTATGATAAACAATGAATGATAAATAAATAAAAAAACTAATAAAAAAGATTTCGAAAAACGTTGGAACGCCTGCGGAGAGCTTATTCCGGCGCCTTTCTCCTACAAGCTTTACGGCAAGACAGGCAACGCTACGGTAAGGAATCTTTTAAGGCGGGTTTTATCTCTATCGCGGGGTGCACCGTCGAACTTTTTCGAGAGGGGCAAAAAATAAAAGGAAGCCACACCAATGGGCCAACGTGTTCCCATTTAGAAAAATCGTAGCATTTCAGCAAAATTTTATTATTTTGTTGTACAAACCAAAGGAGCGATGAAAAACGAAGTAAAAAAGATTTACGACAAGTCCGCATTTAGGGAGAACGGCTATCTAATCGAGAAGCAAAAGAAAGTTTGGCTCTTATCGCTCTCATTGAGGTTTAGCCGATTCTTTGCAAAACTTCCCGGCCTTTTTTCCGATATCGCCGAAAGACTCAAGGACCGTTACACAAAATCGGACGATTTCATCCACTTGCTTGCTCGTGCGTCTTATGTTGCCACCCAAGCGCTAAGTGCGAGTAGGGAACTGGCCGGATTTTCTGAAGCCTTTGTTGCGTTGCCGTATGCCAAGAACGAAGAATTAAGCACGCAGGAGAGACAGGTCTTTACGTTTGTTATTAAGCTGTCAGAAACCAAGCGCCTCCGTGATTTTTCTGTTTTCGCGGAAAATGCGCTTAGAATGCTTCCCGCAGCCAATGAGGTTCTGTGCTTTTTTGATTTCATCGAAAAGCATAATGCCTTGCCTGCGTGGGCTCCCGATTTGGAGCAAGAACTTGTCACGTGGATCGAACACAAATTTCCGAAACAAGCGGAAGCAGGTTTTCCGCGAAGAAACGGATTAGGCCTTTTCAAAGATAGCTTTGAATCGGGAGCTTCTTCTAAAGGCAAATTTGAGCGGGAACTTCTCGCTGCATTTTTCCCGCTTTCAGCTCTTTCGGGAAAGGCTTCGGGCCTCGTCTCCCGCGATATTCCTGTGGCATTAGCGATTTTGCGGGAACTCTCTCATGCAAAAGAAGCTTCTACGGCCAAAGCAAAGAAGAGGGCAAAAAATCTGACACGAGAGCAAGACCAAGAAGTAATTCGCCGAAATCGAGTGGACGGGCTTTCTATCAGTGAAATTGCTACGGAATACAAAAGAAGCGAAAACGCCATTAGGGACGTTTTTAAGCGAAACGGCATTGAATGGAAGCGTGTAAGGAAGAAACGGAAAGAGCGATTTGTTGACGGAAAAGCTTATTAGAACCCTGAAAAACGAAGTTTTGTTTTTAAAAAGCAAAGTTTTGAAAATGTTTTTTGTGGCCGTCTGAGGCAGTCAGAAAAAGGGATTGGCGGTTTCGGCGAAAAATAAGCGTAAGTATTTATTAGCGTTTGAGGCCGTTTGTATGAGTTATAACGAAATTCATACGACAGAAAAATTCATAACTAAGGATTCGCTTTGCGAATTCTTCTCGGTTTCGGAAAGAACCGTTTGGCGGTGGTTGCGCGAGGGCTGCCCCTGTGTTCGCATAGGAGCGGGCGGCAGAGGCGATGCGCGTTTCCGGGCCTCTGATGTAGAGGCATGGCTTAACAATCGAAGCGAGGTCGCAAAACGATGAGTAAAAAGCGTTTAGACTGGGAAACGATTTGCACTCTCGCACGATCCTATGACGTCACAAAATATCCTGTCGAAAAATTCCTTATCGCGATGCGAGATGAAAGCAAATACAGCTACCGCGGACAAGAAAACGGCGAGCTTAAAGGCTCAAAAACGTATATCTCCCGCGCCGTCGGCTGTAAGCCCGAAACCGTTGAAAACGTTTTCAGAAGGCTCTTGCTGTCAGAAGGGGGAGGAAATGAGATCCTGCGAGCAGTAAAAAACGGGGAGAACGCCGAAGAGTTTTGTTTTCAAAGCGAATTTGCCCGCTGCTCCCTTGAGGCCATGAGCAATAAACGCGAAGAGAAAGAACAAGCCAGGGAGATGCGGGAAGTGCGTAAGGCAGACAGAAAAACGTCCCGCGAAAAAGAAGAACAAGTTGCTCCACCCCCTCCCGAGAGCGAAGCCTTTAAAAAGTTTATGCAACTCTACCCGTCCGAAAGGCAGGGATGCCGCTCTGAGGCTTGGCGGATTTGGCTGGAAAATAATCTTGATGCCTGCCCGAATTTGGCAGGCTGCTTTTCGTATTTCATCAATAAAGGCAGAGAAATACGATTTTATACTGCCGCCTCCAAGCTACTCAAAACCCTCGTCGAACCCAATGAGGAAATGCGGAAGCGTTTTAACGAAATGCAATTCTTGGAACGTTCCGAAAACTACGACGGACTAATCAGTGCACAAAGAGAGTTCAGAAACCTCGGTGAAATTGAGCGGCTGAAAAAGGAACGGGATTATTTTCTCCCGTTTATGCCGAAAACATTCCCCATTCTCGGATCATAACTCTGCTGAATCGACACCGGGAAAATCCGCGCAATCCCCGCTCGCCCTTAGTCAAGGACGGGCATTTTTGTCTGAAAATGGCGCTCTATTCCGCTTAGGGAAGAGGAAATCGTTCGAAAACTCCACCAATTCTCCACTTTCCCCTAAAAAAGGGGGAGCGCCTCATCGTGTTTTGCGCCATCTTTGCGCGAGAATGAGAGAAATTTTTGCCAAGTGGAGAAATTTTACTCCACCGCATTTTCTATTAAAATCCGGCTTCCGTTTTTATGGCCCTCCAAAGCCGATTTCCCCAGTAAGTAAGCGGGATAGAGAGCGTTTTTAGGCGGTGGAGAAAAAGTGGAAAAGCTTCTGCAAGAAAAGGGCATTTTAGGGCGGTTTTAGGCACTCTTCGATTAATTCAAAAAGACACGAAAAAGCCCGCAATCCCTTTGTTTATGCGGGTTTGCGGGCGTTTTAAAGTGGTGCGGCTGGAGGGAGTCGAACCCTCGTCTCAACCTTGGGAAGGTCACATAATAGCCGTTATACGACAGCCGCAAAAATATTAGGATAAACAGTAGCGTTTTCTTCGGATTCGCGCAATGCGTTTTTTCGGATTCCGGGAAAAACTTCGTTTTAGTCGGACTTGCGCTTTTTTCGCCGGAACTCCCAAGGCGGAACCGGATTCGGTTTTTTCCAAAGCCCGATTCTTTTTTCGCGCGCCTGCTTTTCCGCCTCGGCGTAATCCGTCGCCTTCTTGGCGTAGTTTTTGTAGTGCCAGGCAAAGCCTTCGCGTACCTGACGGAGGTTTTCGTTTTCATCCCCGTACCAAATTACGGCAAGCACGCGTCCGTATTGGTCTTTGCCGCGCACTTCGAGGCGCACGTCTTTCCCTGCGATGCGCTCGGCCAGGCGCTTGCGGGAGACCTCGCCGTAATCCTGAGCCTTCTCGGGAGCGTCGATTCCCCACAGGCGCACGCGTATCTGCTCTTTGGTTTCGCTCAGCACAGTGACTGTATCTCCGTCGGCGACTTTAACAACGCGCTCAGCCCGCAATGCAACGGCAAAGAAAACGAGCGCGAGACATGAAATCCATGTTCTCATCAGTGTTTATGTGTGTAGTTAGTGTTCTGTCCGGCACGCCATTGAGCCCCGGAATTGAAAAAAGTCTATTCGGCGTCCGGCTCCCGTCAACGATAAATTACCCGACAAGCCCCTTCCCGCTTTTAAGCGGACGACAAAAAAGCGTTCCCGCGAAGCAACGCAGAAACGCTTTTTGTCTGAGTGCCGGGCTTATCGGCAAATCTTCAGTACCGGGCAATCGGCATTTTTGTCGCCGCCCAGGATTTCTCCTGCCGGGACACTCGCCGGCAACGATGCTCCGGCGGGCGGCAGGAAAACATAAATGTATTTTCCGTCGGCACTCTGCGTGGCAAGCACTCCGTCGAAACCGAAGTACGGACGCGTACCGTAAATGGCTTCACCGTTGACGCGGAGCCATTTCCCGACGCCGCGGAAGACGGCTTTGACGCCTTCGGGCACACTCCCGTCCACCTTCGGACCGATATTCAGAAGGAGGTTTCCGCCCTTTCCGGCACATTCCTGAAGCTGGCGGATGACGGTTTCGAGAGATTTCAAATCCGTGTCGTAGCGATTATAACCCCACTTGTTGCCGACGGTCATGCAGGTTTCCCAGTCGGAGTCGGGATAGCCCTTGGCGGGAACGTGCTTTTCCGGAGTCATCGTGTCGCCGCGGCGCACGTCGAGTCGGATATTCGTGTTGGTGTCGTACCCGTCGTAGGCGTAGAGGCGGTTGTTCATGATGATACCGGGCTGCAGCTCGCGGCACTGTTCGATGAGTGCGGGAGCGTCCCAACCACGCTTACCCGAAGCGGCACCTTGGGAGTAGTCCCACCAAATGATGTCGATTTTCCCGTAATTCGTGAGCAACTCGCGCACTTGATTTTTAAGGTATTGCTGATAAACGCCGTGGTCGATTTCGCGACCGGGCACGCCCTTGCGCCATTCGATCTGTTTCTTCGGGTAGCACAGATCGGGGCAAATCGTGTAGTCGTATCTCGGGTGCGACCAATCGATGACAGAGTGGTAGAAGCCGACGCGCATGCCCTGAGCGCGGAACGCATCGACGAATTCGCGCGTGAAGTCGCGACCGAATTTGTCCTGCGAATCGTAGTCGGTCTGCGCGGAATCGAACATCGCAAAGCCTTCATGGTGCTTGCTCGTGAAAACGGCGTATTGGCAACCGGCCTCCTTGGCCAATTCGGCCCATTCCTTGGCAATTCCTTCGCGCGGTTTGAAGAGCGGGAAGGTTTCGTTGCGGTAGGTCTCGGTATCGATTTCGACGTTTTTCTGAATCCATTCGGTTCCCGCCGGGCGGCCGCGCCATTCGCCGGCCAATCCGGAGTAAAGACCGTAGTGGATAAACATCCCGAATTTGGCATCACGCCACCATTTCATGCGCGCATCGCGTTGTTCCCGCGTTTCCCAAACAGGCGCGTGATCTTCGTCGCCCGCAATTGCCGGGACACGTTTTTCTTCCGGAGCCGTCCCCGCGCATCCCGACAGGCAGAAAGCCGCCGCTGCGAGGGCAAAAATTGCTTTAGTAGTCATAGGGTAAAATAGTAGGAGATAAATTAAAGTCTGCTATCAGTTTGAGCAGAAAACAGATTAGCGCAACCGTTTTCGAGAATATCGAGGACGCGGTCAAAACCGTCATCGCCGCTCCAATAGGGATCGGGCACGCCGTCGAGCGAAGCAAACTCCCCGCTGCAAAATTCGGTAAAAAGCTTTACCTTCGCGGCATCGAAACCCTCCGGAGCACGCGCCAGAATATCCCTCCGGTTCTGCGTATCCATCGCAAGAATGAGGTCAAAATTCTCATAGTCCGCGCGGCAGAGTTGGCGGGCACGATGGGTAAAGCGGTAGCCGCGCCGTTGCCCCGCCGCACGCATCCGGGGATCCGGCAGGTCGCCGATATGCCAGTCGCCGGTTCCGCAGGAATCGCAGGCAAGCACAGCCGAACAGCCCTTGCTTTCAATCATGCCGGCAAAAATGCCGTCCGCCGCCGGGGAGCGACAGATATTTCCGAGGCAAACAAAGAGAATTTTCGTCATACCTCCAAAACCTCAAATTTCGCCGGTTTTGGCAAACGCATTTTTCCCGATAAAAATTTTATTGCCCCCTTCCCGCGCATAAGAAAAAATTCTGACTCCGAAAGCGGCTTTTTCCCGCCTTCGCACAACCTGTTTCACAATCCCTTTTATTCATGAGCCAAGCCATCTGGAATCGTAAAGACCTCATCGACATCGAATCCGTTTCCGTCGAAGAGCTTGAAACACTTTTTGCCCAAGCCGAAGTTTTCAAAGCCTCGTTCGGGACACGCAAAAAATTCGATACGCTGAAAAACCACACCGTAGGCACCTTCTTCTTTGAACCGTCCACGCGCACGCGCTCCGCATTCGAAGTCGCCGCACGCAACCTCGGCGCCGATCTGCTCACGCTCAGTGAATCAACGTCCTCGCGCACCAAAGGCGAAACGCTCCGCGATACCGCACGCAACATCCGAGCCATGGGCGTCGATATGGTCATCATGCGCCACTCGGCCGCCGGCGCCGCCGCCTACCTCGCCAACGTCTTGGACATCCCCGTCATCAACGCCGGTGACGGTGCACACGCCCACCCGACCCAAGCCCTGCTCGACGCTTTCACCCTGCGGGAACATTTCGGCCGCGACCTCCGAGGGAAAAAAGTCACCATTCTCGGCGATATCCTTTTCTCCCGTGTCGCCCGCTCCAATATCCACTGCCTGACGAAACTCGGCGTAGAAGTCACGCTCGCCGGACCGATCACGCTCGTCCCGCAGGAATTCGGCAACTACCCGGGAGTCCGCGTCGCCCACGACCTGAAGTCCGCCCTCTCCGAAGCCGATGCCGTCATGCTCCTGCGCATCCAGCACGAACGCCAAACGACGACGCACTTCCCCTCCCTCGGCGAATACACGGCGCTTTTCGGCATCAACGAAGAACGCCTCGCCTGGATGAAACCGGAAGCCATTATCATGCACCCGGGACCGATCAATCGCGGCGTCGAAGTCGAATCGGAAATTGCCGACGGCCCGCGCTCCGTGATTCTGAAGCAGGTCACCAACGGAGTCGCCGTCCGCATGGCCGGCATGCACCTGTGCACGCTCTACCGCGAATCGCTCGGCGAAAAATAATCCGCGAAACTCCCGCTTGACAATTTCAGCGGAACGTGATTTGATTGCTTCTCAATTTCACGGTGGAAGTAGCTCAGTTGGTTAGAGCATCGGATTGTGGTTCCGAGGGTCGCGGGTTCAAATCCCGTTTTCCACCCCACTTTAACGAATCCCGTTTAGGACAGCACCTAAGCGGGATTCCTTTATTTATGCGGGTTCCGGGCTTTTTTCGACCCTGTTTTTATTTTTCTATCTTTTGGCGCATTTTAGCTCGCTTGGATCAAAAAGTTGTCCCGAATTTGTCCCGCCGAAAGCAACTACGGAAACACGGATAAGTGCATAGTAAAGCGGAAGTTGGGTTTCCAAAGATAGAGGCGATTTGTGAAACGCAGGATTGCGCCGCGCTTCACTTTGATAAACAATAACAAGCATGTATCGCAACGGCTTTAAACGCGTTCTGGATTTTTCGCTCGCTCTCGGCGTCTGTATCTGCGCCTCTCCGCTGATTCTGGCGCTCTGCATTTTCCTGCACTTCGCCAATAAGGGCGCAGGAATCTTTTTCACGCAGGCACGCCCCGGCAAGGACGGAAAAATCTTCCGGGTCATCAAATTTAAAACAATGACAGACGAACGCGACGCCAGCGGCCAACTGCTCCCGGACTGCGAACGCCTGACGCGTGTCGGACGCTTCGTCCGCAAGACCTCGCTCGACGAGCTTCCGCAGCTCTTCAATATTCTCAAGGGCGACATGGCCATCGTCGGACCGCGTCCGCTTCTTCCCGAGTATTTGCCGCTTTATTCGCCGGAGCAGGCCCGCCGCCACGAAGTTCGTCCCGGCGTCACGGGTTGGGCTCAAACGCACGGGCGCAATGCAATCTCGTGGAAGCGCAAGTTCGAACTCGACGTCTGGTACGTCGATCGCATTTCGTTTTGGCTCGACATGAAAATCCTCGTACTGACGGCACTTAAAGTCATCAAATCCGAAGGCATCAACAGTGCAGACAATCGCGGGACGGAGGTAACGATGCCGCGTTTTGACGGAAACAACTGAGGCGGCGACGCTTAATTTCGGTTCACCGTCCGATTTCACCGAAAATTCCCCTGCCGTTCTGCCATGGATAACCGCCGCGTTGCCGTCATTGATTTGGGTTCCAACTCCTTCAAGCTCCTGGTCGCCCAGGGGCCGCATTTGCGGGCGGTTGCAGAAGCCTACGAAGACGTCCGCCTCCTCGAAAAACAGGCGGGCGGCGCGATTTCTCCCGAGAAATTCGAACAGGGAGTCCGCGCGGTGAAACGGCTTCACGATTTGGCTCAGGAGCACCGAGCCGAGGCGACGGCCATCGTCGGCACCAGCGTTTTCCGTACGGCGACGAATGCACACGCCTTTGCGGAGGCGATTTTGGCGGAAACGGGTTTGCCGCTACGCGTTCTTTCGGGCGAAGAAGAGGCGGAAGGCATTGCCGCCGGCGTCGTGACGGACTCACTCGTGAGCGAGTTGCTACGTCCTCCCGCAGTCTTTGACTTGGGCGGGGGCAGTCTCGAATTCATCGGCGACGGCGGGCGTTTCGTCTGCAGCTGGCCGCTCGGTGCCGTGCGCATGATGCGCGAATTCGTCCGCAATCCAGAGGGGCCCGTCCCGCCGAAAGTCCTTCACAAAATTCGAACCCATGTCCGCGAAACCGTAAAAACGGTCCTGCAGGAACGCGTTTATGCGGAAATGCCCGTCGTATTCTGCGGTGGCGTTTTGGCAATCGCGCACCGGATTTTAGCAGAAAAAGCGGAAGTTTCCCCGGGACTTTTCCCGCGAAAAATTCCCACGCTCCGCCTCGAAGTTCTTCTCGAGCATTTAGCAATGCGAACGGCGGCCGACCGGATTGCCCTCGACGGGATTCCCGCCGGACGTGCCGACGTCTTCCCCGCAGCCTTGGCCGTCGTTCTTGAAGTCGCCGAGCTCTGCGGCACAGACGCGCTCATTTTCTCACCCCGCAATCTGCGTTACGGCATAGCCGCAAAGCTTTTCAAGGCATGCTGAGCGGGTGTCCCTTACGCGCTTAGCCGGAATTTTGATTTTCACAAAGAACGCAATCCGCGCCCACGAATTGCCGATCTCCGCACGCCCAGCCGGAAGCGCCGAAATTTTCCGATTTTCGTGGTTTTCTTTTCCTGCATTCCCGCGTTAGAATGCACGAAAAATTATGAGCGCTGATTTTTACGTGTTAATCAAAAACGGATTGGTGATCGACCCCGCCAACGGACGTGAAAGCGTCGGAGATGTGGCAATTGCCAACGGGAAAATCGTTTCCGAGCTCACGCCGGAACAGGCCGCCGAGGCTCAAATTATCGATGCGAGCGGGAAAGTCGTGGCTCCCGGATTCGTCGATCTGAACGCCCACCTTTACCAACCCGGCAAGACCGCCCGTGAAACCATCGCCTCGGGGACGGCAGCTGCAGCAGCCGGCGGATTCACGACCGTACTCTGCACGCCGGATGAAAAAATTATCTGCGACAACGCGGGAACGGTGCGCCTCGTCAGGGACCTCGCCGAAAAGGACGCCGTCGTCAAACTCTATCCCGTCGGCAACATCACGCTCGGCGGCAACGGCGAACAACTCGCTCCCATCGGCGCACTGAAAAAGGCCGGTTGCGTCGCCATCTCCGACTCGGTCGGCGGTGTTGCCAACAACGAAATCATGCGCCGCGCCCTCGAGTACTCTTCGATGTTCGACCTCCCGATTTTCGACCACTGCCAGGACACGAGCATGTCTAAAAACGGCGTCATGCACGAAGGCGAAAAGAGCCTCCGCCTCGGATTGCGCGGTATGCCGAGGGCCTCGGAAGACATCGTTGTCGCCAGCGACACCCTGCTCTCCCGCCTCACGAGCGCCAAACTGCACATCCAGCACGTCAGCTCCTTCCGCGCCGTCGATTTGATTCGCGACGCCAAAAAACACGATGTGCGCGTCTCTGCGGAAGTCTCCCCGAGCCACCTTCTGCTCACCGACAACGATGTCGGCAACTACGACACCAACAAAAAAATCAATCCCCCGCTCCGCGCCGAAAAGGACCGCCTCGCGCTCATCGAAGCCCTCAAGGACGGAACGATTGACGCCATTGCGAGCGACCACTCGCCGCGCACGCCGACCGAAAAGGACTGCGAATTCGACTACGCGCCTTTCGGTGCCATCAATCTCGAAACGACACTCGCCGCCGCGCTCGAAGCGCTTTACCACAGCGGCGCGATGACGCTCTCCGCTGTCATCGAAAAACTCACCATCGCGCCCGCGCGCATCGTCGGCCTTTCCGCCGGCACGCTCTCCGTCGGAGCCGATGCCGACATCGTCATCTTTGACCCGAACGCCGCTCAGGTCGTCGATCCCGACAAGTTTGTCTCCCGCGCCCGCAACACGCCCTTCGCCGGACGCACGCTCCGCGGTAAGATTTCGACCACGCTCGTTCGCGGCAAAATCGCTTTTTCAGACCAATAACCACATTCATGCAAAAAATCAAAATCGGCATCTTAGGCTATGGTAATCTCGGCCGCGGCGTAGAACTCGCGGTCGCTCAAAACGACGATATGGAACTCGTCGGCGTGTTTTCCCGCCGCAACCCGGCGGACGTAAAACCCGCACTCGCGGAAACGAAAGTTTTCGCTTTGGACGCGATGGATGATTTCATCGGCAAAATTGACGTCATGATTCTCTGCGGCGGAAGCGCAACCGACCTTCCGAAACAGACACCGGCATGCGTCGCCAAATTCAACTGCATCGACAGCTTCGATACGCACGCAAAGATTCCGGAACATTTCGACGCCGTGGACGCCGCCGCCAAGGCCGCAGGCACCGTCGGCATCATCTCCGTGGGCTGGGATCCCGGCATGTTCTCGCTGAACCGCCTCTACGGCAACGCCCTGCTCCCGCAAGGCAAAGACTACACGTTTTGGGGCAAAGGCGTTAGCCAAGGCCACTCCGACGCGATCCGCCGCGTTGAAGGCGTTGCCGACGGCAAGCAGTACACCGTCCCCGTAACGGAAGCGCTTGAGGCCGTTCGCAACGGGAAAAACCCGGAACTTTCCACGCGCCAAAAGCATACCCGCGAATGCTTCGTCGTCGCCAAACCCGGCGCCGACCTCGCCCGCATCGAAAATGAAATTAAGACGATGCCGAACTACTTCGCGGATTACGACACGACCGTACACTTTATTTCTCAGGAAGAGCTCGACCGCGACCACGCAGGCATCCCGCACGGCGGATTCGTGCTGCGCAGCGGCGTCACCGGCGTCAACGGCGAAACGCAACACGTCGTCGAATACGGCATCAAGCTCGGCTCGAATCCGGAATTCACGGCCAGCGTCCTCGTCGCCTACGCACGTGCGGCCACGCGTCTCGTCGCCCACGGCGGTAAAGGCGCATTCACCGTTTTCGATATTCCGCCGGCATGGCTTTCGCCGAAATCGGGCGCCGAGCTTCGCGCGGAACTACTCTAATAACGCCAAGCATCAAGGGGAGCGGCGCTCTTGCCGCCCCCTTAAAATTCGCAACATTTAAAAAACATGAAAATACCCTACCTCATCGCAGCTTGCATAATCGGATTCTTCTCTCTTTCGTGCGGGCTTTCCGCAAAGGAAGTTATGAATTCAATCGCCGGCTACACATTCGGCGACACCGTTCCTGGCAAACAAACTAAAATTCAGTTCCGCCTAAAAAAACCATTTCTCGAATTTGAACAAGGGATCGTTCATGTAAACCCTAAAACGCGTAAGATTGAAGCAATTGAGCTTCGTACGTCGTTGGGGATAGCTGTTGCTAAAATTCCTACAAAACGCAACTTCAACTCTTTTGACAAGAGCTGGGAAAAGGAGCGAGAGGAAAGAAAAGTACGAGAAGATCTGGCGATTAATAGGACATTTACTCTTGCACTCGCGGCCTTAGATGACCGCTACCACCTAGGGGGCGCTTCGCGATACGATGTCGAAGTATCCACTAAAACAAAAGCACGAATTTCTCAAGATGGTTCAACTTTCTACCTGGAAAACGAAAGTGATGAATACAGGCTTGTAACAACCAAAGACGGGTATAGTAGAGCTGTCAAGCGCAGTGCCTTTGATGTCGAATCGACGAGAAAAATACCTCCGCTGCAAATTTCAGCCTCAATGAAAAACTTTACGACTCACTCTTATGAAATATGGAAAGGAGTCGTTGAACGTGAAAAATGCCCTTATGGTATAGATACTTGGCATGGAGATCCGATTTATGCTTACGATGGTCCAATCTCGGACACTGAAAATTCTTTGGAAATTCGCCGACTTTATTTTTGCGTCGATAAAAACAATCTCCGCCTCGTGATAAAAAATCACCCGTCAGAAGAAGAGATCTCATCCTCTAACAACGCAAATAAACGCGTCCCCAAAGAGGGAAATAGAGCTGCAGACGTTTTGTAATTCAAGGGAAATAAGAGAGCCATCCTCCCCCCCAAAAAAAATTCGCGTTTATTCGTGTAATTAGTGGTTGTCTAAAATGGATCGTCGTCAGTTCATCAAGACCTCTCTGTTCGCCGGCGCGGCACTCGCGTTCGGCGGCGGCTTGTTTGCGACGGCGGCAACGGAAGGCCCGGCTCCGAAAATTAAACTCGGAATCGATGTTCTCGAGGCGGAAAAATTCAAACGCCTCCGCGGCAAACGCGTCGGCTTGGTGACGAATCAGGCAGGCGTCAATTCCCGCGGAGAAAGCACCATTCAGGTGTTGCACACGCGCGGACGCAAGGCGGGCGTCAAACTCGTCAAACTCTTCGGTCCGGAGCACGGCATTTACGGCAATGTCCCCGCCGAAAAAATCGTCCAAAACCAAATCGATTCCAAGACGAAATTGCCCGTTTTCTCGCTCTACGGAAAGACGCGCAAGCCGACGCCGGACATGCTTAGCGGCCTGGATTGTATGGTGATTGATTTGCAGGACATCGGCTCCCGCAGCTACACCTACGTCTCGTGCATGCGCTACGTCCTCGAAGCCTGCTTCGACGCCGGCATTCCCGTGCTCGTGCTCGACCGCCCGAATCCGCTCGGCGGACTCAAGGTGGACGGACCGATGCTCGACGACAAGTGGCAAAGCTACGTCGGCATGTATCCCGTGCCTTACGTTCACGGACTGACCATCGGCGAACTCGCCATTGCCGCCACGCGTGAAAACTGGCTGACGCTGACGAAAAACGCACGCGCACGCGGCCGCGTCGATGTCGTCAAAATGCAGGGTTGGACACGCTCCATGCGTTGGCGAGACACCGGTCTGCGCTGGGTTCCGACCTCGCCCTACATCAATTCGCCGGAAGCCGTCGAAGGCTACGCGATGAGCGGTCTGGGCACGCAAGCCGGAAAATTCGCCCATACTTTCCGCGCCGCCGACGGCAAACTGACTTTCCCGTTCCGCTGGATTACCTATCCGAAGAAAAACGCGAAGGCTCTGGTTTCGACGATTAACAGCTATTTTATCCGCGGCCTGACGGCGCTCCCGCGCGAAATCGAAAAGAACGAAGGCGCCTACCTCGCCATTTCCAATTGGAACGCGTTGCGCCCCTGCGAAATCAGCTTCCATCTGATGCGGCAGGCCTGCCTCTGGAGCGGCACCAATCCCTTCGCCGCCCTGAAAAAAAACGAGCGGGAACTCTTTATTAAACACGTCGGTTCGGAAGCGTTTTTCAACGCCCTGGCCCGCGACGGCGCCAAAATCAATATCCGTGCCTGGTACGACCTATGGGACAAGCAGGCGCGCCTCTTTCAGGTCCGCATCAAAAAATATTGGCTCTACGCCTAAAGCACTTTCATGGCAAAAAATCCTCCGGAAAAATTTCTTCCGCGCGGCGTCCGCATCCTTTTTGAAGACGCCGACCTGCTCATCATCGAAAAACCCTGCGGTCTGCTCAGCGTGCCTGCGCGCTACGAACCCGACCGCAACGCCCTTTCCCTGCTGACAAATTTCATCCGGAAAGGCCAAAGCAAGTCCCGTAAGGAACTTTTTGCCGTCAACCGACTCGACCGCGAAACCAGCGGCATTCTCGTTTTTGCGAAGTCGCTCGTATTGCGCGAAGCGATGCACGAAAACTGGCAAAGCGTAAAAAAGCATTACCTCGCCGTCGTCGCGGGAAAATTGCCGCAAGACGAAGGCCTGCTCGAATCTTACTTGGCTCAGGACGAAGCCTACCGCGTTTTTTCCGTGAACAATCCCCGCGAAGGCAAACTCGCCCAAACGCGCTATCGCGTTGTTGCACGCGGAGCCAATTGGACCGCCGTCTGTGCGGAACTGATTACGGGAAGAAAAAATCAGATTCGCGTACAGTTTTCAGAAATCGGCCATCCGGTCTTGGGCGACCGGATGTACGGAAAAATCCGTGCCGAACGCTTGGCGCTTCACGCGTGGAAACTCGTCTTCGCCCACCCGCGCACGGGCAAGCCCGTCGAATTGGAAAGCCCGCCGCCGGAGTTCTTCGGGAAATACCTCCTGCGGGAGATAGATTAAAGATTAAAGGGGAAAGATTAAAGAGAGCTTAATGATTAGGGCTTAAAGCTTAAAGGCTCCGGCAAAGGTGATAGTTGATAACTGATAACGGCCGCAGGCACTCGCTTGGTGCTCGATGCTTGATGCTTGGCGCTTTTTTCGTAGGTGAATCTCTGAAAAGCGAATTTTTAGAGGCGGCTTTAATCTATTTAACAAAAAAGCGTTCCCGCAGGAAATCCCACGGGAACGCTCTTCTTTAAGCTTTAAGCCTTAATCTTTAAGTGCTCAATTAAGCCTGTGCCTTGACACCGCTTTCGACGAGGGCGAGGAAGTCGCTCGCGACAAGCGCTGCGCCGCCGATGAGGCCGCCGTCGATGTCCGGCTTTGCGAGCAGTTCGTCTGCATTGGAGGGCTTCATCGATCCGCCGTAGAGGATGCGAATCTTGTCAGCGACCGGTCCGAGGATTTCAGCAAGCATCTTGCGGACGAATGCGTGAACTTCCTGAGCCTGTTCCGGCGTAGCGGTCTTGCCCGTGCCGATTGCCCAAACCGGTTCGTAAGCGATGACGATGTTTTCCGCCTTGTCTGCGGGAACATCGGCGAGACCGCCGACGAGCTGGGTCTTGATGACTTCTTCAACCTTACCGGCTTCGCGTTCTTCGAGCGTTTCGCCGACGCAGAGCACCGGAACGAGATTGCTTTCGAGGCAGGTGAGCACCTTCTTGTTGATGAACGCATCGGTTTCGCCGTAGTAGCTGCGGCGTTCGCTGTGTCCGAGGATAACGTGGGAAACGTGGAGGTCACGGAGCATAGCGGCGGAGATTTCGCCCGTGTAAGCGCCCGAAGCCTTGTCGCTGACGTTTTGCGCGCCGAGCTTGACCGTCGAGTTGCCGATGAGAGCGGAAACCGCCGGAATCGACGTGAAGGTCGGGCACATCAGAACGTCGATGTTGTTCTGATTGCCGATCGCTTCGATGATCGGTTTTGCGAGCTCAACGGCTTCCGTCGCCGTCTTGTTCATTTTCCAGTTACCTGCGATGAGAATTTTACGTGCCATAGTATTTTTAATTAAAAATAGATAGTTGTTCTTAATGAATAATTAATTAACGAATAGCGAATAACTCATTGTAAGGTTTTTGCCCGGCAAAAACTTTAAAGAATAAATTATTCGCTATTCATTATTCCTTGTTCGTTAAATCTTAAGCTTTGTCGAGAGCGTCAACGCCCGGGAGCACCTTGCCTTCGAGAAGCTCGAGGGAAGCGCCGCCGCCCGTGGAGCAGTGAGAAACGGTCTTGGCAACGCCGAACTTCTTGGCTGCCGTAGCCGTGTCGCCGCCGCCGACAACCGTCGTTGCGCCGTCTGCCGTTGCCTTCGCGATTGCGTCGGCCATAGCCTTCGTGCCGGCCGCGAACTTGTCGAATTCGAAGACGCCTGCCGGACCGTTCCAAACGATGGTCTTGGAAGCGAGGATGGAAGCCGTGAAGATTTCAGCCGTCTTCGGGCCGACATCGAGACCCATCCAGCCGGCCGGAATGCCGGTTTCGTCGGTCGCGTCCTGCGTATTCGCGTCAGCCGCGAACTTGTCCGCGCAAACGTAGTCAACCGGGAGCGTAATCTTCACACCCTTTTCGGCTGCCTTGGCAACGAGTTCCGGAACAAGCTTCGCGCCTTCTTCGTCGAAGAGAGAGGAACCGATTTCCATGTTCTGCATGACCTTCTTGAAAGTGAACGCCATACCGCCGCCGATAATGATTTCGTCAGCCTTGTCGATGAGATTCTTAATCAGCGGAATCTTGTCCGCAATCTTTGCGCCGCCGAGAATGGCGAGGAGCGGGCGTGCCGGATTGTCGAGCACCGCGGCGAATGCCTTGAGTTCCTTTTCCATGAGGAAGCCGGCAACCTTCGCGGGAAGATCGACACCGACCATGGAGGAGTGAGCGCGGTGAGCCGTGCCGAACGCGTCGTTCACATAGACGTCCACGTTCTTGGAGAGGCTGGCGCGGAATGCGGCGACCTTTTCCGGATCGGCCTTGATTTTGTTGCCTTCGGCGTCCTTCGCCTTACCTTCTTCTTCGATGTGGAAGCGCAGGTTTTCGAGGAGGAGAATTTCGCCCGGCTTGAGTTCTGCCTTAGCCTGTTCAGCGGCTTCGCCGACGCAATCTTCGACGAACTTCACCGGCTTGCCGATCTGCTTGGAAAGCTCTTCGGCAACGGGCTTGAGAGAGAATTTCGGCGTAACCTGACCGTTCGGACGACCGAGGTGGGAAGCGAGCACAACGGCGGCTCCGTTGTCGAGCGCGTACTGAATCGTCGGAAGTGCCGCGATAATGCGCTGCGGGTTCGTAATCGCACCCGTCACCTTGTCCTGCGGGACATTGAAGTCAACGCGGATAAACACGCGTTTGCCGTTAACATCGATATCACGAATTGTTTTAGCTGCCATGATGTGTAGATAATTAAAATGTTCGACTATTAAATGCCGCAAGAAGCGCCTTGGCAAACAGAAAACCGGAATCCGCAATGCACACCTATCTTTCAACTTCTTCAATTTTAAGGCAACCTCTGGAAATTGAGTTCGTTGCGTCAAAAAAATTCGTGGATAAAAAGAAGCGTTCCCGCGAAACAAATCACGGGAACGCCTTAATCTTAAACTCTAATCTTTATCCGGCTATTTCACTACGATGTTGACGAGCTTGCCGGGAACGACGATTTCGCGGACGATTTCTTTGCCTTCGATGAATTTCTGCACCGTGGCGTCCGCTTTCGCGGCGGCAATCATTGCGTCTTTCGTCGCGCCGACCGGCAACTTCGCTTCGTTGCGGCGCTTGCCGTTGACGGAGAAAACGATCGTAACGGAATCTTCAACGAGCTTTGCTTCGTCACAAACCGGCCATGCGGCAACGCAGACCGAACCCGTTTCGCCGAGACGGTTCCAAAGCTCTTCGGCGATGTGCGGAGCAAACGGCGCGATGAGCTTGAGCAGACCGCGTGCGGTTTCACGCGTAAACGCCGCTTCCTTTTCGAGCGCGTTCATCAGAATCATGTACTGCGAAATCGCCGTATTGAAACCGAGCGACTCGATGTCGGATGAGATTTTCTTAATCGACTGATTGAAGACGCGTTGGAAGTCCGGGCTTTCTTGCGCGTCATCGGTAATGCGAGCCGAGAGAGTTCCCGTGCTTTCGTCGACAAACTGGCGCCACAGACGGCGCAGGAGACGGGCGACGCCTTCAATGCCCTTCGTGTTCCACGGCTTCATCGCTTCGAGCGGTCCGAGGAACATCAGGTAGAGGCGCAGCGCATCCGTTCCGTAATCGGCAACGATTTGGTCCGGATTGACGACATTGCCGCGCGACTTCGACATTTTTTCGCCGTCTTCTCCGAGGATAATCCCCTGGTGGAAAAGGCGCGTGAACGGTTCCGGCGTGGAAAGCACGCCGATATCGTAGAGGAAGCGATGCCAGAAACGCGCGTAGAGCAAGTGGAGCACGGCGTGTTCGGCACCGCCGATGTAGAAGTCCGGCGTCTGCCAATAGGCGAATGCTTCGGGATCGACGGGAGCACCGTCAAAATCCGGGGAGATGTAGCGCAGGTAGTACCAGCAGGAGCCGGCCCACTGCGGCATGGTGTTCGTTTCGCGCGTGGCGGCGGCCCAACCTTCCGGCGCGGCTTCGCCTTCGGCGCGGGAACGCGTTTCGCCCGTTGCGAGATTGATAAAGACGTTCACCCAACCCTTGGCGTTAGCGAGCGGAGATTCACCCGTTCCCGACGGCTTATAGGATTCGACTTCGGGAAGTTCGAGCGGAAGCGAAGACGACGGGAGCGCCACGGCGACGAGCGTTTCGCCGTCGAAGGTCTTGTAGGAAATTTTTTCCTGCGGCATGAATTCGCGCAGTGCGGAATCCGCCGGGATTTTTTCGTAATCGCTTTCGGAAATCCAGACAATCGGGAACGGTTCGCCCCAGTAGCGCTGGCGGGAAAAGAGCCAGTCACGGAGCTTGTAATTGACGGTGCCGCGGCCCCAGCCCTGCTCTTCGACGTACTGCGTAATCGCTTTTTTCGATTCGGAAGTCGGCATTCCGGAGAACTTGCCGGAATTGACGAGCACGCCGTTGGCGACGAAAGAGGATTCCTGCACGTCAACTTTCGCATCCGGATTGTCCACAACTTGAATAATCGGAATGTTATGCGCTTTAGCAAAATCCCAGTCGCGCTCGTCGTGCGCGGGAACCGCCATAATGGCCCCCGTGCCGTAGCCCATCAGAACGTAGTCGGCAACCCAGACGGGAACGCGATCGCCGTTGAGCGGATTAATCGCATAGCAACCCGTGAAAACACCGGTTTTTTCCTTTGCCAAATCGGTGCGTTCGAGGTCGGATTTATTGCGTGCCTTCTCGACGTAGGCTTCGACTTCGGCACGTTTTTCCGGAGACGTGAGGCGCTCGCGCAGCGGGTGTTCCGGCGCAATGACCATGTAGGTCACGCCGTAAAGCGTATCCGGACGCGTCGTGAAAATTTTGAGTTTCGTTTCGGGGGCGTCGGCAAGCGGAAATTCGACTTCCGCGCCTTCGCTGCGTCCGATCCAGTTTTTCTGCAAACGCTTGGTAGAATCCGGCCAGTTCAGGTCGTCCAGTCCCGCGATGAGTTTTTCCGCATAGGCGGTGATTTTCAAAACCCACTGACGGATCGGACGACGCTCGACCGGGAAGTTCCCGCGTTCGCTGCGCGGACCTTCGTCCGTATTGAGTACTTCTTCGTTCGCGAGCACGGTGCCGAGTTCCGGACAGAACCAGACCGGCTTGTCGTCAACATAAGCCAAACCGTGTTTGAAGAGGTTGAGGAAAATCCACTGCGTCCACTTAAAATACTTGGAGTCGATAGTTGCGATTTCGCGATCCCAGTCGATGGCAAAGCCGAGCATCTGGAGCTGGCGGCGGAAATTATCGATATTTTCCAGAGTTTGTCCGCGCGGGTGGTTGCCGGTCTTGATGGCATATTGCTCGGCGGGAAGGCCGAAAGCATCCCAGCCCATCGGGTGCAGCACATTGAAGCCCTTTGCGCGCTTGTAGCGGGCGAGAATGTCGGAACCGGTGTAGCCTTCAGGGTGCCCGATGTGCAGGCCCGCCGCCGACGGGTACGGGAACATGTCGAGGACGTAGAATTTCGGTTTGTCCGACTTGTTTTCGGCGCGGAACGTTTTGTCGTTCGCCCAGAATTGTTGCCAGCGTTTTTCGATTTCGGAGAAATTATATTCGGAAGAGCTCATGTGAAAAAAGTATTGCGGTTAATCGTAGATTTTTCGCGAGTGCGGCGCAAATTGAAATTTAGAACGGCGGGATTTTCCGCATTTCCGCGCCAAATCCCGTGCGGGTGAAATCGGACGTTGACAGGCGGAAGTGCATGGAAGATTTTTTATGCATGCGTTTTATCAGAATCCTAACGCTTGCGTTCGCCCTGTTGCTTACCTTAGTCGGCAACATGAGCGTCGTCGGATTCTGTCTTTCGGAAGGAAAATTCTCCTTCGCGGGAATAAATGCCTGCCCGAATGAATCCGCCTGCCGAGCCTGTTGCTCTGCCTGCACACACGCAGACCACGCCTCCGAAACGCCTCGGAACAGCCACGAAACGCTCGACTTCGACTTGGACGATACGATTCCCGTAGCCGCCGGGTCTCTTTCGCTTCCCGCCGCCGGCGCCTTCTTTCTCCGGGATTTTTTTGCGATTTTAAAATATCCCGAAACGCAAGTTCCGCCGACCCGCATAAACGGCACGGCCCCGCCCGACTCACGTCCGTTCGTCTCGCCGCCGGAAATCGGAGCCGCACTCCCGATTCTGGCTTAGCCAGCCGCCTCGCCGCGTGCGAGCTTTTGTCACGTCCCCGCAACGGCAGCTTGCGTTGCGCACGACGCTTCCCTTTTATCTGAATTTCCATCCGCTTTTTTCATGCGAAAAATAAAATCCCTAATTCTTTTTGCCGCGATTGCTCCGCTCGTATCCTGTGTCAGCTACGAAGCGAATCCCTTAGACCTCGGCTCCGAGACGCAATCTTGGACCGAAAATTCCGAAACGCTCGCCAAGAAGTTCCCGGTTCTTTCCTTTTCCGACGCCCAAATTCTCGGCCTCGCGTTCAATCCGGAGCTCAACCGGGCCCGCATCCGCCTCGCCAAAAGCCGCGACGTCGAAAAGCAATCCGGCTGGTGGGAAGACCCCGCCGTTTCTTTCGACCTCAAACGCGTCCTCAACAGCGGTTCGCAACCCTGGGCGTACGCGCCGAGCGTCGGCCTTACCATCCCGGTGACCGGCCTTCCCGGGCTCGCCGAAGAAGCCGCCGCCCACTACAGCGAATCAGACGCTTGGACGCTGGTGCAAGCGGAATTCGATTTTCGCAATTCCTTTGCCGCGCTTTGGATTGATTACGCCGTTGCGGCGGAAAAACTCCGCATTACCGAAGCCTATCTCGCAAAACTCGTCGAAGAAAAAGCCCGCCTCGAAAAGCTCTTCGAACTGGGTGAAATTTCGGCCGGGGAAATGCAAAAAGAGAGCGATCGCCTCAACGCCGCCTCGACCGAAAAACGCGATTTGGACCTCGCCCTTGCAGAACTGCGAGCCGACATCGTCCGGGAACTCGGACTTGCGCCGCACATCGCTCACGCAATTCAATTTTCCGCGCACCTGCCGGAAACCATTCCCTCACCCGTCGTCTCGCCTACTCCGGAGCAACTGGCCGAACTCCCGAAAATCCGCGCGGCCCTCGCGCTCTACGCGGCAAACGAAACGGCACTGAAAACGGAAATCCGCCGCCAATATCCGGAACTCTCGCTCGGGCCGAGCTATGAAATCGACGGAAACGACAGCTTCGAAGACTCGCTCACCCTCGGCATCGGATTCACGCTTCCCGCTTGGAACCGCAACCGCGTCGGAATCGCCAACGCCCGCGGCGAACGCGCACTCGCCCGCCACGAAACCCTCACATTGTGGCAGGAACAATTCCACGCCCTGCGCCGCCTTGAACGGGAACAAAAAATAGCCGGGATGCATTGCCGCGAGCAATCCCGACGCACGGAAGAACTCCGCGAGCGCATCCGTAAAATCTACGCCGAAATCGATGTCGGAGAAGCGCTCCCGACCGTGCTTTCCGAAGCCGCCCAACAGCACTTCGCCGCCGAGCTCGCCAATTGCGACGCCCTCGGCGATTACCTGAAAAGCCGCATCCGGATCTTGGCACTGAAAGTTAACAACCCGCGCATGACAGACAGTGAATAATTCACCTTTCATATCGAGGTAAAAATCTCATCCCCGCGTTATCCGCCATTCGTTATTCATCAAAAAAATAAAATCTCCATGAATCAAAAACACCTTCTGAAAATTTCCGCCCTTTTCTTCTCCGCCGTCGCGTGGAGCCTACCCGCCATCGCCGAAGAACAACACGTCCACGGCGAAAACTGCGCGCACGACCACGCCCATGCGGAACACGCTCATGAACACGGCGAAAACTGCAATCATCAGCACGAACACAAACACGCCGAAGAAAAGCACGTAGTCGAACAACACGTCCACGGCGAAAACTGCACACACGACCACGCCGAACACGGCCACGAGCACGCCCATGCGGAACACGCTCATGAACACGGCGAAAATTGCAATCATCAGCACGAACACACGCACGCCGAAGAAAAGCACGTAGTCGAACAACACGTCCACGGCGAAAGCTGCGCGCACGACCACGCCGAACACGGCCACGAGCACGCCCATGCGGAACACGCTCATGAACACGGCGAAAACTGCAATCATCAGCACGAACACACGCACGCCGAAGCGGATCATAATCATGAGCACGCTCACGGCGAAAGCTGCTGCTCCGGACACGACCATGACATCGGCACGCCCGTGAAAATTTCCGACCGCGCGCGCCAATCCATCGCAATGCGTTTTGAAAAGGTCGCCGACCGCCCGGTCTCCGAAACGCGCTCCTATTACGGACAAATGATTGTTCCTGCCGAAGCGCTCAAAACCGGCGCACTCTCCGCCGCCGGCCGCGTCCGCTTCCACGTCAAACCCGGCCAGAAAGTCACCGCCGGCATGCCGCTTTTCTCACTCGCCTCACCGGAACTCATCACGCTCGAAAGCAACTGTGCCGAAGCCGAAGCCAATCTTTCCCGCGCCCGCTCCAATCTCGCGACCCTCGAAAAGCGCTTGGCACGCCTCGCCGAAATCGGCACCAAAAACAGCAGCCTCGAAAACGAAGCAGCCTTCCTCAAAGCGGAAATTCCCGTGCTCGCCGCAGCCGTCAAACGCGCCCGCGGACTCTGGCAGATCGCTACGCTCGGCGGCTCCTTCGCCAACGGCGTGCTGACCGTCCATTCAAGCTTCAGCGGACACATTCAATCGCTCGACCTCAATGAAGGCGCCTGGGGCGAACAAGGCGCAAGCGCGCTCACGCTCGTCGTCCCGCAAGCCCTCGAATTCAAGGGCATCGCCTTCGGCAACGATTCCTTCGTCGGAAAAAAAGCCCGACTCGCCGTCAACGTCGGCGACGAAACGCACCACTACGACGGCGCCCTGCGTATCTCCGCGCAAATCGACGAAGCCACGCAATCCCGCACGATTTACTTCGCCCCCGAAAAAGCGGACGCCGACATCTATCCCGGACAGGTCGCACGCCTCGAAGTCTTCACCCACGCCACGGAGGCCGAAGCCGCCTTCGTTCCCGTACCCAGTAGCGCCGTCGTCAAAGTCGGCGTGGACGACATCGTCTTCGTCTGCGCGCCGGCCGACCCGAACCTATTTTTCGCCCGCAAAGTAAAAACGCTTCCCGCACGCCGCGGCATGACCCCGGTCAAGGGAATCCGTGTCGGCGAAACCATTGTATTCAAGGGCGGCTACGAATTGAAATACGTGCTTCCCGTTGACGGCAATGCGCCGCGCCAAAAAACCGCCGGTCACTTCCACGCCGACGGCAAATTCCACGAAGGAGAACATTAGGGGGGGGGGGAAGAGATTAAAGGGGGAAGATTAAAGAAAGAGAGCTTAGAGCTTAGGGCTTAAAGCTTAAAGAGGCGAAGGTGATAGTTGATAACTGATAACGGATAGGTTTCTTTATGAAAAAGATTAAAGAAGCCGCAGGCACTCGCTTGGTGCTCGATGCTTGATGCTTGGCGCTTTTTCCGCCGCCGGAGGTGCACAGCCTCGAAGAGGCAATTGCGAATAGCGAATCCCGAATGCTCACCGCTTAGCAAATTTTATAGACTCGAGGAGCCCTCTTTAAGCTTTAAGCCCTAATCATTAAGCTCTCTCTTTAATCTTTCCCCTTTAATCTTTAAGCTCTCTAATCTATCTCCCTACTCTGAAGCGCGGGGCCTTGGTTTTGCCGCCTTTTTTCTCGGTATCGACCACCATACGGAAGTCCATCATGCGGCGGAAGCGATCGACGCGCGCGATTTCCACGGAGACCGTTTGCCCGAGTTTGAACATGCGTTTTGTGCGCCGCCCGATGACCGCCGTACCGTCGCCGGCGATATGGTAAAAATCGTCCGTCAGCGAGGAAAGCGGCACCAAGCCGAAGGCCTGTGAAATCTTGAGTTCGACGAAAAGCCCGCGGCTACGGATGTCCGTAATGACTGCTTCGAAGACGTTTTTCTTTTTGCGTTCGGCTTCCCGTTCAAAGAATTCCAACAACTTGATTTTCGTCGATTCCCGTTCGGCTTCCATGGAGGAGCGTTCGGTGTCGGAAATATGATCGGCCGTCGCCGTCAGTTCCGAAACGGAAAGTGCGGCGAGTTTCTTGGCGGGCGCCGTCGGCAGGCGGTTGCGTTGCAGGTAAAAATCGAAAATGCGGTGCACGGTCAAATCCGCGTAACGTCGAATCGGCGAAGTGAAATGCGCATAGTACGTTTTCGCGAGTCCGTAGTGTCCGTCGGCTTTCGCGCGATAGCATGCCTGCTTCAGGCTGCGCAGGAAGCGGATGCGTAGCGGATAGGCATCTTCCCGCGTATTGAGAATTTTAAGGAGACGGACTACTTCGCTGCGCTTGGTCAGGTCGCCGACCTTAACCCCCGCGTCCAAAAGCTCTTCCCGCAAATCGGAGAGTTTCTCCGGTTCCGGCTGATCATGCACACGGGAAATGTACGGCAACTTGGCCCATGAAAATTCGCGTGCCACGGTTTCGTTTGCAAGCAACATGAATTCTTCCACCAGCTGGTGCGATTCGTCGTGGAAGGTCTGCGCGATGCGATCGGCGTAACCGTCCGCATCGACGTAGATTTTGACTTCGGGCATGTCCAGATCGAGCGCTCCCGCCTGCATGCGCCCGGCCCGCAGATGTTGCGCAATCCGATCCAAGGCCCGCACGTGAGTACGCAACTCGTCGAGCTCCGTATCGCTCAAATCCGCCAGCGCGCGCCCCGGATGCCCGGACTGATGCGCGGGAACCGGCGGAATCGCACGAATCGCGGCGTTGTCGTCTTCGCGCATCAGCGCCATCGCCTGCCCGTAAGTCAGACGTTTGCGCGAGGCGATGACCGTGTTAGCATACTCCGCCGAAAGCACTTCGCCGGTCTCGGAAAACGTAACGAAAACGGACTTTGTCAGGCGATTTTCGTTTTCGACAAGCGAGCACAAACCGCTTGAAAGGGCATGCGGCAGCATCGGAATCACCGTGCCGACGAGATAGGTCGAGTTCCCGCGGGCGCGTGCCTCGGCATCGAGCGCCGTCCCCGGGCGGACATAGTGGGAGACGTCGGCGATGTGAATCCCGACGCGGCGTTTCCCGCCTTCGAGGAATTCGAGAGAAAGGGCGTCGTCAAAATCCTTGGCATCATCCGGATCGATCGTAATCGTAAAGATATCGCGAATGTCTTTCCGGCCTTTCATTTCCTTCGGCGAAAGCGTTTCCGCCAAGCCGCTCAACTCACGATTGACGGCTTCCGGGAACTTCGGCGAAAGATTGTAGCGGTACAAAATCGCACGGTATTCCGCAAGCGGTGTGTGCGAAACGCCGAGCACCTTTTCGATTTCGCCTGTCGGATTTTCGTTGCGGCGCTTCCATTCGTTGAGACGGACAATGACCTTTTCGCCGTCTTTCGGCTGCGGGAACAGCGGCGAGCGCGCGGGATCCTGCACGAGAATCTCCATGCCGATTTTCGGGTCGTCCGGCGTCACCATCCACGCATAGCGCGTACAGTGCAGAGTCCCCGTCGTCGTCGTAAACGCACGTTCGAGGATTTTAACGACGGCGCCGAATTCAAAATTGTCGTCCGCGGCGTAGGATTCGCGAAAGCCGCCCTTGCGGCGCTTCTTTTCGATGCGTACGACAACGTGGTCTCCCGGCAAGGCAACGCCCGTATCCTCGGCGCGAATGTGCACCGGCGGGTGCGCTTCGGACCCGTCGGCGGGCGTGTCGGGAATCAGTTTGGCAGAACCGCCGAAGCGAAAATGAATTCTCCCGCTGACCAGATTCGCATCGGACGGCAGACAGTAGCGGTCGCGTTTGACCTGAGCGATCTTGCCGTCACGCACCATACGCGGAAGGATTTTCTTAAGACGCGAAAAGACCTTTCCGGTTCCGCCGATTGCCTTATAAAGTTCGTCGAGGCGCAACGGCACGTAATCCTTTCGTTGCATCAATTCCAAAATTTTATCTTCGATTTCCATGGGGTGAGAGCTTAAAGATTAGGGCTTAAAGCTTATAGGGAGCGGGGATACCCAATAAGGCAGGACGCTTGATTGACGATAATTTTACAAAGCCCGAACGGCATTTGGCTACTACAAAAATCCCCGGAGACGGCAAATGCCCGATGGTCGGCAACGGCCATAAAAAAACTCCGACTTTCTTGCGAAAATCGGAGTTTTTCGGAGGGTTTAGACTTCTCCGCCGGCGTCGAAGGTGCGCGGGCCTCTGAAGCCGCCCGTGCGCTTGCCGCCGAAGGGGCGTTTCTTGAAACCGCCTTCACGGGGGCCGCCGAAGCGACGTCCGCCGAATCCGCCTTCGCGACGCGGAGCAAATCCGCCTTCACGGCCTTCACGTTCGCGGCGCGGAGCAAAACCGCCTTCGCGGCGGGGAGCACCGCGGAAACCGCCGAAGCTGCGGCGTTCCGGGGGAGTATCTTCACGCGGGCGCGCAATGTTGACCTTGAGCGGACGCCCCATGAATTCGACGCCTTCCGTCTTTTCGATGGCTACTTGAGCCTCTTCCGGCGTGGACATGACGACGAAGCCGAAGCCGCGCGCACGTCCCGTAAATTTATCGCGCATCACTTCAGCGGAATCCACGTTGCCGAACTGGCTGAAGTGCTGTTTCAAATCGTCCTCGTTGGTTTCCCAAGCGAGATTGCCGACGAATAACTTGTTATCCATGTAATCTATAACTCACTGACTTTCTCGCTGCCTCATCGTTCCCGACCGTCGGGTTTCAAAAAACACCGGAAATACCGGCGTCGTTTACCATCTGAAGCAACGGACTTAAAAAAGTCGGCGCGCAGTCTCAAGTTTTCCGTGAATGAACGCAACAACAAACAGCGGCGGAGACAAAAAAAACGTTCCCGCGCACATGGGGCGGGAACGTTCGTCCGAAAAACGGAATCGGAGGCGACTATGCGCGGCCGAGGTAGGACTTGTCTTCCGTGCTGATGCGGATGACTTCGCCTTCCGCGATGAAGAGCGGAACCATGACCGTGAGGCCGGTTTCGATCGTGACGGCCTTCTGCGCGTTGCCCGAGGTGTTACCCTTGACGGCGGGCGGCGCTTCCGTGACCTTCACTTCGATGGCAGCCGGAAGGTTGACCGTGATCGGCTTTTCTTCAACGAAGAGAATGTCGTAGGTTTGACCTTCGACGAGGAAGCCTTCGGATTCCTTCAGCGAAGCTGCGGAAATCGGGTATTCTTCAAACGTTTCCGCATCGGAGAAAACGTAGTTTCCGTCCGCCTGGTAAAGGAGTTCGAGCTGCTTAATCGAGTTTTCGAGAACGTCAAACGAAGCACCGATGTTCGTACGCACCGGAATGACGCGACCCGAAGCGAGGGAACGCAGTTCCATCTGGCAGTAGGAAGCGTTGTTCGGAGGCGTGCGCACTTGGCATTCGAGAACGAGGCAGAGATCGTTGTTGTAGCGGATGATGTTCTTGCGCTTAATGTTATTGACGGTTGTATTTGCCATAAGTTTCAAAAAAATCTCAAAAGACTTTTCCCGCGTCAAGCACGAAGCACATAAGCTGGAAGGACGCAGACAATTTTCCGAAAAAATGCATTTTGCAACAATCTTGCAACAATTGCAGCCGCCTTCCCTGCTACACTGATTCCACGCTTGCGATCGGTTTCACAAGCGCATCACTCAAAATCAACAATCGTATGAATAAACGATATAAATTATTATCGTTCCTTGCCGGTTTTTTTTCGCTTGGGCTCATCGTCGCGCTCTACGCTGGAGAAAGCCCTCGAAGCCTTCCCAAAGCATGTGGCGGAGGCTCTGTAACAACATCAAATTGCTTCCGGGACTCAGAAAGCAATGAAATTATCGTCCATGAAGAAACATATCTAACATGTGAACGAGTTGAACGCCTTATTCAATGTGATGATGGCTCTCTTGCAGTAGAGATTCTGAACAAATACGGACGCGCTTTTGCCCCAGAGGAAGACATAACGCCGTATATCAATTCGAATTTTCCCAGTCTCGCAGATTTTGCAGACAGCGTATCAACAAGATATTCAGGCTCTGTCCCCGAAGGCGTAGCAGGCTGGGATGGGACTTGGACGATTGTAAACAATCGCGATGAAGATGAAAATTATTACTATGAGTACGCGTCCTATTCCTCCGGTTTCTCAGGCAATGCAGAATATTTCACTTATCCGTTTACAATGACAACAACATTCACCCTTGATTGCGAAGGGGTTAACCAAGTTGTCCTTTCCATCAGGTCTGATGACACTGCGAGTATATCCGTCTTGGGTGCGACCTGCTCATCAACACTACACACTCCCGGAAGCACGATCATTGAAGTTCCTAGTGGAACAACGTCTTTTCCGATAACTGTGACCTATGAAAATATCGGTGGACCCTATGCGCTAGACTTCTCCATTAAATTGAGAAAACGCTTGTAGAACTTTAGCATTGCGCAGGCTAGCCTGCGCAACGTTTTATCTACAAAGTGTAAAAAGATAAAATGCAGATTCCCGCAAAAACTACACTTATAGCCGTTTTGCTTGTGGCCGCCCTGCTGACAACGCTCGTCATTTGCGCGGAGCGTTCCCGTTCGTCGGGAATTGAAGCACGTCTTGAGCGGGAACGTTCGGCACAAATACATCGCGCGGAAAAAGTTTTAATTGAAGCGCTACAAGAAATCCTGCGCCAAAGCGACAAAATCACTCCCGAGAACTTTAGCGAATACGCCGTTTCCCGCGGTAATGATGCGTCGCTTTGGCAGGACAGCCGAATTGCATTTATTTTTTGCGAACTCGCAGAGGATGACAATGCGCAATCCGCCCGCTACGCCGGGTTCTACGGCGTAGCGGGATTAGGCCCGGGGAATGAAACAACGCCGAATCAGGCTCGTAAGAAAAACGACCCGGGAAAACGCATCGCCGGCGGAGAAGCGCAAAACCTCATAGACGACATCGTCCGCTTTGCCGACACGCGCTTCCCTCTTGGCGGAAAGGCTTCCTGGCAAAATATTATCCCGCCGCTCACCACCGACGACAATCCGTCACGATTTTTTCCGCGATATGGCTTGTGGCTCGGTTATTTTCACGGAAACCGACCAATGTCTGAAAAATATTTTTCGAGTGGCTTCCGTTTTGAAACCGACCATAAGTCTGTCTTTCTGGTACGGGAAGTAAGGGCTCCTCAAATTCGTTTCTCCATACAGGGGATGCTAATCAACCAACCCGGCCTGCTTGCGCGTCTGAACAAAGCCGTTTCAAAAACTATCCCGAACATAAGGCTCGAAATCACAACTTCCAACGAGGGGACAAACTTATTGGGAATTCCGCTGAAACTCCACCTTCAGGAAGCGGATTTTTCCAAATCTCACGCAAAGTCTCTAAGGGAATTCCGAATCCTCCTGCTCATCGTATGGATCTGCTCCGCAATCCTTCTTTCGGCAATTTACGCCGTCGTCGTTCATATCCGAAAACTCGCCGATTTGCGCCGACTTTTTTCGGATGCAATCGTGCATGAATTACGCACGCCGCTCGCCCTGCTTGAAGCCCACGCGGAAGCACTTGCCATTCGCAGCGAAGCCAAAACAGCGCGGGAAGCAAATGCCCTGCGCCTGCGCGTACAACAGCTCACAATGCTCGCAGACAACCTGTTTTGGATGGCCAAAATGTCACAAAGCTCAACCTATGGGCTGCAAGCAAGCTGTCACCCGCTCGGACAAATCATGCCTCCCGTCCTTGAATACCTCTCCGAAATCTTGGAGCGCAGAGGCGTCGATTTAAACATCAGCCTCCCGCCGGAGCTCGCACACACGCGGATTTGGGCTTCCCCAACCGCTCTCGAACGCATTTTCGTCAATCTTGCAGACAATGCCGCCAAGCACCTCGAAGGAATTGATGACGCCCAGGTAACCGTTTCAGCCTCGCTCTCCTCTTGCAAAAATCTGCTTGAAATCCGTTTCAGCGACAACGCCGGAGGTATTCCGAAAAAGATACAGCAAAATCTTTTCTGCGATTTCACGGCAGGCGCAAGCGGACTCGGCATCGGACTGGCACTTTCGCGGAAATTGGCACGTGCCCAAAAAGGCGATTTATCATTGCTGGAAACAAGCAGCAAAGGAACCTCCCTGCAACTAACTCTAAAAATTTGCTCATGAAAAAAAAACGTGTGCTAATCGTTGAAGATGATTGCGAACTACGAAGCTTCCTCGCCGAAATCTTACACATAAACGGCTATACGACCTGCCTTGCGGGAACATTTAACGAAGCAATTCTCCGCATTGATCAGGAGCACTTCGACCTCGCTATTTTGGATATCATGCTCGACGAGTCCGGAAACGGCATCGAAGTCCTGAAGTACCTGCGACAGGTCCGAGGAAACGGGATTCCCGTCATTATGCAAACCGCCGTCGGCGACGATGCACACTGTGTGCGTTGCCTAAAATCGGGTGCGGACGAATTCGTTGTCAAACCGGTCCGGGCAGGCCCGCTCCTTGCACGCATAGAGGCCGTACTACGTCGGGCATCGGGATCAACGGAAACTCCTTCTGTGCTAAACCTGCGTAGCGGTGTGAAATTCGACTACAACTCCCGCGAACTGATTCAGGATTCCGGGGAGCGAATACATCTGAGCTACAAGGAAAACCAATTGCTCCGAACTTTTTACGAACGCCGCGGAAAAGCTATTTCGGAAGGCACGCTTTTGGTTGAAATCTGGAAAATGAATCCCGCCTTAGCCGCAGAGTTTAGCGGCCTACGGTCGCTCGTATCACGTCTGCGCACAAAACTCGGAGATGCCGCAGAAATAAAGGCAAATTACGCGGAAGGCTATCGTTTAGAAATCTGATTTTACGAATCGCGGTATCGACAAACCCGGGGGCCGCTCTTTGGCGTTGCACCCTGAGAGTTTCTTTGAAAAATAGAGTGCACGTTTTACCCTGCTACTATGATTTACGATTCCAAAAAATTCCTGCTCATCGCGGGTCCCTGCTCGCTCGAAACCGAAGATGTCTGCCGCAAAGTCGCAGAAAAACTCAGCGAACTCCGCGAAAAATTCCCGCAGCTCAACATCGTTTTTAAGGGCTCTTTCGACAAAGCCAACCGCACCTCGCTCACGGGCGCCCGCGGTCCCGGTATGGACGCCGGCCTGGAATTGCTCGCCATGGTTAAGCGCGAATACAAATTTCCGGTACTCACGGACATCCACCTGCCCGATCAATGCGAAAAGGTGGCGCAAGTCTGCGACGTCCTGCAAATTCCCGCATTCCTCTGCCGCCAAACGGACCTCCTCGTCGCCGCTTCCGCAACCGGCCGCTGTGTAAATGTCAAGAAAGGACAATTCCTTTCCCCGCAGGAAATGCGCTATGTTTACGACAAACTCGCCCTTTCCGGCGCCCACGAAATCTGGCTGACCGACCGCGGTACGGCGTTCGGCTACCAGAATCTCGTCGTCGATATGCGCTCGTTCGCCATCATGGGCAAAAACGGCGCGCCGACGATTATGGACGCGACGCACAGCGTGCAGCTTCCGGGTGCCATGATGGGCGCTTCCGGCGGCCAACGCGAATTCGTCCCCGCCCTCTCCCGCGCAGCCGTGGCTTCCGGCGCTAACGGTCTTTTCCTCGAGACCCATCCGGAGCCGGCCAAGGCCATTTCCGATGCCGCGACGCAACTCCCGCTGGCCGCCCTCGAAGAACTCGTCGAAGACTGCCTCAAAATCTGGGAAATCGTTAACAACAAAAACTAAGCGTTTCGAGCCGAACCCGGCACAACCGGAAAAAGAGCGTCCCTGCACCGGGGCGCTCTTTTTTTTCCGAGAGACTGGCGCATTTCCCGTAAAACAAAAGCGCTCAGCACCGACAAAGCGATGCTGAGCGCTAAAGGCGTCCCGAGCGGGAGCTTTCGGCTTTCAACGCCAAACGTTCTTAGGCGATCATCGTGCCGTCGAGGCGAACCTTCTTACGGAAGAGCTCGAGAATTTTTTCCGTGAGCGGACCGCACTTGCCGGAGCCGATCTTGCGTCCGTCGAGTTCCACGACGGGGACGACTTCCGCTGCGGAGCCGGTGATAAAGGCTTCGTCCGCATTCCAGATGTCGTAGCGCGTCATGTCCGTCTCCACGACGGGGATGCCGAGTTCGCGGGCACATTCCATGGCGGCGGAGCGCGTAATGCCGATGAGGAGGCCGGACGCCGGAGCCGGAGTGATGAGTTTACCCTTGTGAATGATGAAAATATTATCTCCGGAGCATTCCGCGACATTGCCCTGGTCGTTGAGGAGGAGGCATTCGTCATAGCCGCAGTGGAGGGCTTCGATCTTCGCGAGAATGTTATTGAGATAGTTCAGCGACTTCACCATCGGCGGAAGCGCGGCAACGCCCATACGGCGCGTCGGCACGGTAATGAGTTTGATGCCGTTGGTGTAAACTTCCGGCGGATACAGCTTAATGGAGTCGGCAATAATAATGAGCGACGGCTTGCCGCAGTTGCGCGGGCTCAGGCCGAGGTCGCCGACGCCGCGCGTGATGACGGTGCGGATGTAGCCGTTTGCGACACCGTTTCGGCGGCAGGCTTCCACGTGAGCCTGTGCGAGTTCTTCGCGGGACCACGGGAGCTCGAGAGCGATGGCCTTTGCCGAGTATTCGATGCGTTCCAGGTGGGCGTCGAGCTTGAAAATGCAGTTGTCGTAAACGCGAATGCCTTCAAAGAGACCGTCTCCGTAGAGCAAGCCATGATCGAAAACGGAAATTTTCGCGTCTTCTTTCTTGTAAAATTGTCCGTCGATGTAAACTTCCATAAGTGCTTCCATGGAATCACTCGCGGCGCGGGAAAGCAAAGATTTTTTAAAGAGAAAAACGCGAAACGGCAAGAAAACGGGCTGTCCGGACGTTTCGCCGGAGCCCACCGGCAGGCTTGCGTTTGCGGAAGGAAAAATTTAGCCTCGTGTTAATGAAAGTGTTTATTACCGGAGCCGCCGGATTTTTGGGGCGGGAAACTGTTTTTTCGGCATTGCGTCGGGGCTTCGACGTAACGGCCGTTTTGCATGAGGCCGAACCGATTTTTCCGCCTCAGGTCCGCCGCCTGAAAACGAACTTGGAAAACACCGACGCGCTCGAAGCGCAGATTCTTCAGGAATTCCCCGACGCAATTATCAACTGCGCCGCAGTGACCTCCATTGCCGATGCCACGGCCGACCCCGCCCGCGCCGAACGCATCAACGTCGCGCTCCCGCGCCGCCTCGCCATGCTTGCCAACCACCTCTCCGGACGCTTCGTCCACGTTTCGACGGACATGGTTTTTGACGGCGACAAAGGCAATTACGAACACACCGACATGCCGCTCCCGCGCAATCTCTACGCACAAACCAAACTCATGGGTGAACGCGAAGTCCTGAAGTACGGAAAATCCTCGGCGAGTGTCGTCCGCACAACCCTCATTTCCGGCAATTCCTTCCCGGGCACCCGCAGCCTGCACGAGCGCCTTTTCGCCGACTGGGCGGCAGGCAAGCAGACGGCACTCTTCGGCGAAGAAATCCGCCAGCCCGTCAGCGCCGGCAATCTCGCGGACGTGCTTGTCGAGCTCTGCGAACGCCCGAATCTGAGCGGCGTTTACCACTGGGCGGGCGGCGAAGCCCTTTCCCGCTACGAAATCGGCATGCGCATCGCACAGCATTTCGGGTTGCCGGCGGAACAACTCATCAAAAAAATCAGCTACGCCGACGTCCCCGGTGCCGAAGCAACGCGCCCGCGCGACCTCTCGTTCATTTTGCACCCGCTTCCGGGAAAACTGAAAACGCGCGTACAGGTCTTCGACGAATTGCTCTCGGAAATGCGCGTGCCCGCAAGATTTGCGGCCTGGTACGAAGCGATGACGGGGAAAAAAGTCGTCCAACGCCTCGTCAAGGGCGTCGATTTTTAGCACCACCCTTTTTCCGCACACACTCTGCTAACACGATTTTGCCATGTTTTGGAAGAATATCCCGATTCATATTCTGGACTTCGAAGGCTCGGTCAATTCCGGGATTGTCGAATACGGATTTGCCACCCTGCTCGGCGGAAAGGTCATTGATGCGCGCACGCGTATTTGCAGCGTAAAAAGTTTTATTCCGCTCGAGGAATCGGAAGTTCACGGCATTTTTAATGAAGATGTCATCGGGCTTGCTCCGGTCGAAAATGACTGGAATATTTTCTCCGGGCTGCGCCAAAGCGGGCTTTTCGGCTCGCACCACGCGCCGGCGGAAATCGGCATGCTCGGCTCGGTTTGGAGCGTTCCCGGGAAAGTGCCGGATTTTTCGATTACGGGCTGCCCGCCGGTCAATAGCTGGGGACCGTGGATCGACACCTGCCGCATCGCCAAAACCTGGTTTCCGCAGGAGCGTTCGCACAAGCTTTCGACGCTGATCGAGCGCTTTGAAATCGGCGACCGCGTCGAAAAAACGGCGGAGAAATTCTGCCCGAAGGCGCGTGCCCGCTATCACTGCGCGCTTTACGACGCCATCGCCGCCGCCGAATTGCTCATCAATATGTGCGAACACCCGTCGTTTGAGCGCGCGGAAATCCTCGATTTGGTTTCCGCCAGCACCAGCGCCAAAAAATTCCGGGAACACCTCCAAGGCGAATTCGATTTTTTCTAAAAAATAAACACGGCCCCTAAAATTAAAATTTAAAAGCCCGGTTCCGGCGGCTAAGATTAATCTATCTTTTTACTATGAAAAAATTTATCTCCGTTTGTCTTTCCTGCTTTGCGGCGGGAGCCCTTTCGCTCTCCGCGCAAGAAAATCCGCGCGAAATTTTCTGGGAAAACGCCCTCGGCATTCTTCGGGAAAAGCCGAAAGACGGTATCGCCGCGCTCGACGAAATCGCCGACCAAGCCGCACAGGCAAGCGCTTGGGACGAATACGCCCTCGCCCTTTTCCTGCGCGCGGGCGCCCGCGCCGTAATCGAAGGCCGGGACGGCTCCGTCACCCTCGTTCGGGAACTGCAGCGCGCCGTTGGCGAAGCGCCGTCGCCCGAAGCCCGTGCCTTCCTTTCCGCCCACCTCGCTTTCGCATTCTCGCAACTGGCGAAAAATCCGCGCTACGGGCAAATGCGCCCGCACACGACAATCGCCGGCAATGACGGAGCGGACGAAGATGTCGCCACCTGGAGCGACGAACGCCTCGTCCGTGCGGCTCTCGACACCTACAAAAGCATTTTTGACGAAGCCGACAGCCTGAAAAAAATCCCGGTTGCGCTCTTTTCCGCCAAGCAAACAATCAACGAAAAGATCCTAAAAAAACTCGGATTCGAAAACCGCGAATTCGGCATTTTCTCGCTGAACGACTCGCCCGTCGCGGACTTCCCGACGCTCTACGATTTCTTCGCACAGGATGCCGTAAAATTCTATTCGAAGCTCTCCCGCTACCTTCCCGCTGCCAAAGAAGCCCGCGACGAACAACTCGAAGCGTGGAAGGAATTTCACGTCAACGATGCCGACAAATCCGCTTACGCCCGCGCCGTCTTTGCGGGAATTGATGCCGAAAGCGACGATTACGAAAACGCGCTGACGCAATTCACGAAGACATTCTCCTACTACCCGATTGCCTCCGAAGCCTTTGCCAAACTCGCGCAAAACGCAATCGACGAACAGCGTCGAGAAGAAGCCTTCCTCTTTGCCAAGGAAGGGTACGAAAAGTACAAGCAGTACAAAAATTCCGCCGAATGCGCCCATATCCTGGATTCCCTGCTTTCTCAAAATATCGGAAGCATTTACACCGAATCCACCTGGTTCGATGCCGAATCCGCCCAAGTCAAATTCTCCGCAAAGAATGTCGAAAAAATCTACTTCCGCGCCGTGCCCTGGGATTGGCAGGATTTTCTGCGCCGGGAACGCAACCGCCCGGGAAATCTCTCGGAGGCGGAGCGCCAAGAGATCCTCCTCTGCGACGAAGGCGCCGTCACTTGGTCGCAGGAACTTGAAAAATTCACCGATTTCGCGCAACACGAATTCGTTGTTTCCGCGCCGTTCGAAAAATTCGAACCCGGTTTTTACTTCATCACCGCGTCCGCTGATCCGGATTTCAAATCCTTCTTCAACGACAGAATCCCCTACATGACGGTTTGGGTTTCCGACATCGCCGTCGTCACGGAAGGCATTAAGTATCGCCCAAATGCCAAAAATAAACGCAGTTTGCGCGGCTACGTCGTCAACGCACAAAGCGGTGAACCGCTCGAAAACGTCGAAATCGCCGCATGGAACAAAGTTTACGGCGGCGAACGCGTTCCCGTCGAAAGCGTAAAAACGGCTGCCGACGGCAGCTTTGAGCTTCCCGGCTTAACACAGGACTTTGTCGCGCTCGCCGTCGCGCCCGACGGAAACGCCGTAAGCATCGACGAAAAGCACGATTACTCTTACTTGGGAAAATCCGACAAGCCGAGCACCGACATCGGGAAGCTTTTTACCGACCGCGCCATTTACCGCCCGGGACAGCTCATCCACTTCAAGGGGATTCGCGCCCGTTACGACGCGGACAAGCCCGGCTCGGAAAAATTGCTCCCCGGCGAAAAGATCGAAGTCCGGCTCTACGACACCAACGACCGGGAAGTCGCCAAAACCGAATGCTACACAAACGCCTTCGGTTCGTTCGCCGGCACCTTTACCGCTCCGGCGGGCCTGCTCAAAGGCGACTTCCGGATACAGTTCGACAATGTCGAACGGAGCATCCGCATCGAAGAGTACAAGCGCCCGAAATTCGAACTCGCACTCGAGCCCGCCGACAAGCAAGTCATTCTCGGCCAAAACGCGAAAATGCAGGTCTCCGCAAAGGCCTTCACCGGCATGCCGCTCGACGGCGCAAAAATTGCTTGGACGGTCACCGAGCAATCGTGGGAAAACAGGTTCCGGGACAATGAACCCGTCGCCCGCGGAGAAGGGAAACTCGATGCCGACGGAAACTTCAAAATCGTCTTTCCGACGAACCCTGAGAAGCTTTCCAAGGACGAAGCCCGATGCCTGTCTCCGACAGAGCAACTCGAGCGTGAACGCCAACTCGAACGCGATTACAGCGTCGAAATCGCCGTTACTGACACCTCCGGCGAAACGATCACGGAAAAACGCTTTGTCTGTATTGCCAACAGCGGCGTGCGCGCCTCGTTGAGCTATTCCGACAACGGTTTTTCCGTGCGGGCTACCGACTTCTCTTACAATGCACTCTCCGTTCCTGCCAAGCTTTGCATTTACGAGGCCGTGCTTCCCGAAAAAATCGAACGCACGTCCGCCCCTTCGGCAATAATGGGCGGCAGGTCCATTCCGAGAACCACTCCTCTCAAACGCGGCCAGAAGCTCTTCGAAAAAGACATTGTCACCGATTCGAAAAAAGCCGAAATGCAAATCCGGATTCCGGAAGGGGCATTACCGGCCTCCGGCGCATTCATTGCCGTAATTTCCGGCAAAGACGCATTTGCCCGCCCGTTCGAAAGCGAAGTCAATTTTGCCCGGATCGGCGGAAACGACACGCACTACGCCGTAAAGCTCCCCTTCGTGCTCAATAAAGACGCCAACCAGAAAGCCGAGCTCGGCGAAGCATTTTCCTTCATCTGGGGAAGCGGCTACGAATCGGCACGCGCCCGCATCGAACTTTCCAAAAACGGGAAAACGCTGAAAACGTTTTGGACGCAAAAAGGCAATACGCAGGAAACCGTCAAAATTCCCGTCACGCAGCAGCTGGCCGGCGGATTTAAGGTCCGCGTTGCACAATTCCGCGACGGGAGAATGCTCGACACAACCTTCCACGTTTCCGTTCCCGCAAAGGACAAAAAACTTCAAGTCGAATGGCAACGCTTCCGCTCGAAGCTCGTACCCGGCGGCGCGGAAGTTTGGACCGCACGTGTCACGCTTCCGAACGGCACGCCCGCCGACGCCGAAATGCTTGCCCTGCTCTACGACCGCTCGCTCGATTCGCTCCAATCGAATTGGCAGGACATCGACGGTTTTAACTTCACGGTCTTCGATCCCCGAAACAGCCTGCCGAGCCTTTTTTCGAGCAATATCCGGACAGGTTTTTACCCGTCGGAAAAATTCCCGAAAACACCGTACGCGGGAAAACAAGGCTACAGGCCTATTTCCTGGATGTTTAACAACAATAATACGGGAATAAGCGAACGCTCGTACGTAAGAGCCGATGGCATGGGCATCGGTAGCGCCAAAGCACTCGCCGCCGCGCCGGCTCCGGAAGCTCAAGCCGTTGTAGGCGAGGATTTTCTCGCTCTCGAAGACAATGAAGACGAAGAAGGCGAAACTGCAAGCTATGCCGCCGGATCTGCCGGAGACGCCCCCGCACGGGCCCGCCGGGGGAAAAATACGCCGATTGCCCCGCGCAAAAACCTGCAGGAAACGGCATTCTTCCAGCCCTTCATTAACACGAACGCCGACGGAATCGCCCAAATCACCTTTGTCGTCCCCGAGGCGCTGACCGGCTGGCGCTTCATCGCCTTCGCCCATGACAAGGCCCTGCGCAGCGGCTCGCTCGAAGCGAACGATATCGTCACCGAAAAACCGTTAATGGCTCAGCCAAACGCACCGCGTTTCCTGCGGGAAGGCGACAGCATCGAATTCCCCGTCAAAATCTCCAACAGCGGAAAGGCTGCGCTCAAAGGCAAAGCGCAACTCGCATTCATGCGCGCCGACAACGGGCAGGACGTCTTTGCCGAACTCTGCGACGCCGCAAGCGAACAGGCCTTTGAAGTTCCCGCCGGCGCAACCACCGTCTTAAAGTGGAAAATCCGCGTCCCCGAAAATTGCGGATTCCTGACTTACCGGGCCACGGCTCGTGCGGACGATTTCTCCGACGGCGAAGAGGCCCTGCTTCCGATTCTGCCGAAAAAGGTCACCGTATCCGAAAGCGTCAACTTCCTCGTCCGCGCAGGCACGGAACGTAGCGCCACCCTTGATTTCTCGGCTAAAAAAATCGATCAGCTCAATATCGAGGTGAATGCCGATCCCGCCTGGGATGCCTTCCTGGCACTCCCGAGACTGGCTCTGCTCGCACGCGAAAACGATTCCTCGGACTCGATTTTCTACCGCTTCTACACGAACAAGCTGGCGGAAAAAATCGTCAAACAAAATCCGGCCTACCGCCGCAAATTCGAAGCGCTCAACGCACTCGGCAAGCCGTCGCAGGATTTGCTTTCCCCGCTCGCGCAGGACAAGGCAAAGCACATCGCGCTCGAAGCCACGCCCTTCGTCAGGGACGCAAACGACGAAAGCGCGCAACGCCGTGCCGTCGCTCAGCTCTTCGAGAAAAACACGATGGCTCAGGAATCGGCGATCGCACTGGAAACCTTGAAGAAACGCCTCCGAGAGCTCAACGGCGACGGTTGGTCCTGGTTCCCGGGCGCACAAGAAGTGTCTCCGCGCGTCACCCGCACGATTCTCAAGGGTCTCGCCCGACTCGTCGAAGTCGGCGCGCTGGACAAATCCGAAATCCAATTCATCCGCGGCGCCGTCAACGCCCAGGACCGCTGGGCGGAAACCCAATTCAACCGCTTCGACGACAAAGGCGTGCGCACGCCCGCACCGCTGGGCAGCGACCTCGTTGATTGGCTCTACATGCGCCACCTTTCCGGCATGGGCAGCCCCAATCAGGCTTGGAATCACTACCTCACCGAAGCCGCCGACCCGGACGTTTGGGTTAAGCTTCCGCGCTACACACAGGCGCAAATCGCCATCGTGCTTGCCGACAGCAAACCCGAGGTCTCAACGCGTATCGTCGAATCAATTCGCCAGCACGCCGTGACGAGCGACGAACTCGGCATGTACTGGAAGGACGAAGTCAGCCGCTACCCGTGGTTTATCGAATTCGCCTCCATCGAAACGCAGGCCATGATGGTCGAACTTTTTTCGAAGATCGCTAAAGACACCGCTGCTGTTGCCGAACTCAAAACCCGGCTCCTGACCCAGAAGCAGGCACAGTGCTGGAAGACTTCCCGCGCCAGTGCCGAAGCCGTTTACGCCCTGCTCTGCACGCCCGCAAGCGACAAGTCCGACGACACCGGAACGCTGACGGACGCCGAAATGCGAAACGCCGCTTCTGCGGCCGCGAACAAGGTCGCGCCACAGATTGCCCTCGGGACACAGACGATTCCCGCTGACGGTAAACGCTTCCGCGCCGACGAAATCGTTCCCGCACCGGCTCAGCTGACCATGAAAAATCCGGGCCAAAATCCGATTTTCGTTTCCGCATTTTGGAGCTACGAAACGGAGCTCGACAAGGTCAACGCAAACACGCCGCCGAACGGCTTTAAAATCCGTAAATCGCTCTGGAGAAAATCCCTCGACGCCGCCGGTCAGCCGCGCCTTTTCCCGATTCGCGCAGAAATGCTGCAACCCGGCGACGAAGTCGTTGTCCGCCTCGTCATCGAAGCCGACCGCGATTTCGAATTCGTCCATGTGAAAGATTTGCGTGCTTCGGGTTGTGAACCGACGGGAACGCGTTCGGGGTATCGTTGGAACAACGCCGTTTGGTATTACACGACGACGAGCGATACGGCGGAAGAATTCTTCTTCGACAGGCTGCCTCAGGGCAAGCACGTCCTGGAATACTCGCTCCGCGCAGTCCACAGCGGCAAATACTCCGCCGGCTTCGCGGAAATCCGTTCGCTCTACGCGCCGGAATTCTCCGCGCATTCCAAGGCCTCCGTCCTCGAGACACGGTAAAACGCTGATTTATCCGTTCATCCGTGAGAGTTTCTGAATATCGCCTCTCACAGAGCCACGGAGCCTCAAATGCCGTTCCCCGTTTTTCGTTCCAAAACATAATCTCCGAAGACGCAGAATTTGGAAGCGTGACGATTTGCTTTCCGTTGCCTCTCCGCGGCTCTGTGTCTCCGTGAGAGTTTCTAATATCGCCTCTCAAAGAGCCACGGGGCCTCAAGCGCCGTTCCCCGTTTTTCGTTCCAAAACATAATCTCCGAAGACGCAGAATTGGGAAGCGCGACGATTTACTTTCCGTTGTCCCTCCGTATCTCTGTTCTCCGTGAGAGTTTCTGAATATCGCCTCTCACAGAGCCACGGAGCCTCAAATGCCGTTCCCCGTTTTTCGTTCCAAAACATAATCTCCGAAGACGCAGAATTTGGAAGCGCGACGATTTGCTTTCCGTTGCCTCTCCGCGGCTCTGTGTCTCCGTGAGAGTTTCTGAATATTGCCTCTCACAGAGCCACGGAGCCTCAAATGCCGTTCCCCGTTTTTCGTTCCAAGACATAATCTCCGAAGACGCAGAATTTGGAAGCGTGACGATTTGCTTTCCGTTGTCCCTCCGTGGCTCTGTGTCTCCGTGAGAGTTTCTGAATATCGCCTCTCACAGAGCCACGGAGCCTCAAGCGCCGTTCCCCGTTTTTCATTCCAAGGCATAATCTCCGAAGACACAGAATTGGGAAGCGCGACGATTTGCTTTCCGTTGTCTCTCCGTAGCTCTGTGTCTCCGTGAGAGTTTCTAATATTGTCTCTCACAGAGCCACGGAGCCTCAAGCGCCGTTCCCCGTTTTTTCGTTCCAAGGCATAATCTCCGAAGACACAGAAATTGGGAGCGGACGATTATTTATTCCCCGCAAACAACTATCCGTGAGCGAAGGTCGCAGCGTCGATGATGCGCGCGCCGCGTCGGCGCAAGGCCCGGGCGCATTCGGAAAGTGTCGATCCGGTCGTAAAGACATCGTCGATTAAAACATAGCGTTTGTGCGGATCCGCTTTGAATCCGGGCTTGGCGGAAAATGCGCCCTGCACATTTTCCCGGCGGCCGTCCGCATCCAAATGCGTCTGCGTCCCCGTGTCGCGCCGCCGCTCAAGCACATCTTCCACGCTCGCGCCGGGCGCGATGGCGGCAAAGGCCTGCGCGAGGTACCAACTCTGGTTGTAGCCGCGTGTACGCAAGCGCTTACCGTAGAGCGGAACCGGCACCAAAACCGCATTTTTCAAATACTCGGGGAAGCCGCGGGAGCGCTTCGCCAGCGTTGCCATATCCCGCGCCATCGCCGGATGCTTCCAATATTTCAGCGAAAAGACAATCGGCCGCGAAAAGCGATCCAAACGGACAACACTGCGGGAACGCCCAATATGCAAAGCCTCCCCGCCCCGATCGGCGCAATTGCGGCAAATGCGCTCCGTTGGGCCTTCTCCGGCACTAAAAGCCCCGCAGCGCGGACAGGCATCCGCCGCATGAATCGTATAGAGCAACTTCGCGCCGTCTTCGGAAATAAATTCCAATTCGCCGTCCTCCAGCGCTTTGCCCGTAATCACGCACGAACGCGGGAAAACCGTATCCGTAAGCCCGCGAAAAAACGCGACGGCACTGCGGCGGAGAGCTTTTCCGAAACGTAAAATGCGAACGGCAGTTTTTCGTATAATCATCGGCTTCCGCTCGCAAAATTTACTGAAACGCGTTCAGGACTTCTTGTGCTCCCAAGGAAGGCGCACCGAAACAGGCGTGTGCTTCCAAACGTCGAAGCTCTCAAAAATCTTCCCGCGACCGAGAATATTTTTCGGATCCAAGGCTTTTTTGACGGCCTTCATCGCGGCAATCTCCGCCGGCGTATGTTGCAACGCCAGAAACGGCGATTTCGCCAGACCGATGCCGTGCTCGCCCGTAATGACACCGCCGAGTTCAACGACGGCTTTCATGACGCGGAAAATCGCCTCTTGCGCCAAAGCGCGTTCCCCGGAATTCCCGCGGTTGTACATGATGTGGACATGAAAATTGCCGTCGGCGGCATGCCCGAAAATCGGCGTTTGCAAGCCGGTTTCCCGCGTTACGGCACGCATCGCCTCAAACAACGGCAGATAGGATTCGAGCGGAACGACGATATCTTCGTTCAATTTGGAATCCGCCAAACGGAACATCGCCGGCGAACAGGCGCGGCGGATCTCCCAAAGTTTTTCCGCTTCGTCGGGCAAATCGGTCTCGCGGAATGCCCGAGCGTGTTGTCCCGCCCAAATGCGAATTTTCTCAATGGCGGCGGCCAATTCCCCGCGGGAACCGTCGGCTTCGACCAGCAAAACGGCGTCGCCCGCTTCGATTCCCGAAATCGTTGCCCCTTTTTCCTCCAAGGCGCAACGCACGGAGAGCGCATCCATAAATTCCAAGACAGAAGGATTGATGCGCTCCCGCAAAAGCGCCTGAGCCGCACGCAAGCCGCTCGCATCGTCGGCAAACATACACAGAAACGTGTGACGCGCCTCGGGAATCGGAGCTAAACGCAGGCTCGCGCGCGTAACGATTCCGAGCGTGCCTTCCGCGCCCACCCACAGGTCGCGCAGATTGTAGCCGCTGACAAATTTTTTGACCTTCGCGCCCCAACGCACTTTTTCGCCCGTCGGCAAAAACCCTTCGAGCGCCACGACATAATCGCGCGTCACGCCGTATTTGGCAGCACGCAGCCCGCCGGCATTCGTCGCGATGTTTCCGCCGATTGTACAGTATTTCACGCTCGCGGGATCCGGCGGATAAAACAGCCCGTGCGGACGCGCCGCATCGGAAATCGCCTGCGTAACAACGCCCGGTTCGACAATCGCCAAACCCGCATCGGGGTCGATTTCACATTGCGTCCAACGCGACAAGTCGAGGACCCAACCGCCGCAAACCGGCGCCGCCGCGCCCGTCGTCCCGCTTCCCGCGCCGCGCACGGTCACGGGAACCTCGTGTTCGTTGGCGAGCTTAAGCAAGGTCGCGATAGCCGCTTCATCCTGCGGAAAAACAACGGCCTCGGGCAAAAACGAAAGCTTCGTGTTGTCAAACGAAGCCGCAAAAAGCGCTTCGTCATCCGTCCGAACCGCCTCTTTCCCGAGCGCATTTTTCAACGCCTCCGTTGCGACTGCAAATTTATTCATGGTTTCCCAAAAAGATGCTTCCCGCCGCCCGAAAGGTCAAAAATAAAAAGAGCCCGAAATCCCGCCGCCCCGCCTGCGTAATCATTTTCTTTTTCCGGACAAACATCGAACATGCGTATCGGCGACGCTTTTATCGCAAAAAGGATAAACGATGAAATTGAAAATCGCCGTTACGGGAGCGCTGGGTTACAGCGGAACTCACATCGCCCGGGAAGCGCATGCCCGCGGACACCAAGTGATTGCGCTGACAAATTCCCCTCATCGGGAAAACCCGCTTTCGCTCCCGATTGTGTCGCTCGCTTGGGATGCGCCCGTGCAGCTGGAAGCCGTTTTACGCGAGTGCGACGTGCTGATCAACACCTACTGGGTCCGTTTTAACGGGAAAAATCTTTCCCATGCGCAAGCACTCCGGAACACGCAAGTGCTTTTCGCCGCTGCACATGCCGCCGGCGTAAAAAGAATCGTCCACACGAGCATCACCCACCCGGACGCCTTTAGTGATTTGAGCTATTTCAGCGGAAAGGCCGAAGCGGAAAAATACCTGCGAAATCTGCCGCTTCCGAGCTCGATTCTGCGCCCGGCGTTGCTTTTCGGCAGGACACCGGAAGAAAGTATTCTGATCAACAATATGGCGTGGGCCCTCCGCCGCTTCCCGCTCGTCGGCGTTTTCGGCGACGGGAAATACCGCCTGCAACCGCTGCACGTACAGGACTTTGCCGAACTCGCCCTGCGCGAGGCCGAGCGGACGGATGGCGAAAACGCGATTATCGAAGCCGTCGGCCCGGAAATCTACTCGTTCCGCGAGCTTTGGGAAATGATCGGCCGGGCAATCAGCAAACCGCGCAAAATCGTTTCCGTCCCCGCCTGGTTCGGCTGGGGCGTCGCCCGCCTGACGGGGATGCTCTTCGGCGACGTGATGCTGACGCGCGACGAGGTGCGCGCCCTGATGGAAAACCGCCTCGTCGTCGAAAATGCCGCGCCGGCGGGACCGCGTTCCCTCCGCGTCTGGTGCGAGCACAGCGCGAAGCACCTGGGTAAAGACTACGCCTCCGAATTATCCCGTCGGAAATCCTGATTCCGCGGAATTAAATTCCGAAGACTCCGCGCCTCACGCGCGTCCAATTTCCTCTCACGGAGACACGGAGACACAGAGTATCAAAGGACGTTTTTTGCCCCTGTTCCAAAATCCTCCGGAGAGATTTGGCTTGGAATATTGTCGTTTGCGATTGGAAATAAGGAGCAAAAAGGACAAAAAAATGCTCCGGCCTTTTACGCCCGGAGCATTTTTTAAGCGTTAGATCCCGAAGACTTCGCGGACGGCATCGCCCACGCGGTCTTTCGCGCAAACGCGCGTGTGAAGCACCGGAGCGCTTTCGAGCTCAGCAAAGCGCGGAGCCTTTCCGGCGAGCTTGCCGAGTTCGCTCAGGTTTTCAAAATCGTCAGCCGCGCAAGCGCCCTTGAGCGCACGAAGCATCGTCGCCGGGAATTTCCACGGAGCGGCCGTTTCCGCGATAACGGCGGGAACGCTTCCGCGATTACCGAGCTCGCGCAAGACCTTCCAGCCGATGGCCGTGTGCGGGTCGGCGAGGTAGCCGGCATCGCGACGAATTTCCGCAATAGCGGCTTCCGTTTCCGCCTGCGTCGCAAATCCGGAATCGAATCCGGCAGCCTGCGCGGCACGGCATTTTTCGTCCTCGAATCTGAAAATTCCCGTCGCCTTGAGCGAGGCCATGCTTTCGCGCGTCCACGCGGCATCGCGGCCGGAGACTTCAAAAATAAAGCGCTCGATATTCGACGAAACGAGGATGTCCATCGACGGCGAATTCGTGATTTGGAAAGCGCGGTGCGTGTCGTAAACGCCGGTCTTGATGAATTCGGCGACGACATTGTTTTCGTTGGAAGCAACGATAAAGCGGCGAATCGGCGCGCCGAGCTTTTTCGCGTAAAACGCCGCAAGGATGTTCCCGAAATTGCCCGTCGGGACAACGACATCGAAGCCTTCGTCGCCGAGAATGCCGGAAAAATGCAACTGGCGCCAAGCCATGATGTAATAGCACACCTGCGGGAAAAGGCGTCCGATGTTGATGGAATTGGCGCTGGAAAGGAAAATGCCCTTCGCTGCGGCATCGGCGCGGATTTTTTCGTCGGCAAAAACGGCCTTCACGCCGGCTTGCGCATCGTCAAAATTGCCTTCGATGGCACAGGCATAAACATTGCCGCCTTCGCAGCAGACCATTTGGCGGCGCTGAATTTCGGAGGTTCCCGTCTTCGGGAAGAACACGAGGACTTCGGTTCCCGCGACTTCCGCGAAACCGCGCATCGCCGCAGAGCCGGTGTCGCCGCTGGTGGCGGTCAGAATCGCCGCCTTTTTCAGGCCCGCCTGCTCCGCCGCGTATTGCAAAAGCGTCGGCAAAATCGTCAGCGCGACGTCTTTAAACGCCGCCGTCGGGCCCTGTGCGAGATCCATGAAAAGGACGTTGTCGCAGACCGAGTTAAACGGCACGGGAACGGCGGGATCGGCGAAACGCGCAACGGAGCGCTCCACGGCGGCGTTGCGGACGTTTTCGGGAATATCGTCAAAAAACAGCGCGAGCAATTTGCGCATCGTTCCCGCATAATCGCAATCGGCTTCAAGCCAGTCCGGAAGCGCATCGCCGCCCGGAATCCGGACGGGCACATAAAGCCCGCCGTCGGGCGCAATACCGTTTAAAAGGGCTTCGGTGGAGGAAACTTCGGGCGCAAGTCCGCGCGTAGAAATGTATTTCATAGTCAGTTAGTTAAAAAAAGTTTTCGCTTAATGAAATCACAATTTTCCCGGCACGGGAACAAAAAAGGCGGGAACGACCGAAAGCATTGCTTCGCTCAAGGGGGCTTATACTAAAACCGCAACAAAAACCGCTCCAGCGCAACAACGCGGAAGCGGTCTTCGAAAGGAACGCAGACGACTTAGAGGTCCGGGTCAATCAGCCGTCGGCATCCGTGTTATCGAGGAAAAAGACTTTCATCTTGTCGCGTCCCGGCATACCGACGCTGAGAAGATTTTTGAATGCGCCTGCGCTGCCGACGATTTCACCGCTGTGAACCTTCTTCGCGAAGGCCTCAATCTTTTCGAGGGTTTCCGCGATTTCCTTGCTCAGTTCCGCGGTCGGAGCGAGCTCCGGAGCGCGCAGCCAGTGGTGGCCGACCATGCGGTTTTCGTCCGGATTAGCGATTGCGCCCTTTTCGAGCCCGTTTCTTCGAGCAGTTCCCGCGGACCGGCATCAATCGGATCTTCATTCGCTTCGACGACGCCTCCCGGCAATTCCCAGGACAAATCACGTACCCCGTAACGATACTGTTGCTCAACCAAAAAGTTCCCGTCCTCCGTCACGCAAACGCAGGTCACCCAAGCCGGAGCGTGAGCAACAAAGAAATCGCCCTCCCGACCGTCTTGCCGGTGACGATTTCTTTCGCGAAAGACCTTGAAAACTTTACAGTCCGCCCAGAGCGCTTCTTCCGAAACTTCCCAGTGAGACGGCGTTTTCATGGCAAACTAGCGGGTAGCGGGGACCTTGATCTTCTGTCCGACGCGCAGGCGTGCCGGTTCGATATCCGGATTCAGAGCCATGAGTTCGGAGACCTTGCAACCGACCTTCTTGGCGATTTTCGAGAAGGTATCGCCGTTCTGGATCACATATTCTCCGCTCGCAGGAGACGACGCGGACGATCCCGTCGCCGTTCCCGAATTCACCGGAGCCACGCGGTGCTGGTCGTCCCGCACATCTGGCGTGGTCTGGCTCCGAGAGGCCGGTGTATTGGCGTCCTCTAAGTCCTTGAGGTATTTTTTTGCCTCTTCACTTCCGTTTTCTGCCGCTTTACGAAGCCACGTCAATCCGGACTCGCGATCTTCCGCAACACCTTTTCCGAGATATAAAGCATGACCATAGCGATACTGACCGTATTCGTCACCGAGTTCCGCCGATTTCTTGAACCATTTCACGGCCGTTTTTTCGTCTTTTTCAACCCCTGTTCCCGAAAAATAGTAATCCCCAAGCAGCGCACACGCAAAAGGGTGATTCTGCTCGGCCGCACGGGAAAGCCAACGAAACGCCCCAAAACTGTCTTTATATAGACTTTGACAATCTCCCGCTAATCTCAACTGCGCCCAAACACTATCCCGCTCAGCAGCAAGACGCTGCCACTCTCTGCCGATTGCGACATTTTCATCTGTTTGGGGAACAATTTCCCCCTCGTTTATATAGAACCACGCCAGATGGTCTTGTGCATCCGCAGACCCCAAATAAGCAGCCTTTTTAAACAGCGGGAATGCTTTCTTTTTGTCTTCGGCAACAAAACCGTCTTTCCCCTGCCAATACCATCTCGCAAGAAGTTCTAACGCGGGGAGATAATTTTGCCGGGCAGATTTCTCCATCCACGCTACCGCCGCTTTGTTATTCTTGTTTTTGTGCTCCTCGAGATAAGCGACAAAAAACTGAGCCCGGGCATCACCCTGAACTGCGGATTTTTTCAAGAGTTCGTACGATTTATCACGGTTTTTTCTTAAAAGCTCCCGATAGCCAAGCAGGAAAAGTGCATCCGCGTTTCCTTGTTCTGCCGCCTGCTCTACTGTCGGTTGAGCATCGAAGCACAAATCCAACGCCTGAGCAATGTTCCCGGCAGTCCAATAATTCATCAGCACATCGGACAGCAAATCCCGCTCGCGGTTCCCATGCGACGTTTCCGCCTCGGCAAAGGTCAAAATTGCAGCCAAACAAGGGATGTTTTTGTCTCGGCATTTTTTGATTTTACTCAATGCCTGCCTACGTGCCGTTCGAATTAATGCATTCAGGAAATACGCATTTTCGTAAGAATTTGCCCAAAGCGTCTCACCCTGAACATTTCCGACATCCGGACCGTATTTTATCTGAAGGGCTGCGCCAAGAGCCAACAAACGGCAATCCGTCATAATTCTTGCCAACGCATTGTAGGGAGGGTCGGAGATTTGTTTCTCTCCCTCATTGGCATCGGAAAAACGACAATCGCTCTCTGCGCAACCACGCAAAAAACGGTGCAGTAATCGATCATTATTCCTTTCAGAAAAATATTGGGAGAATCCGGCTTTTAATCCGGTATAAACAGCCGACTGGGCAGAATGATAAAACGCTCCCGCCCTCATAAGATTAGCATTCCCGTTTATTTGCGGAATCCCCTCGGCCACTTCCACAAAATACGAACATTCGTTATCCCGGATGCGCGCAAAACGCCAACAAACAGCACGTTGTTTAACTAAGTGCAAATGGGAGACGATATCGCCTTTTGTTTTGATTTCCTTTTCCAGTTTTATTTCAAAATAATCATCCCATGCCAACGCATCTTCATCCGCGAGTACCGGTTCGAGCTGGGCAGTAATTTCCGTTATCCAAGGCGCATCACGGTAAAAACCGACACCGGACGGAACTCGAGGAACGTCCGGGTCGTCTTTTCCCGGCTCCGGAATCGTAGTAGCATGCTTTAAGAAAGCGCCAAAGTGATTGCGAAAAGCGTCCAGTAATTTTCGATCTTCCGCCGTTACCGGCTTATCCGGATTTTCAAGGCAGTCGCCCCAAGTATTTTTAAGAGCCTCATTATTTCTTAAGAAGTCATCGAACACGTAATCGGCCCAATCCCACGCCCGCATAAAAAGCAAGGATTCAAAAGCATTTTCAGCCGCACACTGAAAATACCCGGCTTTAAAAAGCCGCAGAGAATGAGCCTTATTTTCGTAATAGTGAGAATAAAGTGAATCCGAACGCGTTCCATGTCGGCGAATAATAGCAGAACAACGATTATAGTCGCGAAAGACATTATCATACCAAACCTGCTCGGTTTCAGGAGGGGCAGACAAAATTTCTCGCTCCGAAAACACTTCTTTTCCCGGCAAGGGCAAGCGGTGTGCCGCAGCATAAGCTTCTTCTATGGTTTCAACGAGAATTAACTCAACGCCATTTTCTTCTGCGACTTTGGTTAAATCCGTGAGATTCGAATCGTCGTCTTCTTCCACACGCCCGAGTGCAGGAATGCAAACCCGCTTAATTCCGGCTTTCGCCGCGGCCTCTATTTTTTGAGCGACCCCGCCCACAAGGCCAATGCTTCCGTCCGGCAAAATCGTTCCCGTCATCGCGAAATCCCTCGGAAACTCACGTCCGTCGAGAGCACTCAAAATCGCCAAGCAAAACATTCCGCCCGCACTCGGACCGTCGATTCCACCGGGGAAACTAACGGAAATCCGCGTGCCCGTCATCAAATCTCCCCGCATCAGAGCAGAAACCATTGCCGCGCTCCAAACACTAGCAGCGACTTCGGGACCTGTTCCGCCGGATTCAACATTACCCGTAAAAACTGTAAGCGGATAGGCCGTATCACGCCGGACAAACTCAAAATCAAGCCAACGCACCTTGCCTCCATTTTTGTTAACCGATAGTGCAGGAATACGGTATTCCACGCGCACCGAACGCTTCACGGCTTCGGACTTCCTTGTCGCCTCCGGAAAAACATCCGCATAAATTTTCGCTACCGGTACAACAAGCGCCGCAATAGCAATCAAAGAAAGAGTAGAAATAACGTTTTTCATGATAACACCTACTTACTTAATACTAACAAAATTTATGTTGCATGGTTCAGACAAAAATCATTCCGGTTTTCGGAATCAGCTTCACTCGTTGCGGGCGGCTCCGCTCCGCCCGCATACTCGCTCGCCCATTCCGAAATTCATTTTTTAGCACAGAAAAACAATGGATATTTATTCCCGAACCAAGGCAACGCGGAAGCCAAGGTCTCTGAAGCGATTGCCGGGCGGATAGTAGCAGCGATACGCAGAGCGACAATCCTGCGCGCGGTTGCACCAACTCCCGCCGCGATCCACGCGGTACGAGCCGTATTCTCCGCTTCCGGGAGTCGTTCTACTGGGATTTTCTCCTCCGGCTAAGCGAGGATTATAATAGTCTAAACACAATTCCCACACATTGCCGTGCATATCGTAAAGTCCCCATGCATTCGGACGAAGCCTCCCGACGGGCGCAGTTTCCACAAACCCGTCATCCTGCGATGTATCCGGCGAAATTCCCCATTTCTCACTAAAAGCAGCATCGTATTTCGTATCTCCGGAACGGTCGTAGAAATTTCCATATCGATACAGTTCCTTGTCCGAATTCCCGAAAGAGAACCTCGTTGTCGTTCCTGCACGGCAGGCGTATTCCCACTGGGCTTCGGTTGGGAGCGTATATTTCCACCCGCGGGGCAAACGCTCCGCTGAATGCTCCCGATCCGTCAGCTTGCGACAGAACTCCATCGCCTCATCCCAAGACACACATTCCACCGGAAGATTGTCTCCCTTAAAATATGAGGGATTATTGCCCATCACCGCTTTCCATTGCGCCTGTGTTACCTCAGTTTTTCCCATGTAAAATGTTTTCGTGATATTCACCTGGACCTGATCCTCGTCCTCATAGCGTCCCTCCTCATTTTTCGGGCTCCCCATCATAAACGTTCCCGCAGACACTCCTACGAAATCCATTGATATCGTATTATCTAGAGGAACAGTAAAAATCGTAGGACCCGCATCCGGTGTAAGTTCTATCGATTTCGGCGGAGGAGGCTCAACTATTTCCTGCGTGGCGGATCTGCTCTCGTATACCCAACCTGCAACGGCGCATTCCCACACGGCAAAACAACATCCCGCAAGCGCGGCAATCAGTGTTGTTATCCACAGCCAGAAATTTAAACGGCGTTTTCGCGCTATAGTGGTAAGACTTGTTGTTATCCAAGACATCAACTCGTCAAATCCGTAGGAGGTGAAATTTTCACGAGGGAAAACCTTTTCGCCCCCCTCTGCGGATTCGTTTAACTCAACTTGCGAATTGTCTATGTTATTATTGTGAACATCAGCACCCACACGTTTTTCCATGTCTGCGACAGAAGAAACAAAACCGACATAAGTTCGCTTAGATGCGTTTTTCAAATTGACATACGCCTCGGGAAACCAACGTCGCAATACCTCGAGGGCTACCATCTCCGGTTCCTTCTCGTCGACAAATTGAAACGTTATGTCTTCCCGATGTTGTTCGATGTATTTTTTCAGCAAATCATATTTAGACAAGAGCACTGCAAGAGGCTTCCCGTTTGCGAGCAACGTTTTCAATGTTAATACAATCGAACTCTCAAGATATGCACGTGCCCCCCGCTTGAACCCACAATTTCAAGTAAATCCACAAGGAGGATAGCCATATCTGATCGAAGACACTCCCTCCTGTACTGGTCCGTATCCCAAAAGGTCAAATTATGTTTACGTCCGTCAGCAGTACAAAGTGTCCAAGAAAGCCTCTCCCATTGCACCGTTGGAGCTGGCCACTTACGCTTCTGCGTTAACGTTTCCCATACATCAGAAACATAAAAATTTGTTTCTGCATCATTAAATACCAAGTACGGGCATCCGTCGCGCAACCGACGAAACCGTTGCGCCAAGACGGAGACGAAAACTGTCTTCCCGGCTCCCTTTACGCCTAAAATATGAATATTTGTCATTTCGATAATTGGGTTTATTTAGTGGTAGCAACAAGTCAGCTTATTATTTTGAAGAAATCAAAATAGCTTGTTTAAAATCGCATGGGAATCATCGTCAGAATAACGGATGCAAATTCGGCTCACTGCTCAAATTCCCTCCGGATTTCATTCAATGTCTCAGAGAGTTCGTGTGTACACTGATTAATTTTTTCCCGAAATTCCTCCGCACGACTCTCTAATTTCTCTACATTAGCCCAAAAAGATTCATGCCGCTGTAGATTTTCTCTAAGCCGTCTATTTTCACTTTCGAAATACGAATTTCGTTTTTTCAAATCCGTAAGATCTCTTTCAAGGTTTTTAATTTTTCGCTCAGAACGACCTTGAGAGCGGGAAATTTGCTGACACAGTTCATCATTTTTTTCTTTTTGCATTTCATAGCCCCTTCTAGCGTTAATCCACAGCCAAGTTGGCATCAAAGCACCAAGAACAACCATAAAGACAAGACTTAACACACGAATAAACCATCTGGATTTCTCCTTACTCTGCGCTCCCATTCTTTCTGTCCCTCCCTTAATTCCCCCGTTCGTGACATTCGCTTTTGCCATCACTTTCTCTCCCCTCTTCTCCATCCATATTGTTGATTCTAGCACGTTTTTATTCGAAGTGAGCGCAAGAGAAATCTTTTGCAACATGCTTGCATCTGAAATTTCCAATGTTCCGGAGCAAATGCGCAGAGATGTATCCGGCGGCATCTTCATCCATTCTCTTTGGGTAATTTCAGGTACCCTAACGTCTTTTTCTTGCGAAAAAGATTTAAATTTTTCAAAAGCCCCACATTTGGCGACAGACAAGATATCCGTTCCCTCAAACTCCTTACGGGGCCCCTCTGCAAGCAGTATCACCCATCGATTTCCCCGTCCCTTTATATCCAAGCCACCGCAATAAACTCGGAACAGGCATGCACGCTCCGAATTGATTTTCATTGCTGCGACGACGTCTTCATTATCCCAATCGGCCGGCTTTATTTGCGATACACTTTTACGCACCAGCTCGTCCTGCGCAATATGACGAACCCACTCCGGAACCTCACACCCCGCTTCAGTCTTCCAATAATCCTCCGGAGACGACGGATTAAAATGGTCAAATACAAAATAGTAAATCACTTTCGCCTCCTGTCTCTTTAGCTCAAAATTTCTTTTTTTCGAAAAATGCGGAACGCCGCTATAGCCCACGCAACCAACCACACGCTCCCAAAACACAATAGGATGTATCGAAGATTTGTATTGCAACGTTCTCTAAATCTACCAACGTCCCCAGATATCTCCTCGTGTATTTTTCTATCATAATCCTCTTTCTCTTTAGTAAGTTTCTCTTTCTCTTCAGTAAGTTCTTCTTGTTCTTTAGTGAACTTCTCTCTCTCGGCATCAATTTTCAACTCTATGGCTAAAGCTTTAGCATTGTAGTCTGTGTCTGCCTTTTTCTTCTGTTGGTCGTTCGTATTATCCCAAGAAGCTACACCGCTATCATACAAATGGCTGTACTCCGCCCACTCCGCATCAAGCGCATACTTACGATTAGAAAAATCTTTCATCTTATGCTCATACTCTTCTCGATTGGTTCTTTCCTGATCAAAATCACGACAAACTAACATAAGTCGGGCTTTGGCAGACTTGCCCTTAAAGTCATAATAATCGTCAAAATGAAAATCACTTTCCCCGTCAAAACCAAGCTCTATCGAAAAGATAGAAAGATCTTCATCATCAGGAGTAATCGTTAGATCAGCCCGAGTCCAATTTCGTTCAAGAATTTTAAGGTGAATATCATCATTCCCCCAAAACTCATGATCAATGTCCCAATTCCACCATTCCGATAACTCCCCCGCATGAAGGATGTCACATTTCGTAAAATAGACTTCGTCTAATAGTTTTTTTAATTTTTGTTCCTGAGAAGAAATTTCTCTTTTCTTTCCTTCCACTTCCTCTTTTTTTATATTCCTTTCCTTTTCGAGGTCTGCAAGTGCCAATCTCTTTTCATTATCATAGTTCTCATACCGATTCTTTTTTTCATCTTCGAGAAAATTCATCTCTTCATTAAAAACTCTCAATCCTTCATTGAAAGAATTCTGAATACTCTCTCTCCTAGCGTCGAGAACACGAAGTTTTAAGTCAACATCTCCAAGTTTTGATCCGATTTCATTCTTTTTTTTCTCAAGATCCCGGTATTCTTGTTCGTACTTGTTCTCTCGTAAAAAAGTCTTCTGTTTTTCGAGAAAATTCTTTTCTTTGCAGCTTACAAAACCTTTTCCTATCACCAATATAATCACAAATAAGCCAATACTCCAAACACCCCAACGCAGAAAAGAACGACCAAGCATCTTTTTCCTCCACTCGCGAAGCATTTCCAATTTTTGTGAGGTAATACTTGCAGTCATCCAAGCCAACGCCTCGTCCAAGCCGTAAGACCCAAAGTTCTCTTTCGGGAAATTCCGACTTATACTACACTCATCCACCTCCGAAACGGTATCAGCAACAGCAGCAACAAAATTTACATAAACCTTGGAGTTTTTGGCATCTATCTGCGCTTTTAAAACTTTATAAGCCGCAGGGAGCCACTTTTTGACAGCCTCAATGGCAGACATACCGACTGTTTCGCTTATAAGAGTCTTTTTATCGGCCGCACCTATGGTAATTCCAACAACTCCGTCTCGCCTCAGCTCATCGTGTTGCGAGAATAAAATTGCGACCCTCACGCCACACAACAAAAGTCGCTTTACCGCCAAGACAATAGGGATTTCGTAGTCCGAACGCTCTTTTGCTGATTCCGCCCTAACAATACAACTTAAGTTTATCAAGAAAACGACACAATCAGCCGCATCAATATGCGCCGCTAATTTTTTCTGTTCATCTGAAAGGGATTTTTGTTCGGAAAAAATCGCCTGCACATCCTGCCCCGGCGCATCAAGAACTCTCAATCCGTACAATTGCCCATCAGGGGCATGCAAAGTCCATTCAAGCTCTTCAAAACTTCCGGGAAGTGTGGAATCCGGCCATCGTCGATCTTTCGTCAGTCGATCCCAAACCTCTGATACGTAGCGATTAGTTTTGTAATTCTTAAACTCCATGTAAGGTTTCCCGTCACGAATTTCTCGATAACGGTTAGCCAACACAGAAATAAAAACGGTTTTACCGGCACCTTTGATGCCGAGAATGCAAATATTCGACATACCAGTGCTTATTTGGTTTGAAATCTGTGCACAAAAATACCTCTTCATTTCAAAGCTTTCTTAAAATCTTCCGTCAAACGATCGTCATTATCAAAACGGATAAGAATTTTCGTGTTTTCCGCATCCTTGCTCACATCAGGAATACAGACAACATTATCGGTTGCGATATAGCTTTTTCCGCCATATTCAATTTCTCGAACGCTCTTGCCATGCGTGATGATACGTACAACAAGCACTCCCTTGCCAGCGTCGGACAATCGCGTATATTCCATCTCAACCCCAGAATTCGTCTGTGCATCCCCTCGAATTGTCGTGGGAGGCTTTTGCGGCGGCAAGGTGAGTTCTTCAATGTCTTCATAGCGCTTTCCGTTGATTTCACGAGAAAGAGCCAGGCGATATTCCCCCGGACAAAGGGATTTCAAAGTCTGACCGGAAGCACTTTCAACTGGGACAGACTTGCCGTTTACCGTCAGCACTGCCGACTTAAAGTCAGACCCAAGACCACTAAATGTCACAGGAACATCGTAAGTTTCACTCGCAGAATCCCAAATCGATTCTCCAACAACCAAATCAAGGTCCTCACCCGGAGGCAGAGGCGGCGGCGGGGGCAGAGACGGCAGATTAATTTCTTCAACATCTTCATATCGCTTCCCGTTAATTTCACGGGAAAGAACCAGGCGA